>CAZHAC010000392.1:0-2248 GCA_964529765.1 uncultured Actinomycetes bacterium
CCCGGCAAGGTAGCCGCCGACGCCTCCGGTCCCTGGCTGGCGGTCGCCGATACGAATCACGACCGCGTGGTGCTGGCCGAACTGAACGGCCGCGTCGAGAGGGTGTTCGCCGGCATCACGCGTCCTCAGGGCGTCGCCTTCGGCGGCGGGCGTCTGTGGGTGGCGGAGACAGGGGCCCACTCCATCCTCGCGATCGACATCGGCAGCGGAGCGGTAGAGCGAGTGGCCGGCACTGGCCAGGCCGCGATGAGCGGAGAGGACCTTGCCGAGGGCGCCTTACGTTCGCCCTGGGACGTTTGCTGGCTCGATCCCTTCCTCTACATCGCGATGGCCGGTAGCCATCAGCTCTACCGTCATGACCCTGAGACCGGCGCGACGACGGTGTGGGCCGGAAGCGGGCACGAAGGGCAGAAGGACGATGACCTTCGCGAGGCCTGGTTCGCCCAGCCAAGCGGGCTGTCGACCGACGGCGATCTGCTGTTCGTCGCCGACAGCGAGATATCCGGGGTGCGCGTGGTCGATTCCGTGGAAGGAAGTGTCCGGACCCTGGTCGGCACGGGCCTGTTCGACTTCGGCGACCGCGACGGCCCCGTCGAACAGGCCTTGCTCCAGCACCCGCTGGGTGTGGCCGCCGCTCCCGGCGCCGTCTACGTCGCCGACACCCTCAACTCAAAGGTCAAACGGATCGACCTCATCGAGCGCAACGTCACGACCGTGGTGGGCGGTTTCAACGAGCCGGGCGGGATTGCCTTGTTGGGCAATCGCCTATATGTGGCCGACACCAACAACCACCGGATCTGCACCGTCGACCTCGATTCGCACGAGGTCGCGACGTTGACTCTGAACGGGCTCTAGCCCAGCAGGTCCCGTACGACTGCCAGCGCCGCCTCGTAGTCGGGCTCATCTCCGATGCTGCGCACGTACTCCACGTGGCGCACAGTGCCGTCGCGGTCGATGACGAAGACTGCACGCGCGAGCAGCCCGTTCTCCTTGAGGGTCACCCCGTAGTCGACGCCGAAGTCCGGGTTCAGGTAGGCGGACGCGGTCGTGTGCTCGACTCCCGATGCGCCACACCAGCGGGCTTGGGCGAAGGGCAGGTCCATGCTGACAGTGAGCATCTGCAGTTCCGGACCGATCGCGAGACGCTCTTGCTCCCAGCGCTTGGTCTCCCGGTCGCAGGTCGCGGTGTCCAGTGAGGGCACGGTGCTCAGCAAAAGCACCCGGCCGGCAAAGTCTGAGATCCGCACCGGTTCCGGCACGAAACCCTTGCCGGCGAGCGTCGCGTCCGGAGCCCGGTCGCCGGGCTGGAGCTCGCGACCGAGTCCGGTCATCGGGCCGGTTCGATGCTGGAAAGCCGATGGTCGCTCTTCCGCTGTCTTCATGCTTGGGACGATTTTATGGGTACGCTGCTCACCTTTTTTGCCCCTCTGAGCTGCCTTGACCGGGCATCGCGCGGCTGCTAGCCTCCCAACAGGCTTAGGGCGGCGATATTCCATCGCCTACTTGCCGGGGGGTAGTAACCGTACAGACGGTAAGCCGGTACCTTACACATGGCGTCGTGCTGCTCGTGGCGACTTGCGTTGCGGGCTTCGCATCGGTCGACCGCAACCTCCCGTCCTCGCTGGCACTCCGCCTCGGCGCACTCAACGCGGAGGGGATGGTGGGCACCGAGGGCGGGTCGGTGGGCAGTGTCGCTCTCGGCCGGACGAGCACCATCATCAAGCCGGTCGCCGTGCCGACCGCGGCTCAGAAGTCGCACACGGCCACCGTGTACACCGTGGCCTCGGGTGAGAACCTGGGCGCGGTTGCCCAGAAATTCGGAGTCAGCGTCGACTCCATCCGGTGGTCGAACTTCGACGCCCTGAAGAGTGTCGAGAAGGACGTGGCGGCCGGCCAGCAGATCATCATTCCGCCGGTCAACGGTGTGGTGGTCACCGTCGTCGAGGGCGATTCCGTGGCCATTTTGGCCCAGAAGTATTCGGCCGATCCGCAGGCGATCACCGACTACAACTACGTACGCGACCCCGCCCACCTGACAACCGGTGACCGGCTGGTCATCCCCGGCGGCCGGGGGCCCGACTTCGAACAACCGCTGAGCGTCCTGCGCCTGCCCTCGGTCAGCACCAGCCACTCGCTGAGCACAAGCGCGTCGACCCCCGGCGGGCCGGCCGCCGGGAGTGCGGGCGGCAACCGCTTCGCCTATGGCTACTGCACCTGGTACGTGGCCAGCCGCCGGCCGGTGCCCTGG
>CAZHAC010000393.1:0-2232 GCA_964529765.1 uncultured Actinomycetes bacterium
GGCCCGCTCCAGGTCGAGGTCGATTCGGGGGGCGTCGACCTGCAAAACATCGTCGTGACCAGCAGCGACAGCGTCTCAATCAGCAACGGGGCCGTTAACTTCAAAGGCCGGATCAACGGCGGAACCCTGGACGTAGCGGCGCGCAACGGCGCCGTCAACATCCTGGTCCCACCCGACACCAACGCCACCTACGCACTCACGAGCCACTTCGGGGCCATCAACGTCGAACGGCCCGATGGACCGTCACACAGCACAAGCGGCCTCCAGCGGACCCTGTCGGGGAACCTCGGCGCGGGCACGGGCGCGTCGATCACGGTTCGGACCACCAACGGCGCGATCAACCTCGACGCCCGCGGCTGAGCCGACCACCCGCCCGACACCGAAAAGACACCACTCCGCGTCCGCTCGGTCCTAAACACTCCACAGGTCGCTTCGAGACTCGCGGTCATGGCACAGATCGAGCTCGTCGAGCTCAGCAAGCACTACAGGCAGGGAGCGAGCGAAGTCCGAGCGCTCGAGAAGGTTTCCCTGGGCATCCGCTCGGGCGAGTTCGTTTCAGTGGTCGGCCGCTCCGGCAGCGGCAAGACGACCCTCCTCGACCTGGCCGGCCTATTGATGCGCCCGACCTCAGGCCGGGTCGTGATCGACGGCGAGGACACGACGAGGCTGTCCGACCGCCGCCGGGCCGAACTGCGGGGGCGGCGCATCGGGTTCATCTTCCAGGAGTACAACCTGCTTCCGGCGCTGAACGTGGTGGAGAACGTGATGCTGCCGCTCCGCTACGTGCGCTCCAACACCCCTAACGGTCGTGGCCGCGCGCTCGATCTGCTCGACGCGGTCGGCCTCCGCGACCGCTTGAAGCACCGTGCGGACGAGCTCTCAGGCGGCCAGCAGCAGCGGGTCGCGATCGCGCGTGCCCTCGTCAACCGGCCGGCGGTGATCCTCGCCGACGAGCCAACCGGCTCGGTCGACACCCAGACCGCCGAGGAGCTGATCGCACTCCTCCACCGACTGCGCGAGGAGGAGGGCGTGACCATCATCGTGGTCACCCACGACCTCGACCTTGCCGCACAGACCGACCGCACGATCCGCCTCAAGGACGGCGAAGTCGTGGAGGACGTCCGCCAGCGCGCGGCCGCCCTCGCCTAGGAGAAGAAAGATGGAGATCCTCAACAACCTCGCCCGCCGCAAGCTGCGCAACGGCCTGACCATCAGCGGCATCGTCATCGGCATCGTCGCGCTGACGACGCTGGGCGCCCTGGCGCAGCAGATCACGAGCATCGTCAACGGCGGCCTCGTCTACTACGGATCAAGCGTCCAGGTGCAGGCTGCGGGCGATGGGCGCCAGTCGTTCATCACGCTCGAGGACGCCCAGAAGCTGCGCTCGATCCCCGGCGTCACCGCCATCAATCCGACCGTCAGCATGCCTCTCGCCCCGGGCACGTCGGGCCGCTTCATCGGGCCCGACGACATGATCCTCACCTGGGACCCGTACATCGATCAGTACTCCAACTTCAACCTCCAGCTGGCAACCGGGCAGTTCCCGAGCGGGGCGCCCGGCCAGGTCGTGCTCGGCAGCGACGTCGCCGTCGAATACGGGAAGCACGTGGGCGACACCATCGCCCTCCCGGTCAAGCCGCGCAAGGCGGCGCCTGACTTCGTGCAGCGTACGTTTACGGTTGTCGGCATCACGCAGCGTACGCACACGCTGCCTGACTACATCGCCTGGATCAACCTGCCTGACGCCCAGGCTCTGGCGGCCGCACAGTTGTCGCCGGCCATCCGCTCGAGCGTCAACATGAACGACCTCGTCCAGGGCGTGAGCGTCTACGGCCCGAAGGGCGCCGGCGTGGCCACGCTTGACAAGATCGCGGACGCCATCAACAGCGAACTGCCCCAGTTCGGCGCCAAGCGCCCGAGCCAGGCGATCAGCGACTACCAATCAGCGACGGTGATCCTCACCGCGATCACCACGGGCGCCGCGCTGATCTCGCTCCTGATCGGCGGCCTGTCGGTCGTCAACACCATGCTGATGGCGGTCAGCGAGCGCGTCCGCGAGATCGGCTTGAAGAAGGCCGTCGGTGCGACCACGCGGCACATGCTGGTCGAGTTCCTCGCCGAGTCGGCGACCATCGGTCTGATCGGCGGCCTCCTCGGCTGGAGCATCGGCGTCGCCATCACGGCCTTCGTCAACCACCAGATGGGCGCCAACAACCAGATCTTCCTGGTCAC
>CAZHAC010000394.1:0-2220 GCA_964529765.1 uncultured Actinomycetes bacterium
TGGTCGAGAAGCTCGGTCTGGCCTCGTCACCGCTGCTGATCACCAATGCGGCCGGCATCCACGCCCAGCCGCTGGCGGAGTTCGTCGTGCTGGCGGCGCTGTACTTCGCCAAGGAGATGCCGCAGGTGGCCGAATGGAAGGCACAGCGTCATTGGGAACGCTTCTGCGGACACGAGGTCGCGGGTTCGCGGATGACGCTGATCGGCCTTGGTAGGGTTGGCGCCAGGATCGCCGAGTTGAGCTCAGCGCTCGGTATCCGGGTTACCGGCCACCGGCGTACTCCAGGAAGCGACGTACCGCCCGGAGTGGATAGGGTCGTCGACGCCGACGGGCTGGACGCCGTGCTGCCGGAGACTGACCTCTTGGTTATCGCCGTGCCGGACACGCCGGAGACGGCAAACCTGGTCAACCGCCGGCGCCTTGAGCTACTGCCCTCAAGGGCGGTGGTCGTGAATGTCGGCCGCGGCTCGGTAGTCGACGAGCCGGCGCTCATCGAGCTGCTGCAGGCAGGGCGCCTTCGCGGGGCCGCCCTCGACGTCTTCGCCGAGGAGCCGCTCCCGGCCGACAGCCCTTTGTGGGGCATGCCCAACGTCATCATCTCGCCCCATTCGGCGAGCACGGTGGTCCAGGAGAACGAGCGCCTGGTCGACCTGTTCATCGAGAACCTGCACCGCTATCTCGACGGCCGCCCGCTGCTCAACGTCTTCGACCATGGAAGGAGGTACTGAAGCGACCAAGCATGAACATTCGCTGCATCACGACGGTGCCGTTGCTCTCGTCATCGACATCCGTGCGGTGAGCCGCCCCTCCGGTCCGAGTACGACGAGCTTATGCAGCCAGCAAGGCCGCTTCTTCCGAGGGTGGCGGGGCCAGCAAGCGGGCGTCGTCAAAGTCGCGTATCCGCCCGACCGGGCCTAGGAACAGCCAGAACGGGGCCAGCAGCGCGACAGACCCGCCAAGAAGCATGGCGGGCCGGATGCCGATCAATTCTCCCAGTGCGCCGCCCGCCAGCTGTGCCAGCGGCACGCTACCCAGGATCAGCATGCGCATTGTCGCGTTGACCCGGCCCTGCATCTGAAGCGGGATCACCGACTGGCGCAGGGAGACCTGGTTGGTGCCGTAGATAGAGGTGCCCAGATTGACCACGGCGCAGGAGACGGCGAACAGCGGCAGGGCCGCACGCCAGCCAGCCAGTGGTGCGCAGAGCATGCCGATAGCGCCGACGGTCTGGGCTAGGGCCAGGGTGCAGCCCACGCCCAGCCGGCGCTGCAGATGGCCAGAGAACAGGACGCCGAATAGTCCGACCGCGGCCACGGCATTGACCAGGCCCATCTGTCCGGCGGACAAGCCGAGCTGGCGATAGGCAAAGACCGGAGCCACGGCCTGCGCGGCGAAGATGCCGAGGTTGCCGGTGGCTGAACACAGCGCCAGGGAGACCAGGACAGGGCTTCGAAAGACGAAGCCGAAGCCGCCTCGAACCTGCGACCAGAAAGGCTCAGGCTGGGTTGGGCTTGGAGCGACTCCAGCTGCCCTGATGCCAAGGTAGGCACCGGCGGAAACGGCGAAGAAGAGCAGGTCGAGCGCCAGGCTCAACGGGGCGCCCAGGGCCTGGACCAGAAATCCCGCGGCGGCCGGGCCAGTGGTGCCGGACACCGAGCTGGCGGCCTGCAGCTGGGAATTGGCGCCGGTCAGCTGGCGTTTGTCGATCAGCGTGGGTAGCCAGGACTGGGCGGCGACGTCGCTGAACATGCCGAGGGTGCCCAGCGAGAAGCTGGTGACATAGAGCTGCTCGATGTGCAGGTTGTGGCTGTAGAAGGCAAGAGGGATGGTGGTCAGGGTCAGCGACTTCAGCACACCGGCGCCGAGCATGGTCGCGCGCTTGGACCAGCGGTCGATCAGCATCCCGGCGGGAACGCTGAAGAGCAGGCTGGGCAGGAAGCTCAGCGTGCCCAACAGGCCGACCTGGAAAGGGGTCGCGCGCAGGACGATGACGGCCATGATGGGCAGCGCGAGGCCTGAGACCTGACCCCCGAAGCCGCCTGAGAGCTGGGCCAGCAAGAGCCAGCGAAGAGGCGAGGGAAAGCGATGCTCGGACGTGTCGGAAGATGTGAGCTGGGACAACCGGCGATAGGGTGCCTAGGGCCTTCCAATGTCTGGCCTCAGGTCGTGGAAGGATTGTCAAGATGTGACGTCGTGTGCCCTCGGTGAGGTGCCGCCACA
>CAZHAC010000395.1:0-2218 GCA_964529765.1 uncultured Actinomycetes bacterium
GCTGGCGGGACGCGGCTGGTAGCGCGGTGACGGCAACTCACCAGCCACTGGTGGGAGTGCTCGCCCTCCAGGGCGCTTTTCGCGAGCACGTGGGCGCGCTGGAGGCGGCCGGCGCCCGCACCCGTCTCGTGCGTCTGCCCCGCGACCTCGAGGGTCTGGACGGGCTGGTCATCCCCGGTGGGGAGAGCACGACGATGCAGATCCTGCTCGAGCGGATGGGCCTCTGGGAGCCCCTGCGGGAGCGCCTGGTCGGCGGGCTGCCCGCGCTCGCCACATGCGCGGGGATGATTCTGCTCTCGGACCGGATCAGCGACGGCCGCGGCGACCAGCGCGGTTTCGGCGTCCTCGACATCGCCGTCCGCCGCAACGGCTACGGCCGGCAGGTTGAGAGCTTCGAGGCGCCGGTCCAGGTCGAGGGCCTCGAGGGCGACTTTCCTGGCGTGTTCATCCGCGCTCCTTTCGTCGAAGAGGTGGGCGCGGCCGAGATCTTCGCGACCCAGGGCGGCCAGCCGGTGGGCCTGCGCCAGGGCCGCATCACCGCCCTCGCCTTTCACCCCGAGCTGAGCGGCGACCCGCGGCTGCATGAGCAGTTCGTTCACTCGCTGACAGCGGGGGCCGCGGCGCCGTGAAAGTCCGCCAGGCCAACCTGCTCGATCTTGGGCGCATCGAGGACCTCCACCGCAGGGCCGGGCAGCCGCTGTCTGCGCAGCCGCCGTCTGTGCGCCTCTGGTCGCTCGTCTCCCACACGCTCTCGGCGCTGCTGCCGCTCTCCCAGGACACCCTGCTCTACGTGGCCGAGGGCCACGGCAAGCTGGCCGGCTTCGTGCAGGCCTCGGCCAACGGCTCGACGATCAACCTCCAGGCCGGCGCCAAGGCCCTGCAGGTGATCAACCTCTGCGTGGACGAGGACCAGGACCCTTACGACGTGGTACCCCGCCTGATCGAGCACCTGGCCAACAAAGCCCTCCAGCGCGGCGTCATCCGGCTCCTCGTACGCGTCCCCCTCGACGATCCGCTGACGCCGGTGATCCGGAACCAGGGCTTCCGGCAGTACGCGACCGAAAACGTCCTCTTCGCCGAGGCACCGGAATACCGGGAGGTGATTCCCGCCGGGGTGCGGCCCGTACGTGGGCGCGACAACCGGATGCTGTACCAGCTCTACCGCAAGGTCACCCCGCTCGGGGTCTCACAAGTCGAGGCGCCGACGTACCGTGAATGGAAGATGCTCCGAGAGGGCCCCGGCGGGCAGCAGTCCGTCGTGGACCGTGTGGAGATCGTGGCCTGGTCGCGGACAGTGCGCAGCTCCGAGCCGTCTCGGCCTCACGCGCTGAGCTTCATGGCTCTCCCCGAGGCGGGGCTGGCCGAGGACGTGGCCGACCACGCGCTCGCCCAGACCGGCGGCGGTCCGGCTTGGTGCAACCTCCGCCACTATGATGCGCACATGATCGACGCCCTTCGAGGGCGTGGTTTCTCGAATTTGCTCACGCAGGCACTCCTCGTCAAGGAGCTGGCGCTGCGTGAGCCGGTCCGCGAGAAGGGCCTGGTCCCCTCATTCGGGTAAGTAGCCTCCGCATGGAAGAGAGAATCGAGACCCCCTGGCCGCGGGAGCTGGAGCTCCTGGCCAAGGCGCTTCCGCCCCACATCTACCGGTCGCTGCACCAGCTCACCAATCCAGCCGACCTGCTGGAGATCGTTCTCGATCTCGGCCGGGAGCCGGAGGCGCGTGTCCCCGGCCGCGAGATCGTGCTCAGCGACCTCCCGGTCACCGACGCCGACCTCGAGTACGTGACCGAGCGCGTCGGCGAATTCGGAGGCGACAACCGGGCCGGGATCGAGCGCACCCTCCACCGGGTCTCCGCCATCCGCAACCGGCAAGGCCGGGTGGTCGGCCTCACCTGCCGCGTCGGCCGCGCCGTCAGCGGCACCGCCGAGATCATCCGCGACATCGTGATCAGCGGCCAGAGCATCCTGCTGCTGGGCCGTCCGGGGGTTGGCAAGACGACGATCCTCCGCGAATGCGCCCGCATCCTGGCCGACGAGCTGCGCAAGCGCGTCGTCATCGTCGACACCTCGAACGAGATCGGAGGCGACGGCGACATCCCCCATCCGGGTATCGGGCGGGCGCGCCGTATGCAGGTCTCCACGCCCGCACTGCAGCACGCGGTGATGATCGAGGCGGTCGAGAACCACATGCCGGAAGTGATCGTCATCGACGAGA
>CAZHAC010000396.1:0-2211 GCA_964529765.1 uncultured Actinomycetes bacterium
CCGACTCCGACACCAACGCCAGCCCCGACTCCGACGCCGCCCTCGACCCCAACTCCGACCCGAAGTACAAGCCCGTCGCCGTCCTGCCCGGACAGCGACACGTCCAGCCTCTGTTCGGAGAAGCGACACCTCGACCAGATCCGGGAGCGGCTGCGAACGAACCTGGACGCGGCCCGGAGCGCGCACCATCAGCTCAACGAGTCGATTGCCGACAACACCCGCCAGCAGGCCGAACTGCGCAGGCAGATAGACGACTCCGCACAGCACATGCAGTCACTGGACGCCGAGATCGACGGCGCGCAGCAGCGGACAGCCACCCTCGAGGCACAGATTCGGGGCGAGCAAGCGCAGATCCGGCTGCTCGCACGCGCGGTCTACTACCAGCCCTCTTCGCTGTTGGTGCTGATCGCCCGGGCGAGGAGTGCGGACGAGCTTGTGACGGAGGCAGCCGACCTGATCGCCGCCGGCTCCCGAGCTTCCGAGATCGAGAACCGGATCGCGGCCCAGAGGTCGGAAGCGGCGGCTCAGAGGCAGCGCACAGAGCAGGCGAGGGCAGAGCAGGTGCGGCTCCTGGACAGACTGAGCACAGATGTCGCCCGGCTCTACGACCTGCAAAAGCAGCAGGCAGCCGGCGATCAGGAGCTGTCGCAGTCGATCGGTCAGACGGAGGACGAAATCAACCTACTCGACCGCCAGTCGGCGGAGCTCGCCGACCGGATCGCGAAGCAGCTGCAGGAGGAACAGGAGCGGATCATCGCCCAGGCCATGCAGAACTCCTGGACTCAGGCGCTCCTCTGGATCGCGGCCAACCCAGGGGTAACAGGCAATCTCAGCCCTGGCCACTCGCAGCGATACCGCTTCGTGTGGCCCGAGCCGGGGGCTGCGATCACACAGCTGTTTGGCCCGACGGACTTGGCGATCGAACCGCCCTACCTGGGCTTCGCCCATTTCCACACCGGGCTCGACCTCTCTGCCCCGGCCGGGACGCCGGTATTGGCCGCCGACGATGGGACGGTTGCCGCCGTCGGCGACGACGGCAAAGGCTACGGGCGCTACGTTGTCCTCTCCCACCGGGACGGGCTGGCCACCCTCTATGGCCACCTGGCTCTGCCGCTCGTCCGCGTCGGCGACCAGGTGTCCCAGGACCAGCCAGTCGGGCTCGAGGGATCGACCGGCAACTCTTCGGGCCCGCACGTGCACTTCGAGCTTCGCGTCAACGGCGAGCTCCAGGATCCGACTCCGCTGCTACCCCCCAGCCCACCGTCGGCAGCTAGAGACTGACGCGTTCAGATTGACGCGTCCAGATTGGGTAGTTATGACTAGACCAGAGGGTTAAATGACTCTGTCGCCGGGAGTGTGATAGCGCAACCCTCAAACGCCGTGTGCTCTGACCCTTCAGTCATGGTTGAGGTGTTTTGGGCTTTCGACGACCCCGAGGGTAGGGTTGTGGTAGGAGCCCAGGGGTGAGTTGAAAGGGCTTCTCCTGACCGACCTCGAAGGAAAGATCGTCAGCCACGGGCGCTTACCCGGAGGCTGGGATCGCGCTCGCCGCGGATCGCCACTCCGGGACCTCCTGCATCCCGACGATTACGACGACGAACTCGTCGACGCGCTCGCCGGCGGCCGCGTGGACCGGCTCCAGCTCGAATGCCGGATCCTCAGCGACGACGGTGAGGTCCGGCAGGCGCTGTGCTTTGGCTCGCGAATCACCGTCGACGACGGCGAGTTCCTCCTCTTCGCAATCGAGGATGTAACCCGATTGCGTGTCGGCGCCGAGATCTCGGCGATCGAGAACCTGGTCGACCCCCTCACGCACCTCCCCACCCGGGCGCTGCACGACGACCGGCTGCGCCACGCTCTTGCCGCGGACGCCGAAGAGGGACTGGCTACGGCCGTGCTCAGGGTCCACCTTCGCGACTACAGCCAGACGACCTCGCTGGTCGAGATCGCGAGGCTGCTGAAGGGAGCTTTGCCGGCGTCAGCGACCGTGATGCGCATCGGCTCGAGCGAGTTTTCGGTGGTGCTGCCGCGCCTCGCCGACGGCGACGCGGACGCGCGCGCGGCCGCGCGCCGGATCACGGAAGCGCTTGAGCCGCACAGTGCGCCACTGATCGGCTGGGCGCTGGCCGCGCGGGGCGAGGCGGTCGACGCGGCGGATCTCGTACGCCGCTCCGTCCTGGCCATGTACATGCCCAAACCACCACCGCCGGC
>CAZHAC010000397.1:0-2210 GCA_964529765.1 uncultured Actinomycetes bacterium
CACTCCCTGCAGCGCAGGCCGAGCACCCGGGCCATAGACTCCAGAGTTTAGATGCGGACGCGTTTGGCGGGTCTCGCGACGCTTCTCGTCACCGTCCTCGCCGCCGGCTGCGCGCCGCCTGGCGCACCCAGGAGCCGCGTCCCGCAGGCGCCGAGCCCAACCTCGATCGCCGCCATCATCCCCGTCGCCGAAAGGTTTGTGGAGCAGCACCGGGGTCTCAAGTTCAAGCGACCGGTGAAGGTGACCTACCTCGACGACCAGGCCTTCAACCAGCATGTCCGGTCCGGCAACCAGGCCGACCGGGCGGCGACGCAGAGAGATTCCAAAGAGCTGCGAGCCACCCACCTGATCCCACCTGGAACAGACCTCCTTCACGTCGAGGACGAGCTCCTCAGCAGTGGCGTCCTCGGCTATTACGACCCCCAGACAAAGGAGCTGGTCGTAAGAGGTAGCGACGCCTCTCCAACAACTCAGCACGTGCTGGTCCACGAACTCACCCACGCGCTCCAGGACCAGTGGTTTGGCATCGACCGGCTGGGTCGATCGGATTCCGGCATCGAGACCGACGCCTATCGGGCGCTGATCGAGGGCGATGCCCGGCGGATCGAAAACCAGTACCTGATGACACTGACCCCCGAGCAGCGCCGGCAGGCCGTGGGCGAGGCCTCGTCGCTGCCGGCGGACGTTCCGCCCGTGCTGGAGGAGATGCTTGCCTTTCCGTATATTGCCGGCCCGCCCTTCACGGCGTCGCTCCTCGAGGCCGGCGGCCAGGCTCGACTCGACGCCGCCTTCGGCTCCTCGCGCCCCAAATACACGACGGAGGTTCTGCATCCCGACCGCTACCTGTCCGGTTTCGCGACCGCCGCGGTGAGCGACCCGACGCCGGACGGGCGCGCCTTCGACACGGGAGTCTTCGGCGAGGAGGACCTGATCTTCGTTCTCGAGCGCGTTCCTCACCGATCGAGCGCGACCGGGATTCGGGATCTCGCGGGCGGTTGGCGCGGTGACTCTTATGTCGCCTATGACCGGGCGGACACCGTCCCCTGCGTCCGCGTCGCCATGCGCATGGACACACAAGGCCACGCGCAGCAGCTGGCAGCCGTTCTCCGCCCCACTCCGGGCTTCGGCGTCGACTCGCAGATTGGTGACGAGGTCGACTGGACGGCCTGCGCCTCCGGATAGGATCGTTCAGGATGCCCAGGCTCTCGGCGCTCCTGGCGGCGATTCTGGCGCTCATCGCCTGCAGCAATTCCACTCCCGCGGGAAGCGGCCCCAGCGGCACTCCAGGCGGCCCCGCCGCCAACGCTCCGACCAGTTCCCCTGCTCAAGCGATACCGGTCCACGTCTTCGTCGTGGTGATGGAGAACACCGCCTACTCCGGCGCTCTCGCTCAGCCCACGATCGCGCGGCTGGCCGCCACCTACGGCCTGGCGACCGACTACCACGCGGTTGCCCACCCCAGCCTTCCCAACTACCTGGCGATGACGTCGGGCGAGACCTTCGGGATCACCGACGACGACTACCACCAGCTGCCGCTGACCGGCATCGGGGTCCAGCTCGACCAAAAGCACGTGCCCTGGCGCGCTTACTTCGAGGGCCTGACCGGCGACTGCTTCACCAGCCCGGCCCCCTACGCCCTGAAGCACGACGCCTATGCCTACTTCGGCGGTAGCTGCCCGAGCCAGGTCGTCGACATCTCCAAGCTGGGCGCCGACCTCGCCCTTCCCGCCGACCAGGCCCCGCGCCTCTCCTGGATCACGCCGGGGCTCTGCCACGACGGCCACGACTGCGACCTCAGCGTAGCCGCCCAGTACCTCGACGGGCTCGTCGGGCAGATCACCGCGTCGCCGGCCTGGAAGGCGGGCGGCGTGCTCTTCATCACCTGGGACGAGGACGACGGTTCAGCGTCCAACCACGTTCCCTTGCTGGTCGTGTCACCCGACGACCATGGGGCCACCAGCGCGCGCGCCTACGACCACTACTCGCTGCTGGCGACCATCGAGGACCTGCTCGGCGTCCCCCGCCTCGGCCAGGCCCAGGCTGCGTCCCCCATCAACGACCTGGTCCGAATGCGCGCGCGTTGACGCCTCCTTGACGGCGCCCCGATCCTGCCCTGAGACTCCGCCAGGTCAAGATGTGAAACGCGCCATGTCAAGCCAGGAGAAGGCGCTCGAAGGGAGCGCCCTCCAGGCCCTGTACGAGATCTCGGT
>CAZHAC010000398.1:0-2207 GCA_964529765.1 uncultured Actinomycetes bacterium
AGGTAGGGGTCGTAGCTGGCGACGGATAGTCCGAACGCGAGCGCCCGGTCTGCTACGCGGCGGCCGATCCGCCCCAGCCCGAGCAGCGCAAGGCGCTGGCCCCGAAGGCGGTGGACACCAGTCTTCGGAACCTCCCAGCCGCCCGCCCGAACCAGCCGGTCGAGGGACGGCAGGGCGCGCGCCACCGCCAGCAGCAGCGCCATGGTGTGATCGGCGACCTCGTCCAGACAGTAATCAGGCACGTTGGTCACCACGATCCCCAGCCGCGTCGCGGTGGGGACGGCGACGTTGTCGTATCCGATGCCGTAGCGGGCGATGAGGCGGCAGGTCGGAGCTGCCGCCTCGACTACCGCGTCGGAGACGCGCGCGTAGCAGACCAACATGGCGTCGACTCCCGACGCCAGCCGGATCAGGGTTGCCTCCTCGGCGTCGGGCGCCTCCACCACCTCGACGCCCATCGGCTCGAGGAGCGAACGCTCGATGTTCGTTCCGCCGAAGACCTGGTCGGTGACCAGGACGCGCGCGCCCAACGCTAAAGGGCCTCGTCGTAGAAGGGGTACTTCGTGAAGATGATCGGGCCGTCCTTGGTTACCAGCAGGTTCTCCTCGAGGCGCACGGTCTGCTCGAGCCCGGGATGGCCGGCGAAGGTCTCCGCCGCGAAGTACATGCCCTCTTTGAGCTCAACCGGGTATTGGAGTGAGTAGGCTCGCGAGATCCACATACCCTCGTAGAGCGAGAGGCCGATGGAGTGCGCGAACTGCTGCAGCGTCACGGTTCCGTACTCGTCGTCGGCGTAAACCGGCAGCTTCTCGGCCACGTCGCGGGTGGTGTTGCCGGCCTTCATCATTTCGATGGCGGCGTACATCGACTCGTGGCACTCCTTGTAGAGGTCCTTCTCCCGCTGGGTGAGCTTGCCGCCGACCTTGAAGCAGCGGACGAAGTCGACGAAGTAGCCGCCGGGACCGATCGCGTTCTGGTCGACAATGACGAGGTCGCCGAGCCGGATCGTCTTGTCGGTGTGCCAACGTCGATAGGGGCTGGTGTTGCCTCCTGACGCGACGATGATGTCGTACACGAAGTCGAAGCCCTTCTCGTAGAGGTACTCGTTGACTTTTGCGGTGATGTGGGCCTCGGTGACTCCCGGCTTCAGCCACTCGTGCTCGATCTTCCACATCGACGTGTCGCCGATCGCCGAAGAGATCTTCAGGCACTCGATCTCGTCGGGAGTTTTGACGACTCGAGCGCCGGACATCGCCGGCCAGGCGCTGACGGTGTTCAGGTTGGCGCGCTGAAACGCCGCGGTCGCCGAGGGGTCCATCATGTCGACGCCGATCTTTTCCTTGGTCAGCTTGTGCTCTTCGAGCACGTGATAGATCGACCCGACCATGCGGTCCGCCATCATCGTCTCGGCCGTCTCCGCCCACTTCCAGGTGATCGCGGGGCGGATGTTTCCCTTCAGCCAGGGGGCGTCGATCTTGGCGCATTCAAGGTCCGACCCGGCCGTCTCAAAGAGCACCGGATCGCCACCCCGGGGAAGGACGCAGTAGCGGATGAAGATGTTGTTCTTCCAGTTGCCCTGGTAGACCCCGGTGATGTAACGGATGTTCTCGCCCACGAAGCACACAAGGGCTCCCAGGTCGTGCTCCTCCATCATCATCCGGGCGCGCGCCAGCCGGTCTCGGCGCATGCGGTCGAAGTCAACTCGAGCCTGCCAATCCGTGGCGGTCGTGCTGTAGGTGCGCCGCGGATCGAACTCGTGCGGCTTCTCGAGAAAGGAGAGGTCCATGCCCTTGCCAATCGGGGTCAGCTGTTCGGCCATCGCGCCTCCTGTTCCGCGTAGCGGAATGACGTTCTAGTAAACGAAACGGTGGCGGCAGTCTACGGCAAGACTGGCTAGGATTGCGCGGGTCAATGACCGACTACGACCTGGGCATCGAAGGCGGAACGGTGGTCAGCGCAAGCGGGCGCCGGCGCGCGAACGTCTACGTCGCCGGCGAGCGCATCGCCGCGGTGACCGAGGAGCGCCACCGATCACGTCAGTCCTTCGACGCCACCGGCCTCCTCGTGATGCCCGGCATGGTCGACGCCCACGTTCACTTCATGGACCCGGGGGACGCGATGCGCGAGGACTTCCCGACGGCGACTGCGGCAGCCCTCGGCGCGGGAGTGACGACGGTCATCGAGCACACGCACGCCAGGCCCGTTCG
>CAZHAC010000399.1:0-2207 GCA_964529765.1 uncultured Actinomycetes bacterium
GGCAAGAAAGCCGGTCGTGGCGGCCCTCATCGGCTTGCAGCAGGAGCCCGAATGCCCTCCAGGCGTTCGCTTGTGCCGGAGCATGGAGGAGGCGGTGACAGCCATGCTGGGCACGCTCGGGCGGCCGCTGCCACCGCCGCCGTTCGCCCTTCCCGATCAGGTGCAGGAGCTTCTCCAGGGTCTGCCCGAAGGCCGGCACGCGGTCCGCGGCCTGTTCTCAGGAGGCACGCTCTGCTTCGAGGCGATGGGCATCCTGTCCAGGCGCCTGGGTGCCGTGCACTCGAACACCCCTCTCCGGAGAGATTGGGGGCTTCCCGCTCCACCCGGAGCCCACATCTGTCTCGACTTCGGCGAGGAGGAGTTCACCGAGGGCCGGCCACACCCGATGATCGACCCCGAAAGCAGGGCCCAACGGATCCGCGAGGAGGCCGCGGATCCCTCGGCGGCGGTCATTCTCATCGACGTCGTCCTCGGCTACGGTTCGCACCCCGACCCGGCGGGGATCCTGGCCCCGGCCTGCGCAGCGGTCACCGGCTCGCCGGCCGCACCCGCCGTCGTCGCCTACGTCCTCGGCACCGACCGCGACCCGCAGGGCTTGGCGACACAGTCCCGACTGCTGGAGGAGGCGGGCTGCTTGATCGCCCCCACCGGAGCCCGGGCGGCGCTGATTGCGGCAGCGCTCGCCGCCCGCCGGCCGGAGATCGTATTGGAGGCACCGTGACCTGGCCCTATGCGGGTGCGGGGCCAGCGGTGGCCCTCGTCACCTACTCGACCAAGCCGCGCGGTGGCGTCGTCCACACCCTGTACCTGGCGGAGGCGCTGAATGCGCTGGGGCAGCCGGTTCACGTCTTTGCGATGGGCGATCCCGAGCAAGGATTCTTTCGCCCGACCGAGGTGCCGCACACCATCATCCCGGCGCCTGTCCCGGCGGCGACGCTCGAAGACCGGGTCACGCAGACGGTCGAAGTCCTGGTCAGCGGGCTGCAACGCGCCTCCTTCGGCGGCTGTCACGTGCTTCACGCGCAGGACTGCCTGGCCGCGCGGGCCGCGACTCAGCTGCGCGACGAGGGCGCTCCGATCCAGGTGATTCGAACCGTCCATCACGTCGACGACTTCACGACCGCCGCGCTTGTCGAGTGCCAGCGGCGGTCGATCGTCGATCCCGACCGCGTGCTGGTGGTGAGCGAGTACTGGCGGCGCCTGCTCGAGCAGGAGTACGGAGTGGACGCGGTCGTAGTGACGAACGGTGTCGACGCGCAGCGGTTCGCCGGCGCGCCGGCTGCCGCCCGACAGGCGTGCCGCGCGCGGATCCGGGACGACGCGCGATTCCTGTTCCTGACGGTGGGCGGGCTGGAGCCGCGTAAGAACTCCCTCGCGCTCGTCGAGGCACTCTCGGCGGTCAGGACAGAGACGGGTCGCCCGCCCGTGCTGGCCGTCGTCGGCGAGCACTCCTTTCAGGACCATTCGGGCTACCGAGACGCCGTCCTGGCCCGCGCCGCCGCGCTCGGCCTCGAAGTCGGTTCCGACATCCACCTTCTGGGCACGGTCGCCGACACTCTGCTCCCGGCCTGGTACCAGGCGGCCGACGCCTTCGTGTTTCCGTCAACGAAGGAGGGCTGGGGCCTGGCCATCCTGGAGGCGATGTCGGCCGGACTGCCCGTGGTGGCCTCTGATATCCCCGTCTTCCACGAGTACCTCGATGGCCAGGACGCCTTGCTTGTACCACCCCACGACCGTCAGGCTCTGGCCCAGGCGATGCTCCGGCTGATCGTCGATTCCGGCCTTCGGGCAAGGCTCGTAAACCGGGGTCGCGAGGTGGCTGCGCGGTACACGTGGGAGAACTGCGCGCGCCAGCACGTGGCGTTCTATCGAACGCTGGGGGAGTGCTAAAGACCGAGCTGGCGGGCGGCCATCTCCGTGCCCAGAACCCGGGACCGGATCTTGTCGAACGCGGTTCCGCGCGCGGTCGAGAGGTCGTCGGCGAAGGGAGCAAAGCCGCAGTCGTCGGTGCTGCCCAGACGAGCGGCCGGCAGGTACTCGGCGGCCTCCAGCACTCTGTCGCGCACCTCTTCCGGGCTCTCGACCATGGGGTTCAGCGGGTCGACGACCCCGACGAAGACCCGCTGCTCCGGCCGGCTATGGTCCTTCACGATCTGCAGGACCCGGCGCCGGTCGCTCTCGCTCGCCAGCTGCATGTAGAAGTTGCC
>CAZHAC010000400.1:0-2207 GCA_964529765.1 uncultured Actinomycetes bacterium
GTACGAGGTGGGCGCGCTCTTCCGCCAGGAATGGGCGAGCAGCACGTCGATGGTGCCGTCGCTGAGCGGGGGCAGGTAGTGCGACTTCCAGTAGTAGCCCCACTGGTGGGGGACGCCGGCGTCGAACATCGACTGGTGGCTGATGTAAGGCTTTCGCTCGACCAGGTCGGCGGCCGGGGGTCCGAACTCGCGCAGCGGCCTGAGGAACGCCTCGCCTTCATCCAGGTCGCCGGACCAGCAGGGGATGACGAAGAGGACGTCGCTGCCACGCAGCTCGGCGGGAACCCAGTCGAACGGGGGCGCCGTTCGTAGGTTGAGATACACGGCCAGCTCGTCGGGGGCCCCGGTGATGAACTCGCGATAGTGGAGCAGGACCTCGCGGGCCTGGTCCGGGCGGTAGATGAGCGGTCCCGCAAGCACGGTCGTTCCGAGCGGATGGAGCCGGAACTCGAACTCGGTGACGATCCCGAAGTTGCCGCCGCCGCCGCGGACCGCCCAGAAGAGGTCTGGGTTCTCGTCCTCGGCGGCCCGGACGCGGTTCCCGTCAGCAAGCAGCATGCGAACCGAGTTGAGGTTGTCCGACGTCAGGCCCCAGCGCCGGCTAAGCCAGCCGAAGCCGCCGCCGACGGTCAGGCCGGCCACCCCCGTATGCGTGACGATGCCGGCGGGAGCGGCGAGGCCGTGCGCCTGGGTCGCCGCGTCGAAGTCGCCCCAGAGAGCGCCCGGCTGCACTCGGGCCAGCCGCCGCTCGGGATCCACCTCGACGGCGCGCAGCGCCGAGAAGTCGATCACCACGCCTCCGTCGCAGAGAGCTGAACCCGAGACGTTGTGGCCGCCGCCACGGATCGCCACCGGCAGGCCCTCAGCCAGCGCGTAGGCGAGCGCGACGCCGGCGTCGTCCGCGTCCGCACAGCGCGCGATGAGCGCCGGTCGCTTGTCGATGGCGTCGTTCCAGATCCTGCGAGCCCCGTCGTAGCCGGCATCCGTCGGCCGAATCAGCGTGCCCTTGAAGGCGGCCAGGTCGGGAATCGTCCTCATGGGGGCAGCATCATGCGGGGCCGGCACCAGGGCAACAACAAATTCTGTACTTGCGTTCTGCGTGCGCCGTGGCAAACTGCGCCTCCGTGGGACGCGGCTATGGCGAGTACTGCCCGATCGCCAAGGCTTCCGAGGTGCTCGGCGAACGCTGGACGCCCCTGATCCTGCGCAACATCCACCTGCGCTGCCACAGCTTCAGCGAGATCCACCGAGGCTGCCCCCGGATGTCGTCGACGCTGCTCACCCAGCGCCTGCGCTCGCTCGAGCGCGACGGGGTGATCGAGCGTGTGGCTGCTCCGGCGGGGCGCGGTTCTCGCTACTACCTGACCTCCGCGGGCCAGGAGCTCGTCGACGTTGTCATGCGGATGGGCACCTGGGGTGCCCGTTGGCTCGAACTCGGGCCGCGCGACTACGAACCCGGCATGGTGCTCTGGGGCTGGGCCAAGTTCATGGACCCGGACAAGCTGCCGCCCAGCCGGGTGGTCGTCCGCTTCGACCTCACCGATCGCCCGCAGGAGCGGTTCTGGATGCTCGTCGACCGTCCGGAGTCGGAGGTCTGTGTCAAGAGCCCGGGCCTGGACGAAGACCTGGTGGTGACCACCGACAGCGTCACCCTGACCGACGTCCACCGCGGCCGCCTCTCATTCAGCTCGGCGCTTGCCTCGGGCCGGATGCGCATCGACGGTCCGCCGGCTCTGGCGCGCGCCTTCCTGAGCTGGGGCGGCCTGAGCTACTACGCCGGGGTCCGGCCCGCTCGCTCCGCTTAACCCGGCCGTCGTGACCGAATCACACCTCCGGCTCTCGGAGCTCCTGGCGGCCTTGTCGCTGGCGGCTGATCTCGGGACCGGGATGCCGATGGAGACCACGCTGCGCGTGTGCCTCCTCGCGACCAGGCTGGCTGAATCGGCCGATGTTGGTCCAGACGACGTCTCGGCCACCTTCTATACCGGCCTGCTCTGGTCGTCAGGCTGCACGTCGACCGCGCACGAGGAGACGGTCCGCTTCGGAGACGACATCGGACTCAAGCGAGCGATGGCCGGAGCCGATTTCGAGCGTCCGCCGGATGTGATGCGCCGCGCTACACGGATCGGCGCGGCAGGTCGAGGTCAACGGCACAGGCGAGCAGAGCCCGGCGGGCCTGCGTGTCATCGCGGCCGAGCTGGCGCGGC
>CAZHAC010000401.1:0-2199 GCA_964529765.1 uncultured Actinomycetes bacterium
CACGACGCCATCGCCGAAGCCATGATCCAGCTCGCGCTCGACGACGACATCGTGGTCGGCGCCGGGGCTTCCACCAACGCCATCGAGGCCGGCATCCACGCCTACGTGAACGCGCTCAACTTCCTGGCCGAGGCGCGCCAGCGGACGTAGCAGGGTGCGGTTCTCCGATCAGGAAGCCGAGTTTCTGCGATCCCAACGGATCGGCCGGCTGGCCACCGTCTCGCCGCGCGGCTGGCCCCACGTTATGCCCGTGGCCTACGCGCTGCTCGATGACCACTCGCTGGAGTTCGACGCCGATGGCGCCAAGCTGCGCAACCTGGGCATCGAATCGCGAGCCGCGTTTGTCGTCGACGTCCTCGGACCGCGGCGCGGGGTTGCCATTCAAGGCCATGCCGAGGCGGTCGGGCCCGAGCGCGTCCGGCTGTCGCCGGCTGCCGTCTTCAGTTGGGGACTGTGAGCCGTATGGACAAATGTGATAGCCTGGCTATCACTAAATGCGAAAACGTCGACCTCGACCAGGCTCTCCTCGCACCGGCCTCGTGCTCTGCGCCGGTGGAGTGCTTGGGGGAGCCTGGACGGCCGGCGCATTGGCGGCCGTGGCGGCCGGCACCGGCTGGGATCCGGCCGACACCCACTTCATCATCGGCACCTCCGCGGGTTCCGTCTTCGCGGCTCTGACTGCCTCCCGGGTCAGCCCGGAGCGCCTGCTGCCCGCCCGCCGGCGAGCGGTGGAGGGAATTCAGGACCTCGACGGCTGGCTGCTGGCGGAGCTGGCAGCCGAGGACGCATACCTTCGACGTGGCCTGCCCCGGCCGCTCCCCGGGTCGCTCCGGCTGACCCTGAACGGCCTCCGCGACCGAACCGGCATCTCCGTGCTCAAATCGATCGGCGGTCTCGCTCCACAGGGTCTCGTCTCCACCGAGCCCATCCAGCGAACCATTCGCCGAGCCGCCGCGCACGGCCTGCGGCCGGACGGCTGGGTCGCGCATCCGAACTGCTGGGCCGTCGCCTGTGACTACCAGAGCGGGGAGCGCGTCGTATTCGGCAGCACCGGGGCGCCGCCCGCGCACGTGGCGGAGGCCGTGGCCGCCTCGTGCTCAATCCCCGGCTTCTTCCAGCCGGTGCGCATCAACGGCCGGCTCTATGTCGATGGCGGCCTGCACTCGATGTCAAACGCCGATCTGCTGGCCGCTTGCAGCCTCGACCTGGTCGTCGTTGTCAGCCCACTCACCGCCCGCGACGGCCACGCCGGCTGGAGCCCGCTCCAGCGCATGCACGCCGGGCTGCGCAGATTAGCGGCGGCGCAGCTGGACCGAGAGGTGGCGATGCTGCTCGACGCCGGCACCCACGTCGTAGTTCTCGAGCCGGACGCCCGGGACCTGCAGGTGATGGGAGACAACGTCATGGATCCCACCCGGTCACTCGACGTTGCCCGTTCGGCGCTGGACTCGGTTTCTGCCAGCATTCAGCGCAGTGAAATCCGCGAGCTGCTGTCGCTGCTGCCTCGCCGGCGAGCTCTGGCCGAGCGCTTGCGCGGCCTGACCGGCCTGCTCCGGCAGATTCCGGCTGCGGCAGCCATCTAGCAGGGTGGCCGCTAGTCCTCGGCCTCGTCCTCTTCGTCGACGCTGCGCAGCAGGTTGACCATCTCGATCGCGACCTCGACGGCCTCGGCGCCCTTGTTGTTCTTCTCGCCCGAGCGGGCCAGCGCCTGGTCGCGATCGAAGGTCGTGAGGACGCCGAAGGCGCAGGGGACGCCGGTGTCGAGCTGGACGTCCATGATGCCGCGAGCGCACTCCCCGGCCACGTACTGGAAGTGCGCCGTCTCTCCGTTGATCACGCAGCCGAGACAGACGACCGCGTCGTAGCGGCTCGACTCCGCCAGCTGGAGGGCGGTCAGCGGAATCTCGAAGGCGCCCGGCACCCAGTGCACGTCAGGGTCCTGGTCGGCGTTGTGGGCCTTCAGGCTCTGCATCGCACCCCGAAGCAGACGCTTGGAGAGGTCCTCGTTGTAGCGCGCGACCACGATCGCCAACCGCATGCCGGCGGCGTTCAGGTCAGGCTTCAGCCCTTTGACACCCATCTCTCTCTGCTAGAGCAGGTGACCCAGCTTTTCGCGCTTGGTCTCAAGGTAGCGCCGGTTCTCTGAGTTCGGCGGGATCCGGATCGGCACCTGCTCGACGACCTCGAGACCGAAGCCCT
>CAZHAC010000402.1:0-2191 GCA_964529765.1 uncultured Actinomycetes bacterium
CCGAGCCCAAGTCCTGACTGTTGCTGATCGCCGAACTGTTGGCCCTACACCCAAACGGAATGCTGGTACAGACTGCGGGTAACAGCGAAACGAGCATGATGCTGTGGGAGGACAGAAATGCTCGAGCGGACGCTGGTTGCAGCGACCGGGACGGTGACGAGGCCAAGAGGCCGGTTCGCCCGGGACGGGCCAACGCACACCTCCCCTCCGTAGATCGCAGCTCTACAACGAGCTCGTTCCGCGCGTCGGCTATCTGAGCGGAGGAGGAACCATGGAACCTGCAGTCACCAAGCAGGGGGGGAAAGGCCGCAGCGACGGGGTGACCTCGGAGCTGTGCTCGTTCTTCGACCTTAAGCCCGGTCACGAGCAGGAGGTGCGCGCGGCCGTTGGGCGGTTCGTCGACACGCTCAAGATGGACCTGTCACAGACCATGAAGACCGGCCTGCGGGAAACGCGTTTCGTGGTCTTCGACGACGGTAAGCGGCTCGAATGGTGCACGACCTTCGAGCTCGACTGGGACCCGTACTTCGACGACGCGCTCTTGCTCGTCGGGATCGAAAACTTCATTGACTGGCTGCAGCACACCGAACAGTTCGACAAGGTTCAGGAGTGGGTGGCGTCGGCTGGTGGAGTCGAGAAGCTCAGTAAGGGCCATCCCGAACTACAGGAGACCGTGAAGAAGCACGTCGGCGGACTCAAGGCGATCATCCAGGGACAGCAAGTCCAGGCGGCCGCGTACATGAACACTATCGGCGCGCTGACGATGCCGGAGATCAAGAAGGACCACGACCTGGAGGAGACCTTCGAGAAGGTGCTCGACGACCCCGCCGCCGGGCAGGCGCTCCAGCAAGAACCGGCACTGAAGCCGCTGCTCGAGGTTGCCTCGGCCTGACGAGGCAGCAAGATCCGGAGGGGACGGTGGCACCGCCCCTCCGGGCCCGCCGATAGGTCTGTCAACAACACCTCAAGAGGAGGTCAATACGCAAACCGGTATCGCACTCGAACTCGACGACATCCAGGCCGGTGCCTTGCGCCCGCGGCCGACCCCCTATGCGGGCGCATACCTGGCACTCCGCATCGACGACCGGCACTCGGCGCGCGAGCTGCTGGGGCGGCTGCTCCCCGCTCTCGACTCGGTTGCCACATTCGACCCCGAGAAGCAGGTCTCCCTCCTGGTGGGATTCAGCTTCCAGGGGCTCAAGGCACTCGGTGTGCCCGAGGACTCGCTCGCCAGCTTCCCATCCGAATTCCGGCAGGGCATGGCCGCCCGGGCGGCGGATCTGGGAGACGTGGAGGAAAGCGCGCCCGAGAATTGGGAGGCACCTCTTGGTTCCGGAGACGTCCACCTCGTACTGGCCCCGCTGGCGCCGGACGCCGAACGCCTGAACGCCCTTCTCCTCCTCGCCCACGACGCCCTCCGCGAGCTGCCCGGCCTCGTCCCCATCTGGCAGCAGGAGGTGTCCTCGGCGCCCGACGAGCGCAATTGGTTCGGGTTCAGGGACAGTATCGGCCAGCCCACTATCGAGGGCACCGGCATCCTCGGCACCAACCCGGACGAATCCCCGCTCAAGGCGGGCGAGTTCGTTCTCGGATACGAGGACGAGACCGGTAGCCTGCCACCCATCCCGCAGCCGGATGTGCTGGGCCGCAACGGCACGTATGTGGCCATCCGCAAGCTGCACATGCGCGTGGCCGCCTTCCGCCAGTACGTGCACGATCACGCCGCGAACACCGCCGAGGAGGACTGGCTGGCGGCCAAGTTCGTCGGGCGCTGGCAGAGTGGCGCACCACTGGCGCTGACTCCGGACAGTGACGACGCCGAACTCGGCGCCGACCCGAAGCGCAACAACGCCTTCATGTACGGGGACGACCCGCGTGGCCTCAAGTGCCCGATTGGCGCGCACGCCCGGCGGGCGAACGCGCGTGACTCGGAGATCACCGGCGAAGTGCGCCTGCACCGCATGATCAGGCGTGGCACCAACTACGGCCCGCCGTTGCCGGCCGGCGTACTGCAGGACGACGGCGTCGACCGTGGCCTCATGTTCGCCTTCGTCGGGGCGAACCTGGCCCGGCAGTTCGAGTTCGTCCAGATCCAGTGGGTGAACGACGGCAAGTTCATCGGCGCGCCTGCCGAGAAGGACCCGCTGGTAGGCAGGAACGAGAACGGTCAGTTCGTCGTGCCCCAGCGGCC
>CAZHAC010000403.1:0-2191 GCA_964529765.1 uncultured Actinomycetes bacterium
TGCGTAGAAGCGCAGCCGGTCCTCAGAGGTGGTGCAGCCGGCCGGATAGAAAGCCCTGGAATCGATCAGAGACTTGTCAATCCAACCGGCGATCCCGCAGCGAACAGCCACTCGGGCATCCTAGAGATACCACCGGCCCGCCCATTCCGAAGCTGCCGACATGGCTGACCCATTGGTACACGTGGGGAGCAGTGCCCCTCCGTTTAAAGCCGGCGCCTGAACGCCGTCAGCGCAGCAGCTGAGCCGCGAGCAGCCCCGTCGAACCGGCGGCGGCTGCCGCCAGAGCGATCACCCCCAGGCACCCCCAGGCGGCCTTTTTTGCGCCGCTCTCCCTGACCGGCGGCGCCGGGTTGTAACCGCCGACCTGGACGGGCGGCTGCACCGCGCCGGGCGCGATCGGACCGGTGGGTGGGGCGACCGGCGTCCAGGGTGGCGGGGGCGTGACCGGCGTCCCCACGATAGGAGCCGGTATGGCGGCAACTGCGGGCATGGCCGCAGCCGAAGGCGGAATCATCTTGGTGAGATCGGCGCCGGGCTCGAGCGCCCTCTCCCAACCCGGAGCGATCCGGTCGGCCACCAGTTTCAGGGCGTCGTCGAACTCGGCTCCGGTCTGATAGCGGTCCTCGGGCCGCTTGGCGAGTGCCTTCAGGATGACCTGCTCGAGACCGGGATCGATGTCCGGCCGGTGGATCGTAGGCGGCGGTGGCGGAGCCTGGACGTGCTTTGCCATCAGGGTGAAGGGCCCGTCCGCTTCGCTGGCGGTGAACGGCGGCCGCCCGCACAGGAGCTCGTAGAGCATGATCCCGGTGCTGTACAGGTCGCTCCGGCCGTCGACCCTGCTCGTCGACACCTGCTCAGGCGACATGTACTGCGGCGTGCCGACCGTCGTGCCAGTCTTGGTCGCGGTCGAGCCTCCGCCGCTGTCGTCCGTCAGCCGGGCGATGCCGAAGTCGGCCACCTTGACGTCGCCCTCCTCGCTGATGAGCACGTTCTCCGGCTTCATGTCGCGATGGACGATGTTGTGGCGGTGCGCGTAGTTGAGGCCCTGGAGAACGCCGTGGATGATCGCGAAGACCTGCGGCAGCGGGATCCGCGCGGCGTTTGCCCGGTCGCGCAGGGACGCGCCGCGCACGAACTCGAGGATGATGTAGCGGGCGTTGCCCAGCTGCTCCATGTCGTGCACCTGGACGAGGTTTGGGTGATTGGAGCGGGCCATGACCTGCGCCTCCTGAAGGAAGCGCGTCAGCGCCGACGGGTCGGCGGAGGGATTCACGATCAGTTCCTTGATCGCGACCTCGCGGCCCAGGCCCGGTTGCTCGGCCAGGTAGACGGCGCCCATTCCGCCGCGCCCGAGCTCGCGCTTGACCAGGTACTTACCGATATGACGCGCGGGAGCGGGTGGAGCTGCCGGCGAGGCCGGCGCGGCGGGGGGCGGGGAAGGCTTAGGCTGTTGTCCGGCCGGAGGCCCAGGCGGGATCGGCTGGCCGGTGTCGGTCACGGCGTCGGAGCCTATCAGAGGAGGCCCATCCGATCCAGGATCGTCAAGTGCGGCCCAAGCCGGCCTCTATTGGCAATTTGGGCTTTTTTGAGGATAATTCCGGCCGTCCGCGGGAAGTTTTTTAGTGGAGGACCAATTTAATGCAGAATCCCCCCGGCCCGCCCCAACCGGCGGCGTCTACCGGCGTGGATAAGCGCACCGGCGCGTTTCTCTCCTACCTCGCGATCTGGGTCACCGGCATCATCTTTCTCTTCGTGGGCAAGAACGATCCCGACATCAAGTACCACGCCGCGCAATCGGTCGTGGTCTTCGGATCGCTGAGCGTTCTCCAGGTCGTCATCTCGATCGCCAGCAATTTCCTCGGCGTCATCGCGATCCTCGGCTTCATCGTCTGGGTGATCGAGGTGATTCTGTGGCTGTACTGCATGTACAAAGCGTGGACCGGTGGTGGCGCCCGCTTTGAGGCACCGATCGTCGGCAGCATGGCTCGGCCCTACACCGAGCAGCTGATGAACGCCGTCAACTAAGCGAACAGTCCAAACCAAGGGACCCCACCGCGGCGGGGTCCCTTTTTTATTTCTCCGCGCTCAGCTCTCCGCTCGAAGCGCGGCGAGCGCGGACTCGATGCCTGCCTGAAGCTCGTCGCGCGCGGCGCGCGCCTCTTCGAGCAGGCTTTTCAGGCGCGCCACCTCG
>CAZHAC010000404.1:0-2177 GCA_964529765.1 uncultured Actinomycetes bacterium
GCTACAGCTTCGGCGCTCACGCGGTGGAGGTCGAGGTCGACGAGGAGACGGGCGCGGTCAAGGTGGTCGACTTCGTGGCCGCCACCGACTGCGGCAACCTGGTCAACCCGGCCCTGGCGGAGGGCCAGGTCGAAGGGGGCGCCGCCCAGGGCATCGGCTACGGGCTGATGGAGGACCTGGTCTGCGAGGACGGGATCGCGCTCAACCCACGCTTTTCCACCTACAAGATGCCGACCGCCACCGAGATGCCGCCGATCCGGTCGATCTGGGTGGAGACGAACGACGCCCGCGGCCCCTACGGCGCCAAGGGCCTCGGCGAGATGGGCCTCGTGCCCACCGCGCCGGCGATCGCCAACGCCGTCTACAACGCGACCGGGGCCCGGATCCACCGGATACCGCTGACGCCGGAGCGCGTGCTGGCTGCGCTCGACGCGCGCAAGCAGAGGGAGAAGGTTCAGCCATGAATTACCTGGAGCCGGCAACGCTCGAGGAAGCCCTCGACCTGCTCGCGGAGAACGCGGAACGTGCCAAGGTGATCGCGGGCGGTCAGTCGCTTCTGGTCCTTCTCCGCGAAGGCCTGGTCAGACCAGACGTGCTGATCGGGCTCAACGGCATCGAGCCGCTTCGCCGCCTGGAGGTCGACGGCGAGGCGCGGATCGGGGCGATGGTCACCCATGCCACCATCGAACGCGATCCGCGGATGGCGCGGGGCTGGCCGATCCTGGCCGCCGCGGAGGCGGCGGTCTCCACCATCCAGGTTCGCAACCGGGGCACCCTTTGCGGAAACGTCGCCCACGCCTTTCCGACCGCCGACCCGCCCGCCGCCCTGATCGCGTGCGACGCGCGCGTCCATCTCGCCAGCAAGCGGGACGGCGAACGTTCCGTCCCGGCCGAGGCGTTCTTCACCGGCCTCATGGAGTCGGTGGCCGCGCCGGACGAGATGGTCACCGCAGTGACGCTGCCGGATCAGCCCGAGGGCGCCCGCGGCGCCTACATGAAGTACTCGGTCCGCCCGCTCGACTTCGCCATCGTGGGCGCCGCCTGCCGGCTGATTCTCGACCCGCCGGGAACCATCGGCGACGTCCGGATCGGCCTCAATGGGGCCGCCAGCCGCACTCTCCGAGCCCGCGAGGCCGAGAAGGTCCTGCTTGGTGAAAGACCCTCGCCGGAGCTGTTGGAACGCGCCGGCCAGGCCGCCGCCTCCGAATCCAGCCCGCTGGGGGACGTCGACGGCTCTGAGGAATACAAGCGCCGTGTCATCGCCGTTTGTACGCGCCGAGTCCTCCAGGCAGCGCTGGCCACGCCGCCCGCCCCGCTGCCTTCACCGAGCCAGTGAAGCTGTGAGGGCACATCAAATGAACCTGGACTTCAACTCTGACCTGGGCGAGAGCTTCGGTCTTTGGGAACGGGGCGCGGACGACGCCATGATGTCCGTCATCTCGTCGGCCAACGTCGCCTGCGGTTTCCACGCCGGCGACCCCAGCGTGATGCGCGCCTCGATCGCGAAGGCGCAGCGCAACGGTGTCAGCGTCGGCGCCCATCCCGGCCTGCCCGACCTCCTCGGCTTCGGCCGCCGCGTCATCGACGTCACTCCAGCCGACGTCCGCAACTACGTCCTCTACCAGGTCGCGGCGCTCGGTGGCTTCCTGCGAGCGGCGGGCCTGACCATGCACCACGTCAAGCCGCACGGAGCGCTCTACATGATGGCGCTCGACGACGCGGCGATCGCGCGGGCCATCGCCGAAGCGGTCGCCGAGTACGACCCTCGCCTGCCCATCTACACGCTGGCCGGCAGCCAGATGGCCCGCGCCGCCGCGGAAGCCGGCCTCCGACCGATACCCGAGTTCTTCGCCGACCGCCCGATCCATCAAGACGGATCGGTGGTCATGTTCCGCTGGTGGGAGCAGTTCGAGGCGACGCCGCAGGCGGTCGCCGGCCGGGTCAGCAGCCTGGCCAAGCGAGGTGCGGTGGCTTCGCTGGAGGGTCCCGAGGTCCCGATCACCGCCGAGACCGTGTGCGTCCACTCCGACACGCCAGGTGCGGCGGAGATCGGACCCGCTGTCCGCGCCGCCCTCGACGAAGCGGGAGTCAGCGTCGGGGCCGAGCTTGCTGGAGGTCTCGCGGGCAGAAGGAGGTAAACGAAGGTAGTCATGGCAGTCAGCCAGATGATCGGAGCG
>CAZHAC010000405.1:0-2170 GCA_964529765.1 uncultured Actinomycetes bacterium
GTAGCGTACGGCGTATTTTCTGTTCATGCGCCCTAGTGCGGATCATGCCGTTGTATCCTCTTTGACAACCCCATGAGCACTAGTGCACCCTTCCCCTCACCGACCCCGCCCTACCGGCAGATCGCTGCCGAGCTTCGCCGGCGGATCGAGGTCGGCGAGCTCCCCCCCGGCGCGCGTGTGCCCTCCACCAGGGCGATCGTCGATGAGTGGGGTGTGGCGATGGCGACCGCGACGAAGGTCCTGACCGAGCTGCGTCACGAGGGCCTCGTCCGTGCCGTGCCGGGCGTCGGCACTGTGGTGGTCGACCGGGATCGCACGGCGTCAATTCAGGTGCCTGCGCGACGGCGGCAGAGCAGCTCGGAAGGCTGGCTGACGGCCGAGCGGATTGTCACGACGGCTGTTGCGGTCGCCGACGCCGAGGGCCTCGGCGCCGTCTCGATGCGCCGAGTCGCAAGCGAGATCGGGGTCGCCACCATGTCCCTCTACCGGCACGTCAAAGACAAGGACGACCTGCTGCTCAAGATGATGGACGCGGTCTTCCGGGACTTGCGCCCGCCGGCAGATGCGCCGGCCGGTTGGCGGCCGCGCATCGAGGTCGCTGCCCGGACATTCTGGGAGGCGTGCCGCCACCATCCCTGGTTGGCGTCGGCGACGTCGATTACTCGACCGCAGGCGCTGCCCGGCGCGCTGCCGTTCTCTGAGTTCCTGCTTACCTCCCTTGACGGCCTCGGCCTCGATCACCAGACGACAATGACGGCGTACCTCACGCTGATCACGTACGTGCGCGGTACGGCGATGAATCTTGAGCAGGAGGCGGAAGCGGAGGCAGTCACCGGCCTGGACAACGAGGAGTGGCTGGACGCCCAAGAGCCGACGCTCCGCGCCATCGTCGAGACTGGCTCCTTCCCCGTCTTCACCCGGTACGTCTCGCAGGACTATGACTTCAGCCTCGACAAGGTGTTCGAGTTCGGACTCGGCCGCCTGCTCGACGGCTTGACTGCGCTGCTGGACAAGGGCGGCACCTGAGGCGATCCGCGGTACGGCGGGCGACGCTCAGGCGGTGGCGAGGTCCGTGTAGTCGTTGACGATCACCAGATGGTCGCTTCCCCGGGGCGCTGCCGAGACCCCAGCTCTTGGCGTACGAGGACGTGGACTGCGACACAGCTTTTCCCGATGCATCGAGTGTCGCCAGGGTGGCCGTTCCATGCAGGCTGAGGCCGACCAGGCCTAACTACCAGCATCCGTTGTGCCCGACGGCGAAAACACCGCTCGCGTGAGAAGTGCTGACCCGGGCAGGGAAGCTGGAGCATGGGACGACGGGCACGCCTCGTGCTCGCCGTCCCTTCTCTAGCTAACGGAGTGGTCGGAAGCTAACGGAGTGGTCGGAACGCCGCTCGGATCTCGGTCGCGAACAGCTCCGGCTCTTCCCATGCGGCGAAGTGGCCGCCCCTGTCGACCTCGTTGAAGTAGATGACGTTGGGGTACGACTTCTCGACCCAGCTGCGCGGGGTCCGCCAGATCTCGCCGGGGAACGTGGTGAAGCCGACCGGGAGCGAGACCTCCGGGCGAGCCTGGCCCGCCGCAAGCGCTGCGGCTCGTCCGTTCTCCCAGTAAGAACGGGCCGCCGAGGCACCGGTGCCCGTCAGCCAGTACAGCGTGATGTTGTCGAGGATGTGATCGCGAGTGAGATTCCCCGAGGGCTGTCCGTCGACAAAGGCGCGGGAGATCTTGTAATAGGCGTCCGTGTCGTGGTCGAGCATCCAGGCCGCGAGGGCGACGGGTGAATCGAGCAGGGCGTAGCCGATCGTCTGCGGCCGCGTGGCCTGCTCCAGGAAGTAGCCGAAGCCGCTCGCCCTGAATGTTTTGGTCGCATCGAGCGCGGCTCGTTCCTCTTCGGAGTCCCCCGGCATCGGGCCGCCAGCCAGGACCGTCACGAGCAAGTTCGTGTGAATGCCGAGCAGCCCCTCGGGTGCCTGACGGCCCATCGCGTCGGTGACCGAGGCGCCCACGTCGCCGCCTTGGGCGACGTAGCGGGTATAGCCGAGGCGGCGCATCAGCTCCGCCCAGGCCTGCGCGACGCGGTCGACGTTCCAACCGACCTCCGTCGGTTCGCCCGAGAAGCCGTAGCCGGGTAGCGACGGCAGCACGAGGTCGAACGCGTCCTCGGCGC
>CAZHAC010000406.1:0-2168 GCA_964529765.1 uncultured Actinomycetes bacterium
GGGGCGACTTCGGACTCGTTCGCGAGGCGCACATGGAGCGGCGCGCGCTGATGACGCGGATCGCTCCTCATCTGGTGCGGGGACTCGACTTCCTGGTCCCGGTCTATCCCGCTGCCCCGGATGGTCCCTTGGTCGTCGGCGCCGGCATGTTGCTTTACTCCGCGCTTTCCGGCTTCAAGCAGTCGCGCGGCGGTCTGCTGTCGAAGCGCCGGGCACTCTCCCTGGTCCCGCGGCTGCGGGTCGACGGGCTGCGCGCGTGTGGCATCTACCGCGACGCGCAGACCAATGACACCCGGCTCGTGCTCGCTACGGTCACGGCGGCGGCCCGCGCCGGCGCGGCCGTGCTCAACCGGGCGCGCGTCACGGCTATCGATGGCCCTCCAGGTGCCTTCGACGCGACGGTCCTGGCTGGGTCCGGCGAGCTTCGGGTACGGGCCCGGAGCTGCGTCAACGCGGCCGGGCCCTGGGTTGACGCGGTCCGCGAGCTGGAGGCCCCCGGTGTGCGCCCGATGGCCCGCCTGTCGAAGGGCGTGCACGTGACGGTGCCGCTTCCCGAAGGGATGCAGGCGGCGCTGACCGTTCCCCAGGACCGAGGGCGAGTCACGTTCGCCGTGCCCTGGGAGGGTGTGCTGCTGCTCGGTACGACGGACACGCCTTACGAGGGGGACCCTTCGGATCTGGCGGTCGAAGGCTCGGAGATCGACGAGGTGCTCACGGAGGCGGAGCAGGCGCTCGATCCGGCGCTGCTCACGCGCTCGCGCGTCCTCAGCTCCTTCGCCGGCTTGCGCGTGCTGCCGCTCGGTAAGGGCGACGTTGCCGGCGCGTCACGCGAGCATGTCGTCTCCGTGGGCCCGCGTGGTGTCGTCAGCGTCGCGGGAGGCAAGCTCACGACGCACCGGCAGATAGCGATGGACGTGCTTCGGAGGCTGCCCGGTTACCCGGCCGGTCGGTTCCGCCTTCATGAAGACCCGCTGCCCGGCGCCTCGGCCCCCGGTCCCCGTCCCTCCGGAATCGATGAAGAGTCCTGGGCGCATCTCGTGCACTTCTACGGTTCAGAAGCACTCAACGTGCTCGACTATGGTTCACCCGAGCGCATCCACCCCGACGCCCCTGACGTGTGGGCGCAGGTGGGCTACGCGCTGGAAAACGAATGGGCGATGGAGCCGGAAGACATCCTGCGGCGGCGGACCACGCTCTGGTACCGCGGCCTCGCCGGCGAGGTGGCGGAGAGGATCGCCGACGCAACCGCGGGCCGAGGCTTGGTGTTACCTGGGCGATGAATCTCGACGCTCGTTTCGAGCGCATGGTGCGGGAGCACCAGCACGGGATGTTCGTCTTCGCCCTCGGCCTCACCGGCTCTCGAGCCGACGCTGAGGACGTCGCCCAGGACGCCTTCGTCCGCGCCTACCGGGCGCTCCGAAGTTGGGACGCCGAGCGGTTGGACGCATTGGCCGAGAAGGCCTGGCTGCGCCGCATCTGCCTGAATACGTGGAAGAACCGCGTTCGGGCCGCGGCGCGGCGCCCGGCCGTCGAGCTGACGGAGACGGTCGCGGCCGACCCGGCTGACAGTCCCGAGGAGCAGGCGCTGGCCGCGATCTCCCAGGACGAGGTCTGGCGGGCGGTGGCTGGGCTGCCGGAACCGCAGCGGGTGGCGCTGACTCTGCGCTGGGTCGACGACCTCTCGTACGCGGAGGTGGCCGAGGTGATGGAGATGCCGGTCGGGACGGCCAAGTCCCACGTGTCGCGGGGCCTCGCGGCGCTCCGGCGAACGCTCATCGGAGAGGAGGTCGCGTGATGTCGTTGGAGCAGGTGTTGAAGCGGGTGGGTCGATCCGAGCCCGTGCCGGAGGGTTTCGCCGAGCGGGTGCTGGCGGCGGCCGGTGTCCGCGCGCCGCTGGCGTTCGCGTCAGTTGAGACCCCGATCGGGCTCGTCTATGTGGCCTGGGGCGCCGCGGGCGTGGCAAGCGTCTCCCGCGCCGACTCGGACGCCGAGTTCTTGAGGCACCTGGAACGGCCGGCGACTCGCACGGCCACGGTTCCCGCTCGCGTCCTCACGGCCCTCAAGGCGGGCCGCGGCGCCGGCCTCGACTACGACCTTTCGGGGCTGACGGAATTCGAGCGGGCGGTGCTCATGAAGACGCTGGAGATCCCGCGCGGCGAGGTCCGCAC
>CAZHAC010000407.1:0-2153 GCA_964529765.1 uncultured Actinomycetes bacterium
CAGAAGGGCGGCGACATCATCAAGTGGCAGGAGGAGATCGAGAAGACCGACTTTCGCGGTGCCCTCCAGTCGCTCGCCGAGCTGGCCGGTGTCGAACTTGCGGAAGAGCGAGGCGCCGATCGGGAGCGGAACGCTCTTCGCCGGCGCATCGTCGAGATGAACGGGCTCGCCGCCCGCTACTACGAGTACGTGCTCTGGAGCACCGAGGCGGGACGGCCAGGCCGCGAGCTGCTGGAGAGGCGCGACGTGAGCGAGGAGGTGGCCCGGGCCTTCGGTCTCGGTTACGCGCCGGCCGGGTCGGGGTTTGCGGCCTACCTGCGCAGCCGGCGGCGCACGCTCGCCGATGCCCAGGCGGCCGGGCTCGTTCGGCGCGACTCAAGCGACTTCTTCAGCGAGCGGGTGATGATCCCAATCCGGGACGAGCGCGGCCAGCCGCTGGCCTTCACCGGCCGGACGGTCAGGGCCGACGAGCAGCGGAAGTACGTGAATTCACCGGAGACGCCGGCCTACATCAAGGGGCGGGTCCTGTTCGCCCTCGACGTGGCTCGCGAGGGGATCCGGGCAAAGGGGCACGCCGTCTTGATGGAGGGCCAGTTTGACGTGATCGTGGCCCATCGTTTCGGCATCACCAACGCGGTGGCGGCGTCGGGAACCGCGCTCACGGAAGAGCAGGTGAAGCTTCTCAAGCGTTTTACAGAGGAGGTGGTGCTGGTCTTCGACAACGATCGCGCCGGTCGCAGCGCGACTTTCGCCGCTATCGAGCGGGCGGCCGCAGGCGGACTACGAACGCGAGCCGGGCTGGTCACGGGCGACGCCAAGGACCCTGACGAGTTCCTCCGCGGCGGGGGCGACTGGGAGGCCGTCCTGCGGGCGGCCCAGCCGGGGTGGGAGTTCTGGATCCGGGACTCGATCGCAGAGCTCAACACGCGCCGCCCGGACCAGCTCGAGCTGGCCCTGCGCCGCGTGGACGAGATTCTGGCCAAGATCGCCGACCCTGTCGTTCGCGACCAGTACCGGGAGCTGGTCCCGCGCTGGATCGACGCCGATCCAGCCATGCTCATGCGGCGCCCCGGCGCGACACGACCAAGGAATCGTCCCGAACCGGTGCCGAGCAGGCCAACGCGGCCCGCGCCACGGTCGAGTACGGCGGTGGTCTCGGCGCCGCTCGCCTACCTGGTGAGCGTGCTCGCCGTTCGCCCGGAGGCCGCTTTGCGGGTCCGCGATAGGCTGGATCCGGAAGAACTTGGCGACGAAGAGAGGGGACCTTTCACCACAATGGTGGAATCTCTAATACAGGGGGGTCAGGCTGCTCTCGAACAGGCTCTGCCCGGTTGGCCGGAGGAAATCCAGCATCTGGTCCGCCGTGCGCTGGCGCATCCACCCCACAGAGTTGACGACGCGACGGTAGACGACGTGGTGGCTCGAATCCGGAAAAAAGCCGGACAGCGGCGCAGGAACGCGATAATCAGCGATCTTCGCGACGCGGTCGCCCGCGGCGACCGGGAGCTCGTCTCGGTACTCGAGACGCGTCTTCGTGAAATGACTCGTGAAGGGCAAGGGAGATGAAGGCGGTTGGCTAAGACTCAGGAGAAGGTCGAGACCAAGCTCGAGGACCTGCTGATCCAGCAGGCCGAGGCTCTGATCATCAAGGGCAAGGAGCAGGGGTACCTGTCTCCCGACGACGTCGTCGAAGGCTTCCCCGACATGGAAGTCGAGCCGGACCAGATGTTCCGGATCTTCCAGGCCTTCAAGGAGATGGGGATCGACGTCTCCGACTCGGAGCGCGACTTCGAGGAGAAGGAGGACGCGGACGAGGACATGTTGATGGAGATCGAGATGATGGACTCGGTCTCCCTCGACGACCCCGTGCGCATGTACCTGAAGGAGATCGGCCGGGTCAGCCTGCTGACGGCGCAGGACGAGGTTTATCTGGCCAAGAAGATCGAGGCCGGCGACCTCGAAGCCAAGCAGCAGCTCACCGAGGCCAACCTGCGCCTGGTGGTTTCGATCGCCAAGAAGTACATCGGCCGCGGCATGTCGTTCCTGGACCTGATCCAGGAGGGCAACATGGGCCTGATCCGGGCGGTCGAGAAGTTCGACTACCACAAGGGCTACAAGTTCTCGACCTACGCCACCTGGTGGATCCGGCAGGC
>CAZHAC010000408.1:0-2144 GCA_964529765.1 uncultured Actinomycetes bacterium
ATCGTCCCCTTCGTCCTGATGATCCTGGTCATGACGCTGCGCCCGCGGGGCCTCCTGGGTACCGCCTGATGGCCACCACAACCGCCATCCCGGCGCGCCGGCTGGGAGTGACAGGTGGTCTGCGTCTTCTCTGGCGCGGGCGGACGTGGAACCAACTGCTCTGGCTGCTGGTCGTGATCGGGGGACTCTATTTCTTCGTCCCTGATCCCAGCCTGGCCGTCGAGGTGCTGATCTACTCGCTCTGGGCGGTCAGCCTCAACCTGCTCCTCGGTTATGGCGGGCTCGTCTCCTTTGGACACGCGCTGCCCTGGGGTTTCGGCGGCTACGCGGCCGGGCTGCTGCTGATCCGCTACGTGCAGAACTTCTGGCTGGCGCTGCTGGCGGCGATGGTCGTGACCGGCCTCATCTCACTCTTCGTGGGCGTCATCTCGCTGCGCCGGCGCGACGTCTATTTCTCGATGCTGACGCTGGCCTTCGCCCAGCTCGGCTTCTTCATCGCGTTCGAGGCGCGCGGCGTCACCGGGGGCGACGACGGGTTGCGCAACATCCCGATGCCGGCGATCGATCTGCCCGGGATGTCGATCACTCTGAACCCGATCCGGGAACCAGCGGCCTTCTTCTACCTGGCGGCGGCGATCCTGGTGCTGGTCTTCGCCTTCCTGATCCTCTACACCGAGTCACCCCTCGGCCGGGTGCTGCAGGCGATCCGCGAAAGCGAGGAGCGGGCGCGGGGATGCGGGTACAACACGCGCTTCGTTCAGCTCATCACGTTCGTGATCGCGGGCATGGTCGCCGGGCTGGCGGGGGCGCTAAACGCTATGTTCAACGGCCTGGTCGGGCTCCAGCCGTACTGGGCGCTCTCCGGCGCGGTGCTGATCATGGTCATCCTGGGCGGCCGCAGCACCCTCTTCGGGCCGGTCCTGGGGGCGCTCGTCTTCCTCCTCCTGCAGCACTACCTGAGCCAGCTCTTCGACTGGTGGCAGCTGCTGGTGGGCGCCATCTTCGTGGTCTGTGTCCTCGCCTTCCCCCAGGGGTTGTGGGGCCTGCTCCGGTTGGAGACCTGGGGCGGCGCCGGCAGGCTGCGGAGGCTCAAGTGGCGGTAAGCGGGGACCCGATCCTGAGGACCGAAGGTCTCGATCGCTGGTTCGGGGGCGTTCACGCGCTCGACGGCGTCGATCTCGAGGTCGAGCGAGGCAGTCTGCACGCGATCATCGGGCCCAACGGGTCCGGTAAGTCGACGTTCTTCAACCTCGTCACCGGGCATACGCGTCCTAACCGGGGCCGCGTCATCTTCGAAGGAGTCGACGTGACGGGCCGTCCTTACGAGCACATGGTCCGGCGCGGAATCGCCAAGTCGTACCAGATCACGACCGTGTTCCCGTCGCTCAGCGTCTTCGAGAACGTGCGCATCGCGGCGCAGTCGGGGGAGCGCCGGCCCTACGTCTTCTGGTTTCCGGCGGGGAGGCTCCGCGACGTTGCGGCCCATGCCGAGTCGGTGCTCGGCCGCGTCGGCCTGGCCGGCGGCGTTGAGCGGACGGCCGGGACCCTGTCCCACGGCGAGCTGCGCCTGCTCGACCTGGCGATCGCGCTCGCGACCCGGCCGCGCCTTCTTCTTCTGGATGAGCCGACCGCAGGCATGAGCCCGGCTGAGACCGAGGCCACCGTGCGCCTCATCCAGGACCTGAGGAACGAATTGACGGTCGTCATGATCGAGCACAAGATGAACGTCGTCCTCGAGATCGCCGACCGGGTGACCGTTCTCCACTACGGCAAGAAGCTCTTCGAAGGCACGCCGGGCGAAGTTCGCGGCCATCCACAGGTGCAAGAGGTCTACCTGCAGGGGGCGTTGTGAGCGTCAACCGTCCGCTGCTCCGGCTGTCTAAAGTGCATGCCTATTACGGACTGGCCCACGTCCTCCAGGGCGTCGACCTCGAGGTCGGCCGGGGTGAGCTGGTTGCGCTGCTCGGCCGCAACGGCGCCGGCAAGACGACGACCATCAAGGCCGTCATGGGGCTCGTCTCCGTCCGCGCCGGTCTGGTGACATTCGACGGCCGGGAGCTGACCGGCATGTCCACCCATCGGATTGCCCGGTTGGGCATCGGCTATGTACCGGAGGACCGGCGCATGTTCCCGGGGCTCTCGGT
>CAZHAC010000409.1:0-2144 GCA_964529765.1 uncultured Actinomycetes bacterium
TCGGTCCGCGACCTCTACTACCCGCGCATCGGCGACGCCAACCAGACCATGGGCAATCTCTGCCGGACGGGCTTCTTCGTCGATGGCAAGTTCGCGTGGGTGACCGACCCCGCTTGGGAGCGCGACCTCGGGTACGAGGAGAACACGCTGGTCACCAAGGCCACCCTTCGCCATCCGGACCTCGGCCTCACCGTTCGCTTCAGCGACTACGTCGACATGGCGCGCAACTACTTCGTGCGCCGGCTGAGCGTGAGCGCCCGGGATGGCTTCCAGGTCGGGCGAGTCTTCTTTCACTACGACTGGTGGATCGACGGCTCCGACCTCGGCAACACCGTCTTCTACGACCCCAAGCACCGCGCTCTCTGCGCATACAAGGACAACCGCTACTTCCTTCTGGGCGGCCAGTGCGGGCCGGAGCACGGTCCGGCGACCTGGGCCTGCGGCAAGAAGGGAGGCCAGTTCGCCGGGACCTGGGTCGACGCCGAGGACGGAGAGCTCGGGCGCAATCCGATCGACCAGGGCTCGGTGGACTGCACGATCGGCTTCGACCTCGATCCCGCGCTCGCGGCTGAGCCGAGAGAGGTGACGCACTGGGTCTGCATGGGCGAAAGCTGGCAGGAGGTCGCGCACTTCGGGCAGGAACTCATCCTCAGCCGGGGGGAGGACACCTATCGCAACCGGACGGCGATCTACTGGAGCGTGTGGTGCGACAAGCAGCACCAGCACATCGAGGAGGAGCTGGGCCGGCCCGCGCACGACCTCTTCCGGCGCAGCGTGCTCACAGTGCGCACCCACGTTGATAACGGCGGCGGCATCATCGCGGCCACCGACTACGACATCACCAAGTTCGCTCGCGACACCTACGACTACGTCTGGCCGCGCGACGGCGCCCTGGTCGCCAACGCGCTCGATCGCGCCGGCCACGAGGACGTCACGCGCCAGTTCTTCGCCTTTTGCCGGCGCGTGCTCCCGGCCGAGGGCTACTTTCTTCACAAGTACACCGCCGCTGGTTGGATCGGGAGCTCGTGGCATCCCTGGGTGAACGCGGCTGGTGAGCGGGTGCTCCCAATCCAGGAGGACGAAACGGGTCTCGTCCTCTGGGCGCTCTGGCAGCACTACGAGCGGCACCGCAACCTCGACTACGTGGTCGATCTCTACTCCTCGCTGGTGGTGCCGGCGGCCGACTGGATGGCCGGCTACATCGACGCAACGACCGGCCTACCCCTGCCTTCCTGGGACCTCTGGGAAGAGCGTCACGGCGTGCACGCCTTCACGATCGGGGCCGTCCATGGCGGCCTGGAGGCGGCCCTCAACTTCGCGCGGCTCTTCGGGGATGCGAGCGCGGGAGAAAGGTATGCGGCGGCTCTCGCCCGGCTGCGCGAGGCCACCGACGAGCATCTCTACCGGCCCGAGCTCGGGCGCTTCGCGCGCCGGCTTACGTTGAACGACAGCGGCGGCGTCGAGGTCGATCCCATCCTCGACAGCGCGATCTCCGGGCTCTGGCGCTTTGGGATGTACCGGCCGGACGAAGCGCGGATGCGCGCGACCATGGAAGCGATCGGCACCGAGCTCGGCAACCGGGCGGCTTGCGGTGGGATTGCTCGCTACGCGAACGACTACTACTTCCAGGTTGAGCGCGACGTCACCCTCGCGCCCGGCAACCCGTGGTTCATCTGCACGCTCTGGCAGGCCCAATGGCACATCGCCACCGCGCGCTCGCTCGACGATCTGGGCCCGGCGCGCGACATCATCAATTGGACAGTTGCTCACCAGCTGCCGGCCGGGCTGCTCTCGGAGCAGGTGGATCCGCATACCGGCGAGCCACTGTCGGTGGCGCCGCTGACCTGGAGCCACGCCGAGTTCGTGATCACGATCGACGAATACGTTCGCCGAGCCGCCGAGCTCCGGCAGCCGGCTCGGCGACGCGCCGCCAGTTCGCGGACTCGCGCCGCAGCGTCCTGAACGCTAGGGTGGCACGGGGGCGGGCTGGGCAGCCAGCATGGTTCCAGCATGCGTTGCCGTGCGGGCCGATCCTGATCCAGCCCGCCCCTGATCTCTAGCCGCCATCGGCCTGACTGCGGTTACCCTCCCAACGTGCAGTTCTCACCGGACGGCGAGTGGTTCTGGGACGGAGCGCAGTGGCG
>CAZHAC010000410.1:0-2143 GCA_964529765.1 uncultured Actinomycetes bacterium
GTGATCTCCGCCATCCGCGGAGAGGGTTCTGAACGGCGGATCACGATGTCGCCGTAGGAGGTGCGCGCGCGCACCTCGACGGTCTGCTCAGACTGCTGGGGGCCGTCAGAGGCGGTCAACGAGTTGTGCACCCTGCCGAACTGGGTGCGGAGGTCGAGCCGGGCGGCGGTGCCTTCCCGGATGCCGACTTCGAGGTCGCCGAAAGCGGTCCCGAGCGCAACCGAACCGCGCCGGACCTCGCCCACCCGGACGCTGCCGCTGGCGGTCTTGGCGTCGACCGCCGCCAGTGCGCGGTCGATGCTGATGTCGCCGTTGGCGGAGCTGCATCGGAGGTCTCCGGTGACTTCGCCGACCCGGGTGGCACCGTTGAGGTTCTTGATCGTCGCCGGCCCGTCGACCCTGGTGATGCTGACTTCGCCCGCGGTGGAGACCTCAGCTCGGCCCGCCACACGGTTCACCGTGATGCGCCCGGCGCTGCTGGTCAGGTGGAGCGGGCCGGTGTCATCAAGGCGGATGCTGCCGGCCGCGGTGGTGAAACGGCATTCGCCGAGCCGGCCGGCGCAGCGGAAGTCCGCCGCCGAGGCCTCGCCTTCGACGTTCGAGCCGGCCGGCAGCTCGATCGCCACATCGATCGACTCGTCACCGCTGAAGGGCATGTACTGCTTCCAGTTCCGTGGCGCCCTGATCAGCAGCCGGCCGTTCCCGTACTCGACGCGGGTCTGCTGCGCGGCGCTGACGTCGGACTCCTTGGAGCTGTCGCTCGGGCTGACCGTGACGACGGTGTCGCTGCGGTCGCTGGCGGTGATCCGGACGTCGCCCGCGATCAGGCTGATCGCGACGGAGATCGGTCCGGGGGTGTCAAAGGTCGGCATGTCGAAATCCTCCTGTTGTCTCGGTGGGCTGTGGCTGGTCAGCGCACCCAGCCGGTGTATCGCTGCCGGCCACGCGCGCCGCGCGGTCCGGATTCGGTGTCGGGTCGTTCAGGCTCGACGACGGCGGCCACCGCGCGGACAAGCCACGCGTTGAGCGAGAGCCCCTCGCGGGCCGCGGCCTGCTCGGCTCGGAGCTTGAGAGAGTCAGGCAGGCGGAGGTTGATCCGAGCTGTCCCGCCCTCCTCGGCGTCCACACCGGTCGCGGGCGGGAGCGCGCTGTGATCCTCGTAGAACGCCTCCTCGCTCGGCGGTGGCGTCACCACGAATCTTGGGTTCCGGCCCTGCAGCCGGACATCGACTGAGCCCGGCGCGAGATCGCGGGAGATTTCGTCCGCGGCCGCCGAAAGGGACTCCAAAAGGACGAGCCGGGTGGCCGAATCGAGTGGCGCGGTCAGCCGCTCGGCGAGCGCGCGGGCGTCATCCCCGCCGGCCTCAGCGGCTACCAACAGCTCCTGCCGGAGCTGTTCGACATAGGAGCTAAGTTCCATGTGCGCCAGTATGGCGTCACTCTGGCGCCACGTCAAGCCACTATGGCGTTACATCTGGCGCGACAACCTCGTGAGCACCTTCAGCTCCGCCTCCCGCAGCCGGCGCACCCGGGCCGGAAGGTCAATCGCCGCCAGCCGCTCATGCGTCGATCTCACGAGCCGGTCAACGCTCTGCTCGAGCGCAGCCGGGCCCAACCCATCGTCGTAACCGGCGTACCGCTCGACCACCACACGCGCGTCGATCCCCGACTCCAGCTCCACGCCGACCGCCCAATAAACCGCGTCGTCGAGGCCCGAGCCCAAACCCGCCTCCGCCCAATCGCAGAGCACGAGCCCCCGGCCGGGAACCAGGAAGAGGTTGTCCGACCGCACATCCCCATGGGCCACCGTGCGGCCGCCGGGCAACCGCCCAGCCTGGTGCATGGCGGCAAGTCCGGCCGCCACGGCGTCGATTGCCTCCGCGGTCCAGGACGGGGGCCGCAGCGCGCAGCCGAGGTCCTCCATCACGAAACCCCGCCAGCCGCCGGCCTCGAAGCCGGCGAGGAATCGGGGACGCCAGGGGTCCAGCTCGGGACGAGACGCAAAGAGCTCGATCTCCTTCCCCACCTCCCGCTTCCAGTCCAGGCGGCCGTCGACCTCCGGGGGCGGCGCCACTTTGGCCACCGCCGTATCGCCGCTCGAGAGATGCAGCCGCAGGACGACCTGCGGCGTGTAACCGCCGGC
>CAZHAC010000411.1:0-2140 GCA_964529765.1 uncultured Actinomycetes bacterium
CAGCAAGACCTACTCGGTGACCGGCTGGCGCATCGGCTGGCTGGTCGCGCCCCCGCCACTGACCGCCGGCATTCGCAAAGTCCACGATTTCCTCACCGTCGGCGCCGCCCACCCGCTCCAAATAGCGGTCGCCAAAGCGCTCGAGTTCCCCGCGTCCTTCTATGACGCCCTGCTCGAGGAGTACCGGGAGCGGCGTGACCTGATCGCCAATGGGCTCGCCGACCTCGGCTTTCAGGTCTCGCGGCCGGCCGGCGCCTACTACGTGATGGTCGGCATCGACGCGCTGGCCCACGGTCGCGACGACGTCGCCTTCGCCCGCCACCTGGTCGATAAAGCAGCGGTGGCCACGGTTCCCGCGAGCAGCTTCTTCGCCGATCCAGAACTGGGCCGCCGGCACGTCCGCTTCAGCTTTCCCAAGCGCATCGAAACCATCGAGCGCGGGCTCGAAGCACTGCGCCAGCTTCACCAAGCCGGCCACTAGCGCGCTCGCTCCTCGGCCGCCCGCACGCCGGGCAGCACAACGCCGTCGATGTATGCGCGGGCGAAGCCCAGGACCGCCTGGATGATCGTCCACTCGCTTCGCTCCCAGGCCGATTCGTCGCGATTGATCGACTTGAGCCGTGCACCGAGGAAGCCGGCCGACGTGTCAAGGCCCGGAGTCGGACCGACCCGGCGCGGAGGCGGCGTGGCGACCGCGACCACCGCACCGGGCGATGCCGTGAGGCGCGGCGCCGGCCGCGACGGTGGCGAGCCCCGAGCCGGCAAAGGCAACGACTCAGCGGCAGCAGGCGCCTCGGCCCGCGCAGCGAAGACGTGGGCGGTCGCCGCCGCCAGGCCACCCACCACGACCACTTCGGCCACCACCATCCAGGTGAACGGCCGCCGCAACAACCGCAACATCGTGGGGTCAGCCTAGGCAGACGTCGCAAACAGGGGAACACCCGCCTGTTAAGGCAAGCACCGCCGCCGGCCTATAAGCTCGCTTCTGTGCCTGGGCCAGAGGACGAGCTGTACGAGGAGCCGACGATCCAGGACGTCCTGCGCGCTCAAACCAGGATCCGCCCGTACCTCGCCCCGACCCCCCTCCGCCGCTATCCGCCCCTCGACCGCCTGACTGGCACCGAGACCTGGGTCAAGCACGAGAACTTCAATCCGACCGGCGCGTTCAAGGTCAGAGGTGGCGTCAACCTCATCTCCCAGCTCGACGAAGAGACGAGACGAAAGGGCGTCATCGCCGCCTCGACCGGCAACCACGGCCAGTCCGTCGCCTTCGCGGCCAAGCTCTTCCAGACGCCGGCGATCATCTGCGCGCCCGAGAACGCCAACCCGGTCAAGGTCGAGGGCATGGAGGACCTGGGCGCCGAGGTCATTCTCAAAGGGCGCGACTTCGACGACGCGCGCGAGCACTGCGAAGCGCTCGCCCGCGAGCACGGCTACCGCTACATCCACTCCGGCAACGAGCCCGACCTGATCGCAGGCGTCGGCACCCACACGCTCGAGCTCCTCGAGGCGCAGCCGGACGTCGAGGTGATCATCGTTCCGATCGGGGGCGGCAGCGGCGCCGCCGGGTCGTGCACGGTGGCAAAGGCGATCAACCCCGAGATCGAGGTGATCGGGGTGGAGTCAGAACAGGCGCCGGCCGCCCACGACTCCTGGCGCGAGGGCCGCCTGGTCGAGCGCCCGAACGTCACGGTAGCGGAAGGCCTGGCCACCAGGACTGCCTTCGAGCTGACTCAGCGCATCCTCCGGCGCCTGCTCGACGACTTCGTGCTCGTCAGCGACGAGCAGCTGCTGGCGGCCAACCGGCTGATGATTGAGAAGACGCGAACGCTCGTCGAACCCGCCGGCGCGGCGCCGCTGGCCGCCGCGCTGAGGCTGAAAGAGCGCCTGCGAGGGCGGCGGACGGCGCTCATCTGCTCCGGAGCCAACATCAGTCCGGCGCAGCTCGCCCAGGTGCTCGCCGCCCGCTGAGCGTCAGCGCCGCAAGCAAAGCGGCCAGCACCGAGAAGCCGGCCGCGACAAGGAAGATCTCGTGGAACTCGATCGCGAAAGCCGCGATCGCGGCGTCCTCCAGCCACTTGAGCTTGTCGTGGATGCTCAGGCCGGCGGGCGGCTCGCCGCGGGCGGCGACGAGCTGGTT
>CAZHAC010000412.1:0-2137 GCA_964529765.1 uncultured Actinomycetes bacterium
GTGGACGACCTCAAGCAGACGAACGACACGCTCGGGCACGCGGCCGGTGACGCGCTGCTGCGCGGCGTCGCCGGCGTGCTGACCCGGCGCCTGCGGGCTCAGGACCTGGTATTCCGATATGGCGGCGACGAGTTCGTCTGCGTGATGCCCGACACGCCCCGGCCGCGAGCGGAGGCGATCGGGACGGAGATGCGGCGGATGGCGGCCTCCCTCGGTCTGCGGTTCAGCTTCGGCGTCGCCCAAGCGGCGCCGGGCGAGTCCGCTCGGGTCGTAATCGACCGCGCCGACTCCCTGCAATACCTCGACAAGCAAGCACGCAAAGCCGGCCGCTAACCGGCCGGCCCGTCAGCGCACGGAGCGGATGCGGCTGACCAGCACGGTCCCCAGGAGCAGGAACACCACCGCGCCCGAGAAGACAACCCTGTAACCGCTGTTCGGCGTCAAGCGGTTGAAGTAGTCGAGGGCGACGCCTGCGAGGGCGGGGACAAAGGTCTGCGGGAGCGTGAAGGCGACGTGGAAGAGCCCCATGTCCTTGGCCGGCGAGGTGCGATCGGGAAGCGTGTCACAGGCGAGCGCCCAGTCGACCGCGTAGTAGCAGCCGTAGCCGACGCCGTAGACGGCGCCGATCGCGAAGACCAGGGCCTGGTTGGTGGGGTAGAAGACGATGTAGACCAGCGCCACCAGCGACTGCAGAGCTCCGCTGGCGTAGACGAAAGGTTTGCGGCCGACGCGGTCGGAGGCCGCCCCGGCGGCCAGCCCGAAGGGTATGGCCGTGATCAGGACGACCAGGAACCACTCGGGCGTGAAGGTCCCGGGGTCTTTCACGTGGACCACGTCCCGGAAGAAGTTGAAGAGGAAGTAGGCGACGGCGTTGATGCCCGCCGTCGTGCAGAGGCGGGTGGCGACGACCCAGCCGAAGTCGCCGGTCCAGAGCGGTCGCAGGAAGTCGAGAGCCGCCCAAACCAGGCCGTGCCAGGGACGGGCAGGCACGGGTTCGCGCCCTTCGCGGCGGGCGACGGCCACCGTCGGGATGACGCTCAGGAGGATGACGCCGGCGATGACCAGGTAGGTGGCGGGATACCTGGGTCCAGTGATGAGCGCGGTGACGGCGAGGCCGGCGCCGCTGCCGAGCTGGACCATCGTCGCCAGGTAGCCGCTCGCCTGTCCAAACTCGGACTCCGGGACGACGTCAGGCACCAATCCGGCGTAGGCGGCGCCCGCGCCGTTGAAGAAGACCTGGACAATCAGGTAGCCGATAAGCAGCTGCAGGTAGGAGTGGGCGGCGAAGAGGACGGCGAGCCCAATCGTGGTGCCGAGCGTCCCGGCGACGATGATCGGACGCCGGCGGCCGAAGCGCGTGGTCAGGCGGTCAGACCAGGCGCCAACGATTGGCGGCAGCGCCATGGCGACGAAGCCGCCGCAGCCGATCAGGAGGCCGAGCGCGGTCCCTTGCTGGGATCGTGGCACCAGGTCGTCTACCTGGTGCTGAATCAGCACCGTACCGACGGGCTGCCAGAGGAAGAACTGGCCGAACCAGAAGGAGGCCAGCGCGCTATGGCGCAGCCTTCCGTAACGCCGTGGTGCGACTTCGCTCAGGGTAGCCCGCGCCCCAGTAGCCACCTTTCCGCGCGGATGTTAAGGGCCAGGTGACTCGTTAGAGAAGGTAGGCTTGGAGGTCGCTCATATGCCCCTCAACTTTTCGCGCGTGCGGACAGTCTTGATGGACGTGCCTCGGCACGCCAAACTGGCCTACTGCCTGCTCCGCGACGAACGCGTGCCCCGGGCGCCCAAGGCGGCTCTGCTGGGGACGCTCGCGGTGATTTTCAGTCCGATCGACTTCCCGGCCTGGATCCCGGTGCTCGGCGACCTCGACATGCTGGCGCTGGCGATCCTGGCCGTGAAAGTTTTCGTGGACGCTTGCCCTGACGAGCTGGTCCGCGAGCACGAGGTCGCGATCCGGCGCGGGGACAGCGCCTTCGATCGCGACATGGGTGGCGCCGCGGCGGCGGCTGTAGCCGCGCTGCGCGGTGCTGCCGACCGGTGGGGGAGTTCATTGCCGGGCAGGCTCAGGGTCCTGCCCCCAGATTCGGAGGATCGATCGGCTTGAAGGTAATGCTGACCAAGGACGTGGAGAACA
>CAZHAC010000413.1:0-2137 GCA_964529765.1 uncultured Actinomycetes bacterium
TGATGATCGAGGCGGTCGAGAACCACATGCCGGAAGTGATCGTCATCGACGAGATCGGGACCGAATTGGAGGCGGCCGCCGCGCGCACCATCGCCGAGCGCGGTGTCCAGCTGATCGCGACCGCTCACGGACAGACGCTCGAGAACCTTCTCGTCAACCCGACGCTCAACGACCTGCTGGGCGGGATCCAGAGCGTCACGCTCTCCGACGAGGAGGCGCGCCGGCGGGGGACCCAGAAGTCGGTGCTCGAGCGCAAGTCGCCGCCGACGTTCGACGTTCTGATCGAGATCCAGGACCGCGACCGGATGGCCATCCACCAGCCCCTGGCCGACGTCGTAGACCAGGCGCTGCGGGGTCCGGTGCCGACCCCCAAGCTGCGCGTGCGGACCAAGGAGGGGCGGATCATCTCGAATGTCGAGGACCGGCCGCCTGCCGACGGGGAGATGCCACGCTCGGCCCAGGCGGGTTCCGTGGCCGCCGCGGCTCCCAAGCCGCGCACCGTTTTTCCGTACGGCGTCAGCCGCAACTATCTCGAGCAGGCGATCCGCGACCTCGATCTGCCGGTGCGCGTCGTCAACAACCCCGAGGGCGCTGAGATGGTCTTGACCCTGAAGAACTACTACCGGCGGCGGCCGGACAGCATCCGGCAGGCCGAGGCAGCGGGGATTCCTATCCACATTCTGAAGAGCAACACGGTGACCCAGGTCAAGGAGGCGATGACACGGGTCTTCGGCTCCGATCGCCACGACGCGACCACCTCGCGCGCGCTTCAGGAGGCGGCGGACGCGATCCGCCGGGCCAAGGCGACGCTGCGGCCGGTCGAGCTGGCGCCCCAGAACGCATTCGTGCGCCGGCTGCAGCACCAGCTGGTGGCCGAGAACGAGCTGGTCGCGCGCAGCACCGGGAAGGAGCCGCAGCGAAGACTGCGCATCTTCCCTTCCGCGGAGCTGATGGACTGAGCGGCCTCTTCGTGACCCTCGAGGGCCCCGAGGGTGCCGGCAAGTCGACCCAGGTCGAGCTGCTTCGAGACGCTCTCGCCGATCTCGATCCGGTCGTCCTCCGGGAGCCGGGCGGGACCCGGCTGGGTGAGCAGGTCCGCGAGATCGTGCTCCACGGCGCGGCGATGGCACCCGCCGCCGAGATGTACCTCTTCATGTCCGCCCGGGCGGAGCTGCTCGCGGAGGTGATCGAACCCGCGCTCGCCCAGGACCGGCTGGTCGTGCTCGACCGCTACCACGACTCGACGCTCGCTTATCAGGGCGGCGGTCGCGGCCTTGACGTTGGCTGGCCGCAGTCGTTCCGGCGGCCCGACCGGACCTATCTGCTGATGGTCGATCCGGAGACCGGGCTCAGGAGGGCGGGCGGCCGCCACCTGGACCGGCTCGAGGCCGAGCCGCGAGAGTTTCACCAGCGGGTGGCGGCCGAGTACGAGCGACTGGCGGCCGCGGAACCCGATCGGTTTTTGCGAATCGACGGCGATCTGTCCCCAGCTATCGTGAACAAGCGCATAGTGGCTGACGTACGCCGTCTCATGGCGTCCAGGAGGATGGTCGAATCAAGCTCGTAGTCGCATTCGTTCAGGGCGAGGACGCTGGGCAGACGGTCCAGGCGCTTTCCTCCGCCGGCATCAGCGTCACCCGGCTCAACTCGACGGGCGGATTCCTTCAGCAGGGCAATGCCACGCTGCTCAGCGCGGTCGACGAAGAGCGCGTGGAGCAGGTGATCGCGATCATCCGCGAGAACTGCCGGGAGCGAACCCGCTATCTGACCCCGATGCCACCGATGGTCGAGCCCGGCGAGCTGCTAATGCCCTACCCGGTCGAGGTCCAGGTGGGCGGAGCCACCGTCCTGGTCATGAACGTGGAGTCCTTCGAAAAGGTCTGAAACACCGGCCTTTGCAGCTTCGGCGGCGCGGGTTCTCGTCTTAGAGGTCCAGGTGCTGGGCCACGAGCTCGCGGTGGTAGGTAGCGTCGCCCAGGGTCACCTCGGATGACTTTGCTCGCTTGAAGAAGAGGTGCATGTCGTGTTCCCAGGTGAAACCGATCCCCCCGTGCACCTGGATCCCGTTGCCGGCCGCGCGCCGGTAGGCATCGGAGACGTAGGCCTTCGCTATCGAGCAGGCGGCGCTGCGGTCGGG
>CAZHAC010000414.1:0-2136 GCA_964529765.1 uncultured Actinomycetes bacterium
CCCTTGGAGGCGACGATCACGATCCGGTCGCCGTCCCGGCTGTAGACGAGCGGCAGCGTCCGCTCCTCGCCCGAGCGTGCGCCCTTTGTCGTTAGCAGCAGCACGTCGCGGTCCTTGAATGGCCCCTCTGAGATCTGTCCCTCGTTTTGCCTGAAGTCCTGGATCATCCAGGTCTGAAATTCATGGTGATTGCTCGACATCACCTATCCATACCGGCGTCGAACCGCGAACCTTCCTTCATCCGGTCTGCAACACTCGTGGGCATGAACGGTCTTCAGGGCAAGGTCGCGATCGTCACGGGCGCAGGGCGAGGGATCGGCAAGGGCATTGCCGAGCGACTCGCGGTTGAGGGTTGCCGGCTCGTGATCACCGCGCTCGAGGCGGATGAGGTCGAGGCGGTGGCGCGGGGCCTCGATCAGCAAGGCGCCGAGGTGGCCTGGACGGCCGGTGACATTGGGTTGGCCGCGACCGCCGAGGAGCTCCTGCGGACCGCGCTCGACCGCTTCGGGACGGTCGACGTCCTGGTCAACAACGCCGGCTGGGCGTCTCCGGTCGTGCACCTGCTCGAGATGGACGAGGAGCACTGGGACACTGTCCTCCGGACAAACCTGAAGAGCGTCTATTTGACCACCGTGCGCGCGGCCAGGCTGATGGCCAAGGACCGGCGCGGCGGTTCGATCGTGAACATCAGCTCTTGGGGCGCCATCCGTTCGCACCGCCAGATGGCCGCTTATGACGCTTCGAAGGGCGGCATCGACGCCTTCACCCGTACCGCCGCGATCGACCTCGCTCCTTACAACATCCGGGTCAACGCCGTCGCGCCCGGCACCGTCCGCACCGAGTCGTACGCGGCGACCGGCGACCTGGTCCCGCTCGGCCGGCCGGCCGAACCATCCGACGTGGCCGCGGTGGTCGCCTTTCTCGCCTCCGAGGACGCCGTCTACATAACGGGACAGGTCATCCAGGTCGACGGAGGAATGGGGGCGCAGGGAAGGCCGCCGGGCCTCGACCGGCAAGCGCCGCCACCCCCGTGAGCAAGGCGCGCCTCCTGCTTGCGGCCGCAGTGCTCTTCCTCCTGGCCTGCGACCCGATCACGGGAACCGGTTCGGGCAATGTACCGGACGCGAAGAAGTTCCTCACCGTCGATGCTGCTTCGCACAACGCTGTTCTCACGCTGATTGCTGGCTATCCGGCCAGCAACCTCCAGTTCAACTACAACGGCTATGGCAACGGTGGACTGCAGGTGACAGTTCCCGTCGGCTGGACTCTCGACGTCCAGTGCGAGAACCGGGGCACAGTGCCCAACTCCTGCAGTGTGGTCAGCGACGGCCGGGCCACAGAACCCGTGCGGCCGGAGTGGTCTACGCCCGATCCGCAATCGGGACTCGCCCCGGGCACGTCGGCGGCCTTCCGGGTGGTACCGGGCGCGCCGGGGCAGTACAGGATTACGTCCCTGGTCACGGGGCGTGAGGCCGCCGGTATGTGGGCGCACCTCCAGTTCACTTCGAGCGGTCAGCCGGCGATTTCGGGAACCTCGTCTTCGGGCTGAGGTCCGAAGATCCCTGGAGGGATTTCTCAGGAAACTCCCAGGTTTGCGTAAGACGATGCATTCGTGACCCAGGAGGAGGGACCCCGCGTGCTGGTGGTCGACGACGAACCCAACATCACCGAGTTGGTGGCCCTGGCACTCCGTTACGAGGGTTTCGCGGTTCGGACCGCGGGCAGCGGCCGAGACGCACTCCGCGGGGTGTCCGAATTCAAGCCGGAACTGGTCGTGCTCGACGTGATGCTGCCTGACATCGACGGTTTCGACGTGCTCAAGCGTCTCAATGCCGAGGGGCGCAAGGTGCCCATCATCTTTCTCACTGCTCGGGACGCAACCGAGGACAAGGTGCACGGTCTCACGGTTGGCGGCGACGACTACGTCACCAAGCCTTTCAGCATCGAGGAGCTGGTCGCGCGCGTGCGCGTCGTGCTCCGCCGGCATGGAGAGGACCGTTCCGACCACACCCTTCGCCTGGCCGACCTCGAGCTGGATGAGGATGCACACGAGGTGCGACGGGCCGGCCAGTCCATCGACCTGACGCCGACCGAGTTCCGCCTGCTCCGCTACCTGCTCGTCAATCAGGGTCGCGT
>CAZHAC010000415.1:0-2134 GCA_964529765.1 uncultured Actinomycetes bacterium
AAGGCGATGGTGGCGCGCGACGGCCACTGCGTCTTCCCCGGCTGTGACCGGCCGGCGGCCTGGTGCGATGGCCACCACCGGCACGCCTTTGTAGATGGAGGCCCCACCGATCTGGAAAACGGCGTCCTCCTCTGTAAGCGGCACCACACCTTCTGCCACAACGGGTGGAAGCTGGTCCGCGACGGTCCCCGGATACGCGCGATCCCGCCTGCCCGGACGCGCCTGGGCGCAATGAGCACCTAGCGAACTCCGGATCGGGTCTCAGAGCATGATTCGTCCGCCGGCCACGTCGAGCGTCACGCCGGTGAGCCAGGCGGCGGAATCGGACACCAGGAAGAGCGTGGCCAGGGCGGCGTCCTCCGGCATTCCAATCCGGCCGAGCGGAGAGAGAGCGGCAATCTCGTCGATGCGCTCTGGGGTCAGGATGCCCTCTACCCGCTCCGAAATCACGGTCGCCGGCGCGACGCAGTTGACACGCACGCCACGTGGACCTACCTCCTTTGCGACGTGCCGGGTGAACATCACGATCCCGGCTTTGGCTGCCGCATAGGACGCGGTCAGCGGGATGTCGAGCAAGCGGGCGCCGTTTGAAGCCATGGTCACGATCGCGCCTCGCCCGCGGTCCAGCATCCCGGGTAGAAAAGACTTGCAGGTCAGAAAGGTGGCGGTGAGGTTCGACTCGACGACGAGGTGCCACTCCTCCTCTGTGATCTCCCAGATCGGAGTGTGCCGCCCGAAGCCGCCCGCGAACGGGAGCAGGATGTCGACCGGACCGAACGCTTCCTCGACGGTCTGCCGCATCCCCTCGATGGCGTCGAAGCTGAGCACGTCCGCGCTGATGCCGACGGCGTCCCCGCCGGCCCCCACGATTTCCGTCACGACCCTGTCGATCGTGGAGCGGTCGCGGGCCACCACGGCAACCCGCACGCGGTTGGCGCCGAGTAAACGGCAGGTGGCGGCCCCGATGCCCCTCGAGCCGCCGGTGACCACCGCGACCTTGCCCGCGAGGTCGGGATAGGTGGGTATCGGGCGTCCGGGGGCAGCGCCGGCCATCAGCGGCGGCGCGTCAGCGGGGGCTAGAGCGCTTCATCGTAGAAGGGGTACTTTGTGAAGACGATAGGCCCGTCGTCGGTGACCAGAAGGTCCTCCTCCAGGCGAACGGTCTGCTCGAGGCCCGGATGGCCGGCAAACGTTTCGGCCGCGAAGTACATGCCTTCCTGAAGCTCGACCGGGTACTGAAGCGAGTAGGCGCGCGAGATCCACATCCCCTCGTAAAGAGAAAGCCCGATCGAGTGCGCGAACTGCTGCAGGGTCACCGTTCCGTACTCGTCGTCCGCGTAGACCGGGAGCCTGGCGGCCACGTCGCTGGTCGTGTTGCCGGCCCTCATCATCTCGATGGCGCCGTACATGGAGTCGTAGCACTCCTTGTAGAGGTCCTTCTCGCGCGGCGTCAGCTTGCCGCCGACCTTGAAGCAGCGGACGAAGTCGACGAAGTAACCGCCGGGCCCGACCGCGTTCTGGTCGATGATCACGAGGTCGCCCAGCCGGATCGTTTTGTCTGTGTGCCAGCGCCGGTAGGGGCTGGTGTTGCCGCCCGAGGCGACGATGATGTCGTAGACGAAGTCGAAGCCCTTCTCGTACAGATACTCGTTCACCTTGGCCGTGATGTAGGCCTCCGTCACGCCGGGCTTCAACCACTCGTTCTCGATCTTCCACATCGCGGTGTCGCCGATAGCGGAGGAGATCTTCAGGCACTCGATCTCGTCCGGCGTCTTGATGACGCGCGCGCCCGACATCGCCGGCCAGGCGCTGACCAGGTCCAGGTTGGCGCGCTGGAAGGCGGCGGTGGCTGAGGGGTCCATCATGTCGACCCCGATCTTCTCGTTGGTCAGCTTGTGCTCCTCGAGCACCTGGTAGATCGAGCCCGCCATGCGGTCGACCATCATCGACTCGGCGGTCTCCGCCCACTTCCATGTGATGGCGGGACGGATGTTGCCCTTGAGCCAGGGCGCGTCGATCCTGGCGCACTCGAGGTCGGAGCCGGCCGTCTCGAAGAGCACCGGGTCACCACCCCTGGGCAGGACGCAGTAGCGGATGAAGATGTTGTTCTTCCAGTTCCCCTGGTAGACGCCGG
>CAZHAC010000416.1:0-2132 GCA_964529765.1 uncultured Actinomycetes bacterium
GACGAAACCTGGGCCTGATAGGAGGCGAGCGCCTCCTCGTACCGGCCGGCCGCGAAAGCCGCGTCGCCGTGCGCCAGCTGGAGAAGCGCGGTGAGCGCCAGCCGGCGCCGCTCCTGGAGCGACTTCACGCCTCGCATCCCGGCTACGACGCTGAGGCCCGCCTGGGAGACCGCCATCCCGGCAACCGAGAGCAGGCCGGCAGCGTGGGCGGCATTGCCCAGCTGGGCGGTGCCGGTGATCGCGGTCGTCAGCTCCGGGATCACGCCCGCCAGCGACGCGACCAGTGAGGCCCAGACGACCCACTGAGCGGGGCGGTTCCCATCCCCACGAAGGGCCCTCGCCACCCACCACGAACCACTGAGAAAAGCGCCCTGCCCGAGTACGAGCAGCGCCGACAGTGTCGACATGCCTTCAACTCCCACCCCGCAGCCGTCTCGCGGGCTGCGCCTACCAAGCAGATACGCCGCAACGGACCGTTTCTTGCGGCGCCCCCTATCCTTCAGGGACCCCGATCGGCGATCACCTGGAGGTCAGGATGGAGTCACGCACCATCGACACCGCGCGCATCAGCACCCATTGTTGGGTCGACGGCCCGGAGGACGGCGAACCGCTCCTCCTCGTCCACGGCAACATCACCACCGGCCGCTTTTGGAAGTCGGTTGCCGAGGCGCTTCCGAAGGGCCGCTTCCGCGCGGTCGCCCCCGACCTCCGGGCCTTCGGGCGCACGCAGCGCCTTGGCATCGACGCCAAGCGCGGCCTTCGCGACTGGAGCGATGACCTGCACGCGCTGGTTGAGGCCCTCGGCTGGGCCGGCGGGCGGCGCGTCCATGCAGCCGGGTGGTCGATGGGCGGCGGCATCCTCCAGCAGTACGAGCTCGACCACGGCGACGACCTGGCGTCGCTCACGCTGATCGCCCCGCTCTCGCCCTACGGATTTGGGGCCACGCGAGACGTGCAGGGCACGCTGACCTGGCCAGACGCCGCAGGCAGCGGCGGTGGCGGCGTGGCGCCCGACTTCGTCCGCAGGATGGCGGCCGGCGACATGTCGGAGGACGAGCCGGTGTCGAGTCCGCGGGTCACCATGCGGACCTTCTTCTGGTCGCCTCGCTACAAGGCGCCGGACGAGGACGAGCTGATCGCCGAAGTTCTTCTGACCGGGATCGGGGACGAGTTCTACCCGGGCAACGCGACGCCCTCGCCCAACTGGCCGGCCGTGGCGCCGGGCACGACCGGCGTGAACAACGCGATGGCGCCGATCTACTGCAACACGAGTGCCTTCGGCGACGTCGCCGATCCCGTGCCCGTTCTCTGGATTCGGGGCGACGAAGACCAGGTGGTTTCCGACGAGTCGATGTTCGACTTCGGTCAGCTGGGCAAGCTGGGCGCGGTGCCCGGCTGGCCGGGCATGGACGTCTTCCCGCCCCAGCCCGCCGTCTCCCAGACGCGGGCGGTGTTCGAGCGCCGGAAGGACCGCGCGCTGGTCCGCGAGGTCGTGCTCGAGCAGTGCGGCCATGGGCCGGTCGTCGAGCGGGCTCCGGAGGTCGCGCGCCTGATTGTGGAGCACATCGACGCCGCCCGTCCGGCCGGGGCTCCCGCCTAGGCTCGCAGCTTGGGCATGGACGTGGCTGCGCGGATCGCGGCCACGTCCACCTTCGGCCGTCGGTCCGCGGTGAGGAGCCCGTTGCGCTCCTGCTCGACGTCGGTCAGCTGCGTGTAGCAAAACCCCTCGACCGGACCCGGCTCCATCAGCGCCGATACGAGTGCCGAGTAGCTGGCCAGAAACTCCTGCTCGCTCCCGACCTCCGACCACCCCCAACCGCCGGAGCCCCGAAGCGCGAGCCCACCGAATTCGCTCACCAGCACCGGCTCGCCTCGATAGGAGTAGCCGGGAAGGTAGGCGGGGGCGGGCCGGCCATTCGCGAGAACCGTCTCCAGGGACCAGTAGCGGCGCGCCAGGTCGTCGGCCGGCGCGTAGTCGTGAAGCGTGCAGAGGTCGGTGACCGCATGCTCCCAGCCGTCATTGGAGGACACCGGCCGGGTGCCGTCGAGGCGGTGCGTGAGCTCGTACAGGTACGCCAGGTAGCGCGCTCGCTCGGCCGCGGGCAGCTCGCGCAGCCCGAAGCTCTCATTGA
>CAZHAC010000417.1:0-2131 GCA_964529765.1 uncultured Actinomycetes bacterium
CGGAGGGCGGCGAAGTCCGGGTCCCAGCGGCGGCTCTGATAGACCGTCAGGGAGCGGCCGCCGGCTTCAGCCGCGGCCATCATTTCGTCGCACTCGCGGGCGTGGAGCGCGAACGGCTTCTCGCAGACGACGTGCTTGCCGGCCGCCAGTGACTCGAGAACCGCGCTCGCGTGGGCAACGGGCGGGACGCCCACCAACGCCACGTCGATGGCGGGATCGGCGAGCATGCGGGCCGCCTCCCCATACGTCTGCACGTCGAAAGCCGCCGCAGCCTCGTCTCGGCGCTGCGGGTTGCGATCGCAAACCGCGCGCAGCTCAAAACCGGGCACCTCAGCGATCGAGCCGGCGTGCTCGCGGCCGATCGCACCATAACCGTAGAGCCCGACGCCGAGGGGTGGTGCGGGGTGGACTGAGGCGACCTGTCGGAGTGCGCGATGGACGAGGCGCGCGAAATCGGGGTGTGCCCAGGCGTCGGGTCCATGCCCGAGACCGAGATGGAGCAGCCGTCCGGCGCCATGCGTCCGCATGAACGCCAGCGGGCGGTCGCTGTAGTGCCAGTGCGCGGTCAGGAGCACAGAAGCGTCCGGGGGCGGCGGGTCGGACACATAGAGCTCGTCTCGAATCAGCAGCTCCGGGTCGAGACGGTCGGCGAACGGGCCTGGAGCCGGCTGAACGCGGAGCTCGGCGGCCGGTCCCGGCTCGCCCGGAGCCCAGCCCGCCACCGCCGCCAGCGGCGGGATCTGCGCCCAGGCGCCAAGCGTGCCGTGTATCGCGACCACGCCTCCGCCCTGGGCGATGAATCCCGCCAGCTCGCGCGCGAGCTCCGGCGCGGGCGGGTGGTCCTGTGCGCAAAGGACGGCGTCATGGCCGTCGAGCCTTCCCCCCACCTCGACGGTCAGTGCCGCACAGGTCGAAAGGTGGCGCAGGACCGGCCCCGCGAGCCGGCCGTATCCATGGCGGCCGTCCTCGTCAAGCAGGGCGAGAACGCGCAGCGTCCGCGATTCGGCCATCGAGCGATCTTACCGATCTTCTTGCCGATCTTCTTGCCGGCCCACGGTCCGCAGTATCCCCAGCACCTCGCCGGCGGCCCGTTCCCAGGTGTAGCTCGCAGCCCGCCGCGGGCCGGCTTCGGCCAGGCGCTCACGCAGAGCCGAGTCCTCGGCCAGCTGCTGGAGGCCGCCCGCTATCGCCTCGACGTCGAGGGGATTGATCTCGACGCCGGTTCCGCCCGCAAGCTCGGGGAGCGCGCCATGGTTGGAGATCAGCGCCGGCAGGCCCTCCCGCATCGCCTCCAGCAGGGGCAGTCCGAAGCCCTCGTAGAGGCTCGGAAAGGCGAGCGCCAGAGCGCCCCGGTAGAGGCCGAGGAGCGTGCGATCGTCGATGTGGCCGAGGTGGCGTACACCGGGCGTCTCGCGCAACAACCGGACGGCGTGGTCGTCCGACCAATAAGGGATCGCTCCGACCAGGACGAGGTCAGGCGGATCGGCGACGCGCCCGCGCAGGAGGCGGTAGGCGCTGAGCAGACGCTCAAGGTTTTTGCGCGGCTCAACGGTCGCCACACTGAGCAGGAATCGCCGCGGCTCCAGTCCCTCGGGAAGCGGCCCGGCCTCAGTCCCCAGATGGCCGGCCCCCTCGGGCACCACGTGGACCCGATCCTCCGGAACCCCGGGGTACGCCTCCAGGAGGTCCCGGCGCGTCGCCTCCGAAGGCACCACGACGGCTGCCGCAGCGGGCAGCGACCGCGGGAGCAGCCGGCCGAGATACAGCCGCTGCTGCCAGGGCACGCCCTTCTGAAAGAACTTGAAGGCGAGGTCGTGGACGAAGACCACGGCGGGCGGCGCCCCGCGCTGGCGTCGAGGCGGGCTCGGCCAGTACGGGTAGAGGATCGCATTCACGCCCAGCGAACGCTCGACGACCGGGAGCCAGAGGAGCTTGTTGGCGACCTCGTGCCGGTAGGGTGAGAGCATGAAGGGAGCTTCTAGGCCCGCGATGCGCTCGCGGCTGCCGAGCAGCGTCCACTCCTGGTCGCCGGGCTGGTCAAGGAGCGCGCGGCTGAGCTCGAGGGAGAGGGTGACCATCCCCACCCGCGGCCGCCAGCACGCTGTCAAGTCAACCGCGTACCTGGGCACCC
>CAZHAC010000418.1:0-2124 GCA_964529765.1 uncultured Actinomycetes bacterium
AAGATCATCGCCGCCAGGGCGATGAACCCCTTGCCGCCGGTCATGTTGGGCAGGAAGTTGCCGATCTCCTGGAGAGAGAAGTAAGCGCCGCCCAGACCTCCCAGGGCTCCGCTCAACATGACGTTCCCGTAGCGGACGGCCCGAACCGAGATGCCGGCGGTCTCCGCCGCCAGGGGGTGCTCCCCGCAGGCACGCGTCCGCAAGCCCCACACCGTACGGAAGAGGAGGATTTGGATGCCGAGGACGATGACGAGCATCGCCCAGGTCACGAACTGGCCGGTGAAGAGCACGCTGCCCAGGAACGGCAGGTGAGAAAGGACGGGAATCCTCCAGGTCGGCAGGACGCCGGGCCCGGCCACGGTCGACTGCTGCAGGAAGGTCCGGTAGTAGACGCCGGTCAGGCCCACCGCGAGGATGTTGATCACCATCCCGCTGACGATCTGGTCGACCTGGAACTCGATCGCGAGCACGCCGTGGAGCGTCGCGATCAGGATCCCCGAGAGGACCGCCGCCAGCACGCCGATCCAGAGGTTGTGGAGCTGGAAGGCGACCACGTAGCCCGTAAACGCGCCCAGGAGCATGATCCCCTCGAGCGCGATGTTGACGACGCCCGAGCGCTCACTCATCACGCCCCCGAGCGCCGCCAGCACCAGCGGCGTCGAGGCGAGCAGCGTGGCCGCCGCCAGGCCGGTCAGGTCGGCGTGGAAGAAGAAGTCGCGCAGGTTGAAGGCGAGGAACATCACTACGGAGTCACCTTCTGTCCGGCGAGCGCGGTGGGCAGCGCTCCGCGCCGCTCGCGGATGCGGAAGAGCCAGCGGACGAGCATCGGGGCGGCCACGAAAATGATCACCGTCGCCTGGACGACCGAGATCAGGTCGGCCGAGACCTGCGCGCCCGCGACCTGGGTCTGGAGCTGCATGTAGCCGGCGCCGCTGCGCATGGCGCCGAAGAGGAAAGCGGCCGGCACGATGCCCCAGGGATTGCTCTTGGCGACGAGCGCCACAGCGATAGCGTCGAAGCCATAGCCGACCGAGAAGACCGGCGACATGTAGTGGGAAACGCCAAGCACCTCGTCGGCTCCGGCCAGCCCCGAGAGGGCGCCCGAGATGGCCATCACGATCACGATCGTCCAGCCCACCGAGATCCCGGCGGCCCGCGCCGCGGTCTGATTGAGGCCGACTGCGCGGAGCTGGAAGCCCACGGTCGTCCGCTCGATCACGTACCAGATGACGGGCACCGCCGCCAGCGCGAGCAGCAGTCCGAGGTGAAGCCGCGTGCCCGGAATCACCGGCAGCTGGGCTGCGGCGACAATCGGCGGCGTCTTGGGAGCGCTGGCGTGTAGGTCGGCGAACGGGCCACGATGAGCGGCGTCGGGGCCGGCGATCAGGTAGTCCGAGATGGCCAGCGCTACGTGGTTGAGCATGATGGTCGTGATCACCTCGTGCGCCCCGAACCTGGCCTTGAGCACGGCGGGGATCAGGGCGTAGGCGGCGCCCCCCGCCATGCCGGCCCCGATCGCGAGCGGGATGTGGACGATCGCCGGCAGGCCGTGGACCGCGAATCCGACCCAGACCCCGGCCAGGGCGCCCAGGTAGAACTGGCCCTCGGCGCCGATGTTGAAGAGGGCTGCTTTGAAGCCGATGGCCACGGCCAGCCCGAGGAATATGTAGGGGATGGTCGCGACCAGGGTCTCGGTCAGCGCATTGGGCTGGGTGAACGCCCCCTCAAAGAGCCAGAGCATGGCCCCGAAAGGGTCGGCGCCCGAGAGCGCGACCACGATGCCTGCGACCACGAATCCGCAGGCGACCGAGAGCACGGGCACCAGCAGGGCGCGCCCAAAGCGGGCGACCGCGCTCACGCCACGCCCGCCATCATCAGCCCGACCCGCTGCGGATCCGCACCGGCGGCGTCCAGCACGCCTACGATCCGGCCCCGGTAAATGACCGCGATGCGGTCGGAAAGGGAGAGCACCTCGTCCAGTTCGGACGAGACCAGCAGCACGGCGAGGCCGGAATCGCGCATCTCGATCAGGCGGCGGTGGATGAACTCGATCGACCCGACGTCCACACCGCGCGTCGGCTGCGCCGCGATCAGCACCTTGCGCTCGGCACCGATCTCTCGGGC
>CAZHAC010000419.1:0-2111 GCA_964529765.1 uncultured Actinomycetes bacterium
TATCGCCGCTCGAGAGATGCAGCCGCAGGACGACCTGCGGCGTGTAACCGCCGGCAAGGCGCTCCGTCCGCCGAACGTCCCGCCCGAGCGCAGACCCGATGGCCGCGAACACCCGATCGGGGACGTCGACAGCGAGTATCAGCCCGATGCGCCTACATCTGGGGCAAGGAACCGGTTCTCCTCCCATCCGAGCGCCGTCGCCACCGAGGCCTGGAACTCCGACATCGAGCCCGGTTCGAGGCACGTAAAGCGCGTTCCTTCACCGTCAACCGTCTCTGCCGTAAAAGCGTCGCCGACCCGCTCGCTCAGCACCCGGCGGACGTCGTCCCGGGAGACGTCGCAGACCATGACCTCGTCTTCACCTTTGACTGTGCACAAAACTCGAACCTCCTTCTCAGCCGCCGAAGAGACTCGGCAGCACACCGGACTTGTTGGCGATGAATGCGGCGCCGACACCGATGCTCGCGACGCCGGTCAGGACGCCAAGCACAACCTGGCCGAACGGGATCCGGGCCGAGCTGAGCCTGCCCGACAGCCAGACCAGGGCAACGCCGATGTCAGAAACGACCAGCCCACTGACGAACGCGACCAGCACGATCAGGGCTCCTCCGCTAGAGCCCGCCGCCGCGGCGGCCCCGAAGAGCACGACCTGCGTCGGCGTCTCCGCACCGGTTCCATGCAGGACCCCGATCGCGAACGCTGCCCGCCGCGACACCCCGCCCGCCGGTCGATCCCAGTCGACAGCACCGCGGCGGCGCAGCCAGGCGCGACGCACGAGGTCGAAGACCAGGCGCCAGCGGCTGGTGAAGCGGTAATCGCTGCGCTCGCGCGCGACCTGCACAAGGACGAGTAGACCGAGGCCGACCAGCGTCGCTCCCACGACGACCTCGAAGGCACGATCGAGACCGTACGGCAGCCGCACCCCCAGCACGCCGACCATCGCCCCCAGGAGCACCACCACGGCTCCGTGCCCGACGCAGTACCAGACCGCAAGTCCAAGCGAACGGGCACTGCGCCGGCCGGGGGCGCCCACCAGGTCGGCGACCGCGGTCAGGTGGTCCCAGTCGAGCCCGTGCCGGGCGCCGAGGAGGAAGCCGGTCACAGCGGCAACGAGGATGGCTATGGTCATTGCGCGAGCTCCTTGAGAGTGATAGGCAGACCCGCGACGACCAGGTAGACGCGAGACGCCATTTCGGCCAGCCGCTGGTTGGCGCTGCCCAGCGCGTCCGCGAAGAGGCGCCCGGCGGGCGTCAGGGGGACGGGCGCCAGCCCGACCTCGCTGCTGACCGCCACCGCCTCGGCAGTCCGATCACACATCTGACGCACCTGCTCGACACAGGCCTCGGCGTCCGGCTGGTGGGCGAGCCAGCCGTCCACCGAGTCGAGCAGGATCACGTCCGCGGACGCTGCGGGAACGGCCGAGCCGATGTCGCGCGTCTCCTCAAAGACCATCCAGTCAGCCGGGCGCGCGCGGCGGTGGGCCTCGATGCGGGCCTCCATCTCGGGGTCCGAAGCGACCCCCGTAACGATCACCGCGACCCGGCCCGCGCGCGCGGCAGCGAGGCGGGCCGCGAAGTCGCTCTTGCCCGAGCGGATCCCGCCGATGACCAGGGTCAGCACGCCACCGTCTCCACCCGGGTGACACCCCCGAGCTCGAACGAACGCTCCCAGGCCGACGCAAGCGAGCTGCCGGTGAGGACCGACCAGAGAACGGCGAGCGAGCCGCGATGCCCGACCACCAGTACCTCGCCGTGCGCCGGTATCTCGTCCGCCAAGCGGCGAAGACGGGCCTCGAACTGGTCGAACGTCTCTCCGAAGGACGCAGGCAACCGCCGGATGTCGCTCTCCCAGGCCGCCGCCTCGTCAGCCGACTCGACCCACAGCTCCTCCAAACACCGCCCCTCCCAGCGGCCGAAGTTCAGCTCGCGAAGATCCGGCGTCGCCACGACCGGAATCCCGCGACCTGCGGCGATCGCGGCAGCCGTGTCCCGGCAGCGGACGAGATCGCTCGTGAACACGACATCGAGCGGAACCGCGGCCAGGCGCGCGGCCAGTTCCCGGGCCTGGTCGCGCCCGAGCGGTGAAAGACCCACATCGGTCCACCCAATCGC
>CAZHAC010000420.1:0-2098 GCA_964529765.1 uncultured Actinomycetes bacterium
ACGCGATCAGCAACCGCCAGGAGGGCCATAACGCGGGCGGCGGTCGACTGCTGCACCGGTGGCGTCAGGATAGACCGAGATCGGCGTTTCCGCGCGTCAGGCGGCGGGCTGGAACCCCGCCGGTGCACGGGCCAAGCTCCACCCCCGAGGAGGCGGCTTGAGAGCGAGCACCTTGCCCGTCTTCTCCTCGAACGCGATCCGCCAACCCCCCTCGTGGACCATCCAATGATGCCGATGGCAGAGGAGAACTGACTCCTCGACCGACGTCCCTCCGCCGGCCGCCCAGTACGTCTTGTGGTGCGGCTCGCACCATCTGGCCGGCCGGTTGCAGCCCGGCCACACGCAGCCCTTATCGCGAGCGTCGAGCGCCCGCCGCATCGGACCCGAGACCAGGCGCCGGCCGCGGCCGACATCGATCACCACCGACTTTGAGTCCATTACGACCCGTGTGAAGGTGCAGCTGCAGGCGTAGCGCTGGATGGTCGCCGAGGAGAGCGGGGGTGCGAAGTCGACCACCCCGCCCGGCGCACCCGGCTCTCCGCGCAGCGTCTCCAGGCTGCAGGTCACGTTCAGACGCGGCGGCTGCGCCCCGGCCGAGAGCTCGACCAGAGCGTCCGCCAGCCGCTGCGAGTGCTCGCGATCGTCGTGCTTGCCGCTCGGCTTGGCCAGGCCTTCGAGTGCGTTGCGCACTACCGCCCCGCCCTCCGAGTCGAGCACTCCCCGCACCGAGACCACGCCGTCCTCGTGGGGCAGCAGCTCGAGCCAGCGCCGCTTGGCCTGGTCCGCCTGCTCATCGGCCATCGCCTGGGCGTCCGCGTGATGGCGTGCGTGCTGGCAGATGAAATGGAAGGCGCCTGGCGAGAACTCCTTGGCCTGCTCGAGCATCGCTTGCTCGTCCAGCCGCTCCCCGATTGCCTGCTTCAGCCGCGACATCTTGACCACTTTGGAAAAGCCGATCTGGCCCTCCCGGAAGGCCTCCGCCGTCGCCTCCAGGGCTGGGGCCTGCCGGCCCACACAGAGGCGGTCGGCGGCTGCTGGCGAGGTCATCTCACAGTTGTGGCAGAGCCAGTTGATCGCCGAGTAGGAGCCATCGCGCTGCCACTCCAGCGTCTCCGCGAATGCGGCCGCCAGGCAGGAGAACTCGTACTCCTCCTGGTCAATCTTGCGGCGCCGCTCGATGAGCTCTGAGGCCAGCGTACGCTCCCACTCGCCGATCACCCTCGAATGATATCGAACAAGCGTTCGTCATGTCAATCCTTAACAAACGCGTCGCATGTAAATACGTGCGATCTAGGCGAGCGTTTCCCGGGGAGTCGCTCGACTAATCGAGAGGCCGAACGCTGATCGTTGTCAACGAGAGATCGTGGCTGGGCGCATAGCGCTGCAGCAGCTGGGCGGCGAGCACTCGGGCCTCATCCGACGAAACCGGTGCTGAAGGCCGGATGTAAACCTCGAGCGTGAGCTCGCCGCTGTGGACGTTCAGTGATCGGACCGGAACCTCCGGTCTCACGGTGAGTCCAGCGATGGACTCGGCCACTTCAATGGCCACGGAGTCGAGGGAGTCTTCGGTCGGAAACTGGACCAGGACGACCCAATCCCGCGTCAATCCCGGACCACGGTCCATTGCAGCGGACAGATTAGCTCGCGCAAATGCAGGTGAAGAGTGGCCCTGGGGAACAATCTGTACGAGTTCGTACTGAAACGTTGACTGAATGTCTCGTCATCGAATAAGGTGACAGCGCTCGTATCACTATTAGCCATCTCTGCGTGGGAGGTGGCTCGAGGAGACGCTGACGATGACGACACGAAGGCTGCTCGTGGCGGGATTCTCCGCCACAGCTGGCTTGCTACTCCTCTCTCCTGGAGCTTTCGCGGACGCTCGAGGCCAGGGCAACAGCCAGCCAACTCAAACCTCCGCAACACCAGCAACGTCCAGGGGCTCCGATCGTGACGTGCGAGGCGCCGCGGTCGACCCATCTAAGAAGGACTTCGACAATGGCGCCGGCAACAACTGCGATCCCGGGTTCGGCCGCGGCAACCAAGCCAAGTTCGGGATGGCGAGCCAGTCCGCTGATTCGGGGAACACCAGCTGCCCCAC
>CAZHAC010000421.1:0-2096 GCA_964529765.1 uncultured Actinomycetes bacterium
CTGCTGCTCACCGCCCGACAGCTCATCGGCTCGATGCTGCTTCCGACCGCCGAGGCCGACCCACTCGAGCGCCTCGCCCACCCGTCGATCGACCTCCGGTCCCTCCTCACCCAGCAGGTAAAGAGCGAAAGCGACGTTCTCCGCGGCCGTCAGGCTCGGAAGTAAGCCCGCGGTCTGAAATATCCAGCCGATCTCACGGCGTACGAGGCTTCGCCGGGCCCGTTCATCCATCCGGCCGAAGTCGTGGCCCAGCACCTCGACACGCCCCTCGTCGGGCTCGATCAGCCCACCGAGGATGCTCAACAGAGTGGTCTTACCCGACCCGGAGCGCCCAAGCAGCAGCAGGTATTCGCCCACCCCTAGTCGAAGATCGACGCCGTCCACCGCCGCCCTCGTGGCTTTCCCCAAATTGACCCGCTTCACGACGCCGCGGGCGTTGACCGCGTGTGCGTCGCTCACTCGCCGTCCTTTTCGACGCCGTCAGCGGCGCGGATGCGGATCTCTTCGCCCTCGAGATGCGCGCGCACCCGCCCCGACAGGCCAAGTTGCTCGATGAACCGCTTGGGCAGCTGGACCCGACCCGCCCGATCCATGATCAGCAGCTCGTCGGCGATGTAGCTCCCCTCCTCCTGGCGCCACCTGGTCTCAGTGCTCGTCCTGCCGTCGCGGATCTGGATCACCCTGTCGGCGTGACGCTCCACGTCGGCGTCGTGGGTCACGATCACCGCCGAGGCGCCGCGCGAGCGAAGCAATGCGCGCAGGTCACGCAAAAGGTTCCTTGCCGTACTCCGGTCCAGCTCGGCCGTCGGCTCGTCCGCGAGCAGTAGGCGTGGACGGTTCGCCATCGCGATGGCTACCGAGAGGCGCTGGGCCTCGCCGCCCGAGAACTCGCCTGGGAATTGATCGGCCAGGTGCGAAATCCCCATCGCCTCGAGCAACGAGCCCGCTCGTTCGAGCCGCTGGCCTGCGGTGCCGCCCGCCATCGGCAGCAGGATGTTCTCAAGAGCGTCGAGGTCGGTGGCCAGGTTGGCCTGGGAATGCTGGATCGTGTACCCGACAACGTCGCGCCGGTAGGCGTCGCGCTCCCGCTCACCCATCCGGGTCAGGTCGTGCCCGCTCACCTTGGCCGCGCCGGCTGTGGGCCTCTCCGTACCGGCAAGGATGTTCATCAGCGTCGTCTTGCCGCTACCGCTGCGCCCGACGATGGCAACCACCTCGCCCTGCTCTACGGCCAGGTCCAGGCCCTGGAGGGCGACGACCTCGACCTCGCGCGTCTTGTAGATGTGGACCAGGCCCTCGCACTCGACGACGGTCGTCATCAGCCCAGCCTCCTCAGCTCTTCGACGACGTTGACCGCGGTTGCGAGCCGGCGGGTCAGCCAGGCGAGGACTACGAGCACGGCGGCAGTCGCTACCGTCGCCAGCGCTATCTGCGGCAGATCGATCCGAAGCACTGTGGGCGGGATGATGTTTTCGGGTGCGCTCCCAAGCTGGAGGGAAGACAGCAGCACCTCGATTTCGACGGCTGTCAGCGCCACTCCGACCAGTACGGCAAGGGCAACCAGGACGGCTTGCTCGATCGCGATCCCTCGACGGATGTCCTCCGGATCAAGTCCGTTGGCCTGGAGGACCGAATGCTCGGCCAGCCGGCGCCGGGTAGTGATCAGGAAGTGGACGGTGAAGCTGAGGATCGCCAGGGCGAAGGCGCTGGCGAACCCGATGGCAAGGTTGGCCCTGAGCTGGATCAGCACCGGATCGTTGAGTGCTGTCTGCTCAGCATTCTGGCGATTGACGGCATAGTCCACCCCCGTCGTCGGTCCCAGCTTGCGAGCCGACTCCCACCCCGCGTCCGCGAGGGAAAGCCACAACTCGTTGGGAACCTCCGGCCCGGTTGTAGCGGCTGAGAAGGCGCTGACCATCCGGTCCAGCGGGATGATCACGAAGTCATCGCTGCCCGGGTACAACGTCGGCGCATAGTCGACCGCTCCGACGATCCTGGTCGCGATTTCCCGGCCGCTGACGTCGATTCGGGCGGACATGCCAGGCCGGAGCCCAAGCCGGGACATGGTCGGGCCGGACATCAGGATCGGAAGGTCG
>CAZHAC010000422.1:0-2095 GCA_964529765.1 uncultured Actinomycetes bacterium
CGGCCTTCCATCTCGTCTTTAGACGCGGAGGGAACCAAGGTTCCCCCCGCGCACCCGCCCTCCTTTTCTCGGCGTTGCAGCGCGAGTGCGCGCCTGGAAGACGGGACTCACACGGGCCAGCAAAGCCGGCCCTTACGGCCCCGCACCAATTCCTATTTACGGGGCCGCCGTGGGTTACCTCCGGTAGAGCGCCCGACCCTCCATCTCGTCCTTGTTGAGCCGCTTGGCCAGGTGCAGGCCCTCGAGCACGAACTCGATCACCGACGCCCGCACCTCGGCTCGGTCGGGGAGCCCCAACCGCTTGAGCGCGATGTCGATCTCGGGCGCCTCGCCCAACGCCTTCACGTAGACGCCCGCGGGCATCGACTCGCCGACCTCGAGCATGGCTCCGTCGTCGAAGCGCTGGACCAGCCCTTCGAACTGAGCGGCGGCGAAGTGACGGCCGAAGACCGCCGAGATCGCGGCCCGCTGGATGCGCTGCAGCACCTGCTCCTCGCGGCCCTCGTCGAGCGCTTCGATCTCGACACGGCCGGCGGTCGAGGCGACCAGGAAGTCGAGGTCGCTGATTCGAGGCACGGCCAGCGACTCGCCCACGCGAACCGCGCGGCGGATCGCGTTCGAGGCCAGGTTCTCGTAGTTGCCGATCGACATCCGGACCGACACGCCCGACGACTGCGAGATGTGGGGGCTCCTGCGGGCGCCGTGCGAGAGCTCGGCCACGATCTCCTTCATGAAGCCGGGCACGAGCACGTCGGCGTCCTCAGGCGGCGACATCCGCTCGCCCTCCATGATCTCGATCTCCTCGGCGACGGTGAGTGGGTAGTGCGTCCGCACCTGAGAGCCGAAGCGGTCCTTGAGCGGCGTGATGATGCGGCCGCGTGAGGTGTAGTCCTCGGGGTTGGCGCTCGCAACCACCAGCAGGTCGAGCGGCATCCGGACCCGGTAGCCCCGGATCTGGACGTCCTTCTCCTCCATGATGTTGAGCAGGCCGACCTGGATCCGCTCGGCGAGGTCGGGCAGCTCGTTGAGCCCGAATACGCCCCGGTTGCAGCGCGGAACCAGACCGTAGTGGATGGTCAGCTCGTCGGCCAGGTAGCGGCCCTCGGCGACTTTGATCGGGTCGACCTCGCCGATCAGGTCGGCGATCGATATGTCCGGCGTGGCCAGCTTCTCGCCGTAGCGGCGGTCGCGCGCCAGCCACGCGACGGGCGTCGAGTCGCCGCGCTCGGCGACCAGGTCGCGGCAGCGCCGGCAGATAGGGTCGTACGGATGGTCGTTGATCTCGCAGCCCTCGATCACCGGCACCTCGTCGTCGAGAAAGGCGACCAGCGAGCGCATGAGCCGGCTCTTGGCCTGGCCCCGCTCGCCGAGGAGGATCATGTCGTGGCCCGAGATGATCGCGTTCACCACCTGGGGGAGCACGGTCGCCTCGTAGCCGACGATTCCGGGCAGCAGCTGTTCTCCGGTCCGCATTCGCGCCAGCACGTTGCGGCGCATCTCCTGCTTGACGGTCTCGCGAGCGTGGCCAGATGCCCGCAGCTCGCCCAGCGTAGTGGGTCGCGAACTGGCCGAGTGGGTCACGCGCTCCACTATAGACTTGGCCGGTTGTGATCCCGCCCCGGACGCTGAAGCAGCGTTATGCGGAGGCGGCGGAGACTGGCCGCCCGCTGCTCGGCGGCCACCGTGGAAACCCGGCCGAGTTCCCTGAGAACACCATGGCCTCCTTCCGCTCCGCGATTGAGCTGGGGATGGACATGATCGAGTGCGACGTCCACCAGTCGGCCGACGGCCAGATGGTCGTGATCCACGACCACAGCGTCGACCGGACGACCAATGGCACCGGCATGGTCCGCGACCTGAGCTGGGAGGAGCTGCGCGAGCTGGACGCCGGCCATGGAGAGCGCCTGCCCCTGCTCGAAGAGGTGATCGATCTCGCCTGCGACGCCGGCGCCGGCCTCTGCATCGAGATCAAGCAGATCCCGATTCCCTACCCGGGCATCGAGCAAGGGGTGGTGGACGCGCTGCGCGAACGCGACATGGTCGGGCAGGCGGCGGTGATCAGCTTCTACCACGCGTCCTGCAAGCTCCTGAAGGA
>CAZHAC010000423.1:0-2090 GCA_964529765.1 uncultured Actinomycetes bacterium
AAGTAGTCGGGGTCGAAGAAGCCGACCCGGTCGATGGCGGCCCGGCGCAGCATCAAACAGGCGCCGGTCCCGGAATCCATCTCGTGCGGCTCGTCGGGCGAGAAGTGACCCATGTTGTAGCGGTTGAAGCGGGGGCTCTTGTTGAAGACGCGGCTCAAACCCGAGAGCCGGTAAAAGGCGGTCGCCGGGGTCGGAAAGCCGCGCCGGGCGGCCAGGTCCAATGTCCCGTCCGGCCGCATCAGCTTGGGGCCCACTGCGCCCACGTCGGGGCGCACGAGCAGAAAGTCGGAGAGCTTGCCGACACAGCCCGGTCCGACGGTCACGTCTGGGTTGAGGAGGAGGATGAACCGGCCCTCGCATTCCTGCAGCCCGGCGTTGTTGCCGCGGCCGTAGCCCAGATTCTTGCGCTGCCGGATCAGCTTCACCTCCGGGAAGCGCTCGGCCACCGCATCCGCCGAGCCGTCAGAGGACGCGTTGTCAACGACCACCGCTTCGACGGGGACGTCGCTGCTGGCGAAGAAGGCCTGCAGGCAGTCGAGCAGGAGGTCGCGCACGTTGTAGCTGACGACGAGTGCTGAGACGAGCGGTTTGTTCGACGTGGCCATGCGGTCACCAGCATAGAGGCGTCGAGGTGGTTTGCCGTGGCACCTAGAATCCAAGGCGCATGAGGCTCGGACTCGACCGGATCATTGAAAGCCGGCTCGTCCGCCAAAACCTCGTCCTCTTCATCGGCGGGATGGTCTCCGGCTTCGGCGGGTTCGTGTACCACGCCGTCGCCGGGCGCCTGCTCGCCCCCGCCGTTTATGGAGAGGTCGCGGCGCTGGTGGCGGTCTACGCAGTCGGCGGCGCCGGCAACCTGATCCTGATCCTGGTCCTCGCCCGCTACGCGGCCCAGCTCCAGACGACCGGCCGGACCTCCGGCCTGCGCTACCTGATCGTCCGTTCGAGCGCGGTGCTGCTGATACCAGCGGTGGTGTGGGTCCTGCTCACGGTCGCTCTCGCGCTCCCGGCGGCCTCCTTCCTCAACCTGAGCTCACCGGTTCCCGTGATCTGGATCGGGCTTGCGATCGCCGTCTTCTGGTACGCGGCGATCCCCCGCGGCATCCTGCAGGGGACCCAGCACTTCACGGCGCTCTCGCTCAACCTCTCGCTCGAGCTGCTGGCGCGCATGAGCCTGCTGATCGTCCTCCTCAAGTTGGGCTGGTCGGTCAACGGCTCGATGATCGCGGTGCTGCTCGGGATCGCGTTTGCGTACGTCCTCGGCATGTGGACCCTGCGCGACATCCTCGCCGCCCGCGGGGAGCGGGTGCCGCTGCGCTCGATGATGAGCTTCGCGGTCACCGCGACCATCGGCACCGTGGGCGTCCTGCTCCTCTACAACTTCGACGTCATCCTGGCCAAGCACTACCTGAGCCCAAGCGAGGCCGGCCTCTACGGCGGGCTCAACAAGATCGGAACGATCGTCTACTTCGGGACGCTCTCGATCAGCCAGGTGCTCTTCCCGCGCGTCGTCGAGGCCGTGCACACGAACAGTCACCCGGCCCGCCTGCTCCTGCTCTCAGCCGGGTTGATGTGCCTGCTCGGCGGGGGCGCGCTGCTGATCTTCGGGTTGGTGCCAACGCTGGTGGTGACCGTAACCTTCGCCAACCGCTTCACAGCGGCCGCCCCCTATGTCTTCCGGATCGGGGTCGACGGGCTCGGGATCAGCCTGATCAACCTGCTCGTCCAGTTCATGATGGCCGTCCACGACCGCGTCTTCATTCCGATCCTGGCCGCGGGCGTGATCGTCATGGGTGCGCTGATCGCGACCTTCCACGCCGGCCTCGGCCAGGTGGTGAACGACGTGGTCGCCGCCATCCTGCTGCTCCTGGCCGCCCTCACGATACGAACCGTGCTTCTGGTCCCGACCCTGCGCCCCGAGATGGTCGACGAGGTCGCACAGGCGATCGAGCAAGCCCAGGCCGAACCGGTCTGAGCTCTGGCCTGAAAAGGTTCGAGTCCCGCAGACCTTGCGGCCCGCGGGACTCGAAAAAAGTGCTCGGCAACGACCTACTCTCCCACCGCGTTACCGCGGCAGTACCATCGGCGCT
>CAZHAC010000424.1:0-2088 GCA_964529765.1 uncultured Actinomycetes bacterium
GGTGGGCGGCGGGGGAGACCGGGCCCTGCGGGCCCGACTCCGAGCTCTGGTGGGACCGCGGCCTGGGCTATGGCTGCGGCCAGCCGGACTGCTATCCGGATCACTGCGACCGCTTCCTCGAGTTCTGGAACCTCGTCTTCATGGAGTTCAACCGCCGGCCCGACGGCGAGCTGGACCCGCTCCCCAGCCCAGGTATCGACACCGGCATGGGGCTGGAGCGGATCAGCTCGATCCTGCAGGACGTCCCCAGCATCTTCGAGACCGACCTCTTCCAGCCTCTGATCAAGTTCGTAGCCGGTGAGTCGAGCAATGCCGCTGTCAACTCTCAGCGGCTGATCGCCGACCACCTGCGTGGGATGGTGTTCGTGATCGGCGACGGCGTCCTGCCCGCCAACGAGGGTCGCGGCTACGTCCTCCGCCGTTTGATCCGCCGGGCGGCGCTCCACGCGCGCCGGTCCGGACTCAGGAAGCCGCTCTCGGCCGGCGTCGAGATCGTGGTCGCGGTGATGGGCGACCGCTATCCTGAGCTCCGCGAGCGCGTCCCTTATATCCGGGAGGTCATCGACGGCGAGACCAGCCGCTTCGAGCGGACCCTCGAGCAGGGCATGGAGGTCTTCGACCGGATGCTGGCCAAAGCCGGACACCGGCTGTCCGGCGAGGACGCCTTCCTGCTCCACGACACCTACGGCTTTCCGCTCGAGCTGACGCGGGAGCTGGCGTTCGAGCGCGACGTCTCGATCGACGACGAGGGCTTTCAGGAGGCGATGGCCCGGCAGCGCGCTCGCTCGCGAACGATGACCGGCCAGCGCTGGCCGGACGTTACGGCACTTCCGAAGAGCGAGTTCATCGGTTACGCGCAGACGGAGCTGACCGACGGCCGGGTGCTCATGATCCGGCGCGACGGGGAGTCGGTGGAGCGCGCGCTGGAGGGCGACGAGATCGAGCTCTTCTGTGACCGCACCCCCTTCTATGGCGAGTCGGGCGGCCAGGTCGGGGACACCGGCTGGATCGAGGGCACCGGCGGCCGCGTTCGCGTCGAGGACACCCAGAAGCCCGCCGACGGCGTTTACGCTCACATCGGAGTCGTCGAGCTCGGTGGCATCGCGGTCGGGGACAGCGTGCTGGCGCGCGTGGACGCCCAGCGCCGCCACCAGGTGGCGCGTCATCACTCGGCCACCCACCTGCTGCACAGGGCGCTCCGCGAGGTCCTCGGCGAGCAAACCGTGCAGCGAGGCTCGTGGGTCGGCCCTGACCACACCACCTTCGACTTCCCACTCAACCGGGCGATGACCGCCGAGGAGCTGGAGGCGGTGTCCGCGCTCATCAGCTCACAGGTGCGGGCCGCGCTGCCGTTTCAGGAGACCTACAAGCCCTATCGCGAGGCCCTGGAGTCGGGCGCCATGCACCTCTTCGAAGAGAAGTACGGCGACGTCGTCCGGATCGTCTGCTTCGGGGAGTGGACCTGCGAGCTCTGCGGCGGCACGCACGTCGCAAACACCGCTGACGTCGGGCCGGCCGTCATCGTTTCCGAGTCGAGCATCGGCTCGGGACTGCGCCGGATCGACATGGTGGTGGGCGAGGCGGCCGACGCCCTGCTGAACCGGCGGCTGGGCCAGCTTTCCGATCTCGCACGTTCGCTGGGCGTACCCGGCGACCAGCTGGGCGAACGCGTGCGCGACCTCCAGGAGCAGGTCAGGCAGCGTGACCGCGACCTGCGCAGGCTGCAGGACGAGCTGCGCCGCGCTCAGGTCGCGGGCACCGCGGGAGCCGGCGTACCCGAGCGCACGCAGGCCAGGGTCCCACTGGTAATGCGTGAGGTCGCGGCGACCGGCGCCGACGATTTGCGTAGCTGGGCCGATCGCTACCTGGAGGCCCTGGGTGGCTCGGGCGTGGTCGCGGTCGCCAGCGATGGGCGCTTCGTGCTCAAGGTCTCCCGCGACCTCAACCTGGACGCCCGGGAGCTGGGATCGCACCTCGGCCGCGGTGGCGGCTCGCCGCTGCTCGTGCAGGGCAAGTTGGAAGGTCCGGCCGCCGAAGCCTTCGAGAGGCTGCGAGGATTCTTGCAGTGAAGTTCAAGCTGCTGAGCCG
>CAZHAC010000425.1:0-2083 GCA_964529765.1 uncultured Actinomycetes bacterium
TCCTGGACGTACAGGCGCTTGATCGCCAGGCAGGCCTGGCCGCAGTTGAAGAAGCGCCCAACCGAGATCGCCTTGGCGGCCTCCTCGAGGTCGGCGTCGTCGAGGACGATGCAGGGGTCGGAGCCGCCCAGCTCGAGGACGACCTTCTTGAGGTAAGGAGCGGCGGCCGCCATGACCCGCTTTCCGGTCGGCGTCGAGCCGGTGAGCGCCACCTTCCGGATCAGCGGGTGGGTGACGATCGCCTCCCCCGTGCCGCTGCCGAGAACCACGTTGACGACGCCCTCCGGCAGTCCGCCCTCGATGAGCGCCTCGATACAGCGGAGCGTGGCCAGGGGCGTCGTGCTCGACGGCTTGAGCACGACGCAGTTGCCGGCGGCGATCGCGGGCGCGACCTTGTTGGCGGCCAGCGTGAGCGGGAAGTTCCAGGGCACGATGGCCCCGGTCACCCCGATTGGCTTGCGAATCACGAGGCCGTAGGTGCGGGTGTCGGGAAGGTTGACGTGCTCGCCGTGAATCTTGTCCGCCAGGTCGGCGAACCAGGCGATGTTCTCGCCGAAGCGGGTGGCCTCGATTTTCGACTCCAGGATCGTCTTGCCCTGCTCCGCGGTCAGAACAGGCGCGATCTCGTCGACCTTGGAGAGCATGTGCGCGGCCGCTGTGTGCAGGATCTTGGCGCGCTCCGCCGGAGAGATCCGGGACCAGCTCTCGAACGCTTTCGCCCCCGCCAGGGCGGCCCTGTCGACGTCGTCGGGCCCCCCGCTGGGTACCGTGTCGACGACCTCGCCGGTTGCTGGATTCCGGACCTCATAGGTCTCGCCGGAAGCCGCCTGCGCGCGCTCCCCTTCGATGATCATTGTTGCCATCCGGGCCGCTCCTCCAAAAGGTGACGGTTGCTTGCCCCGATAATCTATCGGTTCCCCTCACGCTCATTCTGGAGGTCGCCCATGGCGGTCAGGCTGGAAAAGGACGGATCGGTCGGCGTCGTCCTCCTTGATCGACCACCCGCCAACAGTTACGACTACGACTTCCTGCGTGAGTTCGGAGCCGCCATCGACGACGCTCGCGTCGACGAGGACGTGCGCGCGGTGGTCGTCGCCAGCGCGTCGGACAAGTTCTTCTGCGCGGGCGCCGACCTCAAGGCTTTTGCCGCCGGCTCGCCGCGCCGCCGGGCCATGACCGCCCTGCTCGGCAACGAGGTCTTCCGGAAGATGGAGACCACACCGCTCGTCTTCGTCGCCGCCATCAGCGGCCACGCCCTGGGCGGGGGCCTCGAGCTGGCGATGGCGTGCGACCTTCGCTTCGCGGCCCGGGGAAGCTACAAGCTCGGGCTGACCGAGGCCAACCTCGGGCTCTTCCCCGGCACCGGCGGCACGCAGCGGCTGCCCCGGCTGGTCGGACTCGCCCGCGGCATCGACCTGATCGCCAACGGCACTACGTTCGGGCCGGAGGAGGCCGCCAAGTACGGCGTCGTCGACCGGCTTTTCGACGACGCCGAGACGTGCCTGGACGAGGCCAAGGCGTACGCGCGCAAGCTCGCGGAGGGACCGACCGAGGCGATCGGCCGGGCCAAGGTGGCGGCCCAGATGGGTTACGGTTCGCCGCTCGACCTCGGCCTCGCGATCGAGCGCGAGGCGATCGCGCGGGTGTTCGTCAGCGAGGACGCCCAGGAGGGCATCACCGCGTTCACCGAGAAGCGCGAGCCGCGCTACCAGGGCCGCTAGTCGCCTCTCGAAGCACGCTGCTCCCCGCCCCCCACCTCAGCCGATCGTGCGCGCCGCCAGGGCCTCCTCGATGACCGCCCCGTCGGAGGTCCGCTCCACCCGATAACCCGTCGCCCCCGGGCGCCAGGAGACCACCTCGCGCAGATCCGGACCGTCGAAGACGAGAGCCGCTCCGTCGTCCGCGGCATAGCCGTTGGGCAGGGTCCCGGACATCACCAGCTGCTGGTACACCGGCCGCCTCCGCGGCTCCGCGTCGTAGTGCGGGCAGTTGCTGCCCGGAACCAGTCCGAGCCCTCCTTCGAAAGGCCCGAGCGAGGGGCCGAAGGAATCGGTCACCCCGGACTCGAACCAGCACAGCGATC
>CAZHAC010000426.1:0-2082 GCA_964529765.1 uncultured Actinomycetes bacterium
GGGGCGCGGCTGGTCGGTCGCCACCTCCAGTGGCCGCGCCGGCTGCGCAAGCACGCCGCCGACGCCTACTTCGGGCCGGCCGGGGTGCTGCCCCTGGGCGATGTCGGCGCGCCGTCGGTGGTCACTGCGCACGACATGGCCATCTACCGGCATCCCGAATGGTTTCCCGGCCGGCAGCCCCTGAGCACTCGGCTGATCGTTCCCAGGAGCCTCGAGCGCGCGCGCACGGTGCTCTGCGTGTCGCAGAGCACGGCGCGCGATGTCCGGGAGATCTTCGGGCTGCCCGCGCAGCGGCTCGAGGTCGCCTACGAGGGTGTCTCCGAGCGCTTCCGTCCACTGCCCCGGGAAGACAGGGAGGAGGTCCGGCGCCGCCTGACGCTGCCCGAGCGGTTCATCCTCTTCGTGAGCACGATCGAGCCCCGCAAGAACCTGGGCGCTCTGCTCGACGCTTGGGCGCAGATGCGCGCCCGCCCGCCGCTCGTGGTCGCGGGCGGCTTCGGATGGCGCCATGAAGAGGTGCAGGCCAAGATGGAGAGGCTTGCCGCGGCCGGCGTCCATCATCTCGGACCGGTCGCACCGGACGACCTGCCCGGGCTCTATTCGGCGGCCACCGTCCTCGCCCATCCAGCCTGGTACGAAGGCTTCGGTCTCACCCCGCTGGAGGCCATGGCCTGCGGTACGCCCGTGATCTGCTCCGACCGAAGCTCCTTGCCAGAGGTCGTCGCGGACGCCGGCCTCCTGGTCGACCCGGAGGACGTCCAGGGCTGGACGGATGCCCTGGAGCGGGTCACCGGCGACGCCGGTGCCGCGAGCGAGTTGCGCCGCCGGGGCCTGCTCCGGGCGGCCGATTTCTCGTGGGAACGGACGGCGGAGCGTACCTGGCGTGCTATCGAGCGAGCAGCTCGTGAATGACCTCGAGGACCCCGGCGGCCGTGGCATCCCAGGAGAACCGAGCCGCCTGCCGGCGGCCCTCCGCGATCAGGCGCTTGCGTAGCTCCGCGTCCTCAACCACTTCGCGAATCGCGTCTGCCAGCCCGGGGACGTCGAGCGGCGACGAGGCGTAGAGCGCCGCGTCGCCGCCCACCTCCGGCAGGGAGGAAGTTCTGACCGCCACCACGGGCACTCCTCGGGCCATCGCTTCCGCGATCGGGAACCCGAACCCCTCATAAAGGGAGGGGAAGACCAGCGCGCGAGCGGCCCGGAAAAGCTGTTCGAGATCCGGCTGGTCAACCCGGCCGAGGACAATCGCTCCTTGCCTGCGCAGGCGCTCGGCCGCTTCGGGGTCGATCACCGGGCCGGCGCATACGAGGCGCAGACCGCGGACGCGCGCCACAGCCGCGGCCGCGGCCTCCTGGTTCTTGCGAGCCTCTATGCGGCCGACATGGAGGACGTACGGCTTCTCGACGCCGAGCCGGCGCAGACGGGCCGGATTGGCGGACACTCGGGGCGGCGGAGCGATCCCGGGCGGCACCACCCGAATCCGGGCGCGGTCGACGCCATAGATCTCGACCAGGTCGCCGGCGGTGGCCTCGGATACGGTGAGCAGGAGGGGACAGCGCCGCGCGGCCCAGCGCGTGGTCAGGCGGAGGTACAGGCGCTCGGGCGTCGCATAGGCGGCCGGGAAGCGCTCGAACGCGAGATCGTGCACCACCGTCAGCGTCCGGCCGGGCGCGAGGAATGGCACCACGTGCGAGGGGGCGAAGAAGAGGTCGGGCCGCAGGCGCGCGAGCGCGAGCGGGACCCGGGTCTGCGACCAAAGACGTCGCTGGGGCAGGACCAGAAGGTCGAGCTGGTCGAGATCTCCCGGCCGGCTGCTCAGGAGCAGCCAGCGCAGACCGGGTGCCAGCCTCGGCAGCCGTGGCACCAGCTCGCGGGCGTAGACCTCCGTCCCGGTGCGAACTTCCCTGAGGGCCGGGCTGGCGTCGACGGCGACGGTATTCACCTCCGCCCAGCCGCCGAGACGTCAAGCATCGGTAATCTATTCCCCAAATGAGGCGCCCCCACCTTGGGCGGGCGGGAGCGGGCGCTTTGATCGTTGCCGCGTGCCTGTTGGTCGCTCAGGCGATCAATTCTGGCGCCGCC
>CAZHAC010000427.1:0-2075 GCA_964529765.1 uncultured Actinomycetes bacterium
CCGGGATAGGACGCGAAGGCCGGCGTGTGCATCGAGAAATCCTGGGTCAGGTCGAGCATCTTCATGGCAAGGGCACTCAGGGTAAATCGAGTTCGCCGCTCGCGACCACGACCGCGCGTCCCCCAATCCCGGGCTGCCGACCCGAGGCATCGACGTCGATCACGCTCGGCCGCCCGACCTCGGCGATGCGAAAGCGAAGCTTCACGCCGTGGCCGGCTGCCTGAGGTGCCGGAAGGCCTCCAAGAAAGGCGCCAGCGGCGCCCGGACCAGGCCGGCGCCTACCTGGCCGATGCCCGGCTCCCGATGGGCGATGCCCGTGTTGATCAGCGGCTGGATCCCCGTCTCCACGATGCGCCGGACGTCGATGCCGGTGGGCGTGCCCCGAAAGTCGAGCGCGGGGATCTGAAAACTCGGGTTCTCGGCGACGGTGATCTCGTACATCTCGAGCGTCGCGTCTCGCGCCGCGTTCGCGTCACCGCCTACGACTCGAGTGATCGCGGGCGCGGCGGCCATGGCAAATCCGCCGATTCCGTAGGTCTCCGTGATGGCGGAATCGCCGATGTCCGGATTGGCGTCGGCCTGCGTGTAGGTGCCGAGGAAGAGCCCGACTGGCACCTCCGCCGGCGCCACGAACCAGCGGTCGGGCGCCCCCGAGACCCGGACGCCGAATTCAGTGCCGTTGCGGGCCATGGTGACGGCGACCGTGCTCCGCGGAACCCCCGCCGCGCCCTCGCAGGCAACCTTCGCTGACGCCATCGCCAGGTTGAGAAAGAAGTAGTCGTTCTGGCCGACAAAGCGCAGCGACTCGCCCGACAACCCGCGAAGCGCTAGCTCTCGGAACAGCATCGAGCTCGCGGCCCGGTGCCGGTTGTGCATCTCGTCGCCCATTTGAAGCGCCTGCTGCATGAGCGTGAAGAGGTCGATGGGCCGGGCTTCCAGCGCCCGCGCCAGGTCGGACGCCAGGACGTCGCGCATCCAGCGCAGCCGGTCCAGGACCTGCTCGTCATTGGCTCCATAGCGAAGGACCTTGCCCAGGCCCTCATTCAGGTTGGAGTAGGCGCGCCGGCCGGTCTCGGCGTCCTCCACGATGACGACGGGCATGCCGGGCGAGATGACGCCGGCCATCGGCCCGACGGAGTCGTGCTGGTGGCAGGGCTCGATATCCGCCGAGTCCATACCCTCGAGGCGCAGCGCGCCCTCGAGGGCTCCCCGCATCGGGCCGCTGGCCGCTTCCCAGCGCAGCGGCGGACCGCTGTGCAGCAGGAGGTCGCGCCGCATGCCGGGGATGGTGTCGAGCGCGTAACCGATCCCGATCCAGCGCGGCCGCGCCGCCAGCATCCGCTCGACCGCGACTCGGTTTGCGTCATCGACCGCCGGGTCGGGCTCGAGGCGGGCCAGCGGCGGCTTCCAGTCGGCGGCGAGATGAGGCGCCTCGAGGGTCTCCGTGAGCATGGCGGCACCGGCGGTGACGGCTCGAATCTCACCCAGGATCGGCATCGCTAAAGGTTAGGCGGCAGCCCCTTCGCGCGGCGGGGCTTCTCCAAGCCGCGCAAACACCGGCCCCAAAATCCCTCCCCCACGACCGCCCACCCTGGGGGCTGTCGTCGCGACAGGTTCGCTTGCTCGGCGACCAGTGTCAACCGTGCCTGTAAAGGCGGCGGGCCGCCGGGCTAGGACTTACCTTCCCGCTCCTGCTCGCGGGCGCCCGGCTTGTCCCGCTCGCCCGGCGGCTCCTGGTACTCAGTGAGCTCGCGGTCGTTCTGCGCGCCCTCTCCCGGCGCCTGCCGCCGAGGGATGTGGTCGCTCTCCGACGGGTTGACGTCCCGCCCCCTTGATTCAGGCATTACCCCATTGTTCCGAACATCGTGGAAGGTGCGCGGGGGAGCCATCCCGGCTCCCCCGCTCCTGTCAGCGATGCCTCCGTGCTTGGGAGCTGACGGCAGTCAGGTAGATGCCGCTGCCCGACGTCTGGGTGGCAATCGACGTGTGGTTACACGACGGCGTGTTGTTGCTCGACTGAGCGCAGCCGCTCGTGTTCTGGCTCCACTGGTCGTCGCTGTACACGATCGAGGCGA
>CAZHAC010000428.1:0-2070 GCA_964529765.1 uncultured Actinomycetes bacterium
GGACCGCCAGTTCGAGGGCGACCTCGAGCTCGTCAAACGTGGATTCGTCCTGGCCGGCAACGTGCTGCGGCCCTACCTGGTCTAAAGCCCTGCTAAAGGAGACTGGCACTTGAACAACCTGCTCGAACGGCTCACGTACCGCGACGTGGCCAAGACCATCGACCATTCGCTGCTCCGCCCGGAGCTGGACGATGAGTTCATAACCGCCGGCTGCCGGCTGGCGGCCGAGTACGACGTGGCCTCGGTTTGTGTACGGCCTCAGGACGTCGCCCGGGCCGCCGAGCTGCTCGCCGGCACCGACGTGGCGGTGGGGACGGTGATCGGGTTCCCGCACGGCAGCCACCGCACGGAGACCAAGGTGTTCGAGGCCAGGCTCGCGCTTCAGGACGGGGCGACCGAGCTGGACGTGGTGATCGACATCGGCGCTCTCCGCTCCGGGCGAGACGACTACGTCCGCGATCAGATCGCGGCCATCGTCGAGACCGCGCATGGAGCCAACGCCATGGTCAAGGTCATCCTTGAGAACGCCTACCTGAACGACGAGCAGAAAGAGCGCGGCTGCCGCCTGGCGGAGGCGGCGGGTGCGGAGTACGTGAAGACGTCCACCGGGTTTGCGCCCAGCGGGGCCACGCTCGAGGACCTGCGCCTCATGCGCCGCACGGTGTCACCGCAGATCGGAGTCAAGGCGGCGGGCGGCGTGCGCACGCTGGACGCCCTTTTGGAGGTGATCGACATCGGCGTCACCCGGGTGGGCGCCACCCAGACCAAGCCGATCCTGGATGAGTTCCGCGCCCGCAAGGGGGCGCTGTGATGGGGGAAAAGATGGTCAAGATTGGCCTGCTCGGCTCCGGCTTTGTGGCCGACTTCTACATGGACGGGCTCCGTGACGTGCCCGGCGCCACTGTCGTGGCCAACTACTCGCGAAGCGAGGACCGAGCCGCCGAGTTCGGCCGCCGGTACGGCATCGCGCGTCAGTACACGACGATGGAGGCGCTCTGCGCGGATGAAGAGGTGGAGATGGTCGTCATCGGCCTGCCCAACCACCTCCACCTGCCGGCCGTTCGTGTGGCGGCGGAAGCTGGCAAGGCGATCGTCTGCACCAAGCCACTGGCCCGCAACGGCGACGAGGCGGCGGAGATCGTGCGCATCGTGCGCCGGTCCGGCGTCATGCACGGGTATGCGGAGACAGAGGTCTTCTCGCCCGACGTGATGCGGGCGCGGGCCATGATCGAGTCCGGCGCCATCGGCAAGGTGATCTCCGTCCGCGCCAGGGAGGCCCACTCCGGTCCCCACGCGCCCCACTTCTGGGACGCCGAGACCGCGGGTGGCGGGGCCCTGCTGGACATGGGCTGCCATACCGTCGAGGCCGCTCGCTACTTCTTCGGCAAGGAGCACCCGATCAAGGACGTGATGGCGTACGGAGCCACCCTCACCCACGGCGACAAGACCACTGGCGAGGACAACGCAGTGCTCATCGTCCGCCTCGGCGACGGCCGCTTCTCGCTGACCGAGGCCTCATGGAGCGCCAAGGGTGGGATGGAGCTGCGCAACGAGGTCTACGGCGAGCGGGGTCGCATCATCACCGACACCAGCTCGACGCGCGTGAAGGCGTTCATCGAGGAGAGCGCGGGCTACCTGATGGAAAAGGCCGACGCCGACACCGGGTGGGTCTTCCCGATCCCCGACGAGGCACGCGTCTACGGCTACCAGGAGGAGATGCGCCACTTCGTCGAGTGCTATGCGACGGGGGCCAAGCCGCGGGAGGACTTCGTCGACGGCTACATCGTCAACCGCGTGCTCGACGCCGCCTACGCGTCGATGCGCAGCGGGCGCTGGGAGCCGGTGGAGCTCGACCCGGAGCTGACGAGCTGAGCGGCGGCGGCGGCAGCCCGCGCCCGCGCTGGTTCCCCGAGGCGAGGGCCGTCTTCGACCGCATCGAGTCCACGCAGGGGGAGGCGATCGAGCGTGCCAGCCAGCTTTGCGCGGAGGCGATCGGGAGCGGGCGCCTGGTCCATCTCTTCGGCAGCGGCCACTCGCGGATAGCTGTCGAGGAGATGTTCCCCCGCTACG
>CAZHAC010000429.1:0-2068 GCA_964529765.1 uncultured Actinomycetes bacterium
CGATGGCCAACTTCCACCGCTACTTCTTCATCATGCCGTCGCTGGCGCGCTTCGAACTGGAAGCGCACGAGCGAGCGGAGCGGGGCGAGGCGCTGACCGCCGACTGGATGACCAACCGCATGGCCGAGCTCATGTACGAGGTCTTCGGCGACGAGGTGGCGCGTGACTGGGAGCGGGTGGGAATCACGTGGGCCGAGTTCCACACCCACCTCTACAGCAACTTCTACGTCTACCAGTACGCGACCGGCATCGCGGGCGCGCACTGGCTGGCCGACCGCGTGCTGCGGGGCGAGCCCGGAGCGGCCGAGGACTATCTCCGGTTCATCTCCGCCGGATCGTCGCTCTATCCGCTCGACGCACTCCGGCTGGCCGGGGTCGACATGGCCTCGCGTGAGCCCGTGCGGAAGGCGTTCGAGGTGATGGCCTCATACGTGGACCGCCTCGAAGAACTCATCCCTTAAAAAGGCCTGTCCGTGGTCCTTCAACGCCAGTGGTCGGACCTAAGCCCCGCTTCGAGCCAGTCGATGATCGAACCCACCTTTTCCCAGTCACCGGCGTGGCGCGCCGCGATCAACTCGCGCAGCGACCAGGGCTCGATGCTGAGCAGCGCCTCGGCGCCGTCGGACGCGTAGCGCACCAGGGCATGGTGGACGACGTCGTCCACGTCCAGGCTGGTATTGCGGGCGAGCGCCCTGAGCGTCGGCATCGGGTCGACCAGGCGCGAGAGGGCCACCGCTGCGCGGAAATTCCGATCCGGATCGTCCGTCATCGGGGCCTGATTGTGCCCGACGCCCCGTAGCATTCGCGCGTGCAGGCCGCCCCCGATCTCGTCCTCCAACCCCTCGAGCGGCGTCTGAGCCACCGCCGGTTCGCGCTCGCAGTGTTTGGCGTCGCCCTGGCGCTGGCTGCGGTCGCCGCCAGCTTCGTCCTGGTCCCCCGCGGGTTTGGCCTGATGCTCGTGATCGTCATCGCCTATCCGGCAATCCAGATCGTGCGGAGTGCTTGGTCCGCGCACAGAGCAATGGGCCCACGCCTCGTGATCGGTCCTAACGCACTCCAGGCAGAGTCGCTGCGCTTCAGCTGGCGCGACGTCTCCGATGTCTCGGTCGGGCCCTCGGTCCGCGGGCGCGACCGGCGAGATCGCGTCAAGATCCGCCTCAACCGCCTGGCCCCCGTCCGGCCAACCGACACCGCCCTTCGCGCGGCCGGCCTGGAGCTCGGGGACCAGTACTTCGACTTCGCGATTCCACCCATTTACGTGAGCGGGCCGAGCGAGATCGCGGCCGAGATCGAGCGCCGGCGCGCTCAGGTGAGGATCACTTCCGCAGTGCCTCCAGCGCCGCCGGCTCAATCCCCTCCACCCGAATTCGCTTCCGCCGCCCCCGCTGCCCGGAAACCAGGGTCACGGCCGAGCGGCGGACGCCGAGCGCGTCCGCGACCACCTGCTGCAGGGCGTAGTTAGCCGCCCCCTCCACCGCCGGCGCCGTAACCCAAACGTCCAGGAGGTCGCCGTCCCAGACCACACGCTCACGCGAGGCTCTGGGGTGAGCTCGAACGTCGATTTCCATCTAGTGTCCCGCTCCGAAAGTTCGCTGCAAATTGCGGCTCGCTGTCGCGCGCCTCCCACAATTTTCCGGGCGAACCTCCGAAGCAGGACCCTATGGCATCCAAATGGTGCCTTCGATCGGGTCGCCGGCCGGCCAGTCTGCCAGGCGCTCGCGGTGGCGCCACATCACCAGCGCTGATACGGCGGCGTCGAAAGGGTGCTCGCTGACCTGGGCAGGGCGCCGGATCCCGGCTGTCAGGGCCCTCGGGTAGATCTCGAAGACGCGCGGCCAGCCGGCTGTCGTGAAGGGCCAGATAGCGATGCCGGAAGCGCGCAGCGCTTCGAGAAGAGCCATGCCGCGAACGGTTCCCGTGCCGACCGAGTCGGGACCGACCAGTTTGAAAGGGGAGCTGGCACGGTGGGAAACATCGGTGGCGCGGTGGTGCGCCCGCCCGCCGAGGTCAGGACGCTTCCAGCGCCAGGCGCGGCCCCAAAAGGGCCACTCTCCTTCGCGCAGCCAGC
>CAZHAC010000430.1:0-2064 GCA_964529765.1 uncultured Actinomycetes bacterium
CGGTGACGCAGTGGATGTCCGCCACCACGTCCTTGGTCGGCAGAGCGTGCAGCTCACCGAAATCCAGCTTGAGCTCGTTCTCCACCGCCCCGAAGACACGCAAGTCCCACTTCGAAACGTCCGCCTCGGGCACCGGCCCGAAGTGCAGGAGTGGCCAGCGATCCCCGACCGCGACCGTCTGTCCCGGCGGCACGCGGCTTTGATCGACATCCTCGGCCGGCCCGCGTTTACCGAACAGGGGGGCCATCGCAGCCGAGTATAGGAGCGGTCAGGAGGAAGGTGCCGTCGTGAAGGTCCAGCGCTTGGTGAAGGCCTTGCCGTCGACACTGCCAGAGACGTCGACTGTGTACGTCGAGTCCGGCTTCAACGGCTGCTGGGGAAGCAGGCACCATTCGTTGCTGTCGACCTGCTTGTTGGGCTCCAGCGTCCAGGCGGCTATCTCCTTGCCGTCAGGACCGGTCAGCTTGCCGGAAGCTATTGCCAGGCCGGACGCGGAGCCGACCATCAGAGTGACCGGATACCCCGTCGGGTACTGGCTGCCCTGGGGCGCTGGATCGGGGATCTCATTGCCGGTGAAGGCGGTCGGAATGTCCTTCTGCTCGGGTGCCGGAAAGACGATCGGCGTCGCATTCGTACCGGGAGTCAGACCGACGTCGAGGACCGCCACCGCCAGCGGCCCCACCACAACCTCGCCGTATCCGGCCACCTGGCTGTCGGGGTCGACGAGCGGAAAGCGATGGTAGACGGAGTGCTCCCAGACGCCGACCGCCGCCGCGGGGGTGAAGACATGATTGATCACCTCGGCGCTCCGGTTTCCGGGGTAGCCCGCTGCCCGGTCGCGGAGGATCGACGACGCGGCCACGTAGCCCGGAAGCGCGGCGTCCTCGGTGTGAACGCCGAGGCCCGAAAGCGACTGCTGGCCCAGGTTGAAGACGGTGTACCAGGCGTGCTGCTCGGCGGCCGTGTCGAGCGCCGCGTCGGCAGCGATCGCGCTCACACCCGCCGCCTGGCGAATCGCGTTGACGGTGGCCAGCGCCTGCTTACGAGCGGTGCCGAGCGGGGCCGCGCCGTTCGGGGCGATCGGATTCAGCTCGGCCGCCGGATCGGTCTTTAGGACGTAGCGGTCGAGGTGCCAGAGGAACTCGTACGCGCTGGAGTTAGCCGGGTCGCCCTTGAGCGCGTTGAGCAGGCTGTCGTGCGCCGACTTGAAGTCGCGCTTGGTCGCTACCGCGATCACTGCGAGAGCGAGCACGGGCTCCGACAGGCTCGGCGCCGCGCTGATCGCAGACTGGTAGTAGGCGCCTGCGGTGTCGAAGTCGCCGGCCGAGAAGGCGGCGTCGGCGGCCGCGCTGAGGAGAGTCCCCGACGGTGCGCCCTTGGCAGCCTTGTCGATAGCGGCCCGGGCGAGATCGGGCTTCTTCACTACGTAGTAGTGCCGGGCGAGCTCAAGCTGGCGCTCAGGAAACGCCGGCTGGGCCTTAAGCGAGAGTTCCATGTTGTTGAGCTCGGACTGGATGTCGCCGCGATCGCGGTAATAGTTCGCCCATTCCCGGTATATCTCGGATCGAACGAAGGGGTCGCCGGGCGAGGCGCCCTCGGCCATGCGCAGCTGAGTTTCGGCTTCACTAAACCGACCGGCGTCGGACAGGGCCTCGGCATAGAAGACGTGCGCGAGGGTGTCGACGGGCTTGGTGCTCACCGCCTTGAGCCCACTGCTGAGCGCGGCGGGGATGTCGGACGACCAGTCGTAGGCCCGTGTCAGAGCGGCCAGGTTGGCGGAGCTCGATTTCCGGTCCACCTCGGCCTGCGCCCGATCGATCGCCTCACGAAAGCGCGACTCGTAGTCGAGGAGGAGTGAGTAGTGCGCGCCGGCACCGGGCAGCCCGGAGTCGACCAGCGAGTGATAGGCGGCCTCCGCAACGTCATAGTCCCCGGCGTACAACCGGGCGTCCGCAGCGGCAAGCGGCGACGGAGTTGCCGAGGGGCTGGGGGTTGGACCGGCCGCGGCCGGGCCCTGACAGGCGACCGCGAGGCCGGCGCCAAGGGCCGCGGCGGCGGCCCGCA
>CAZHAC010000431.1:0-2062 GCA_964529765.1 uncultured Actinomycetes bacterium
CTGGCGATCCGGCTCCGCGGCCGGCCCGCCGCGCCGGGTGTGCTCGCCGGCGTGATGGAGGCGACGCCGGCGGAAGCGGATCAGATCACCACTTGACCCTATCGTGTGGTTGCCGGATTCTTGCCAAGCGCCTCCTGACGGGCGCGCATCAGTAACGAGCGGAGGAGAGCAATGAGAGGAACCCGCAAGGTCAGGTCGCTTTTGGCGGCGGCGGCACTGGCGTTAGTAGCGTGCGGTTCTCAGCAGGCGAGCAACGCGCCGTCGGCCACGGATCCCGGCGTCACCAAAGACCAGATCGAGCTCGGTGCGACCTTCCCGGCCTCGGGGTCGGCCTCGGCGTACTACTCGATCGCCAAGGGCATGAACGCCTACTTCCAGTACGTCAACAAGGAGAAGGGCGGCGTCAACGGGCGCCAGATCAAGTTTGATGTTCTCGACGACGGATACAGCGCGTCCAACACCCCGGCCAAGGCGCGCCAGCTGGTCGAGGAGAACAAAGTTTTCGCCACTGTGGGCAGCCTCGGGACGGGCCCGACGCTGGCCACGCGTGACTACTACAACACGCAGAAGGTGCCGCAGCTGTTCGTGTCCACCGGCTCCGACCACTGGGGCAACGACTACGCTCAGTTCCCGTACACACTGGGTTGGCAGCTGAACTACGGCGCCGAAGCCCGGATGTACGGAAAGTACATCGCCCAGAACGAGCCCAACGACACGATCGCGATCCTCTACCAGAACGACGACTACGGAACCGACTACGTCAAGGGACTGCAGGCCGGGCTCGGCAGCAAGGCCGGCTCGATGATCATCGCCCAGGCCACCTACAACGCCGGCGACCCAACTCCCATGAACTCCCAGGTGGCCAAGCTGAAAGCCTCGGGCGCCAACACCTTCTTTGTCGTCTGCACTCCGGCCTACGCCGCGAGCGCAGCGGCCAACGCGATCAGCTCGGGTTGGAACCCGAAGATCTATATGAACGCGGTCGCCAACTCGACGGCGACCTGGAAGCAGGTTGTGAAGCAGCTGGGCGCCTCGGCGGACAAGCTGAACGGCATGATCTCCGCGGTCTACCTGAAGGACCCGCTGGACACCACCAAGTGGGGCAGTGACGCGGGGGTCAAGCTCTTCCACGACGTGATGACCAAGTACGGCGGCGATCTCGCCTCCCCCGCCTGTGACTCCACGGGCGCCGACGGTTTCTGCGTGTTCGGCATGGCGGTCGCCTACACGACGGTCGATCTTCTCAAGCAGCTCGGCAGCAACATGACCCGTGCCAACCTGATGGACATCGCCGCCAACAGGCTGAAGGAGACCGACAATCCGCTGACCCTGCCGGGAGTGGTCATCCAGACCACCAAGAGCGATCACTTCCCGATCGCGCAGGGGTCGCTCGAAAAGTGGAACGGCGACCACTTCGAGACGTTCGGCAGCGTCATCAACGGCCGCGGCGCCTGAGAAAGCAAGCCTGAAATGGGGGCCGCCTCGGCGGCCCCTCTTCTTTTTATGTCGGTGCCTAACCGCGGGCGGGCCGGCGGCGGCGATCGATAGCATCTGCCCGTGATCGCACGGCTGAAGCCCTACTGGCTGCACGCCTACCTGCTGACCTACACCCCGCTGCTGCTGATCGCCGACTCGCGGCTGACGTCGATCTGGCAGCAGTACGGCCTGGGCGCGCTGACCTTCGGCGTCCTCTGGTTGTGCACTCAGCGCCTCCCGCGCTCGCAGCGCACCCAGGTCTGGGTCTGCGTCCTGGTCGCCACCGGCTTCGAGATCTTCGGATCCCTGATCTGGGGCGTATATCGATATCGCTGGCACAACATCCCGCTGTACGTGCCGCCCGGCCACGGGCTGGTCTACCTGTTCGGCTTGAGCGCCGCCGCGACCCCCGTTTTCCAGCGCCACGGCCGGCGCGCTGCCTACGTGCTGCTGGCCATCTGCATGACGTGGGCGCTGGCGGGCCTGACCATCCTCCCCTCCCTGACCGGCCGCGTCGACGCCCAGGGCGCTCTCTGCCTGCCCGTGTTCGCCTACTGCGTGATGCGCTCACCGCGCTACGCGCTCT
>CAZHAC010000432.1:0-2036 GCA_964529765.1 uncultured Actinomycetes bacterium
GGCGGTCCGGGGGGCAGCGGGCAGGGATCCGGACCCAGCACATCGGGGAGCAACTGATGGTTCGGCGCCTACTGATCGGACTGTCGGTGTTGGCCGTGGTGGTGGCGGGCGCGACCGCCACCCAGGCCTTCGGATTCCGCACGCCGCCCGGCCACTCGCCTTCCTCGACCGCCCAGACCTCCACCGCGAAGGTCGTCAAAACCGACCTGGTGGATCGCCAGAGCTTCACCGGAACGCTCGGCTACGGGGCAACCGACCACCTGGTGAACCACCTCACTGGCACTGTGACCTCGGAGCCGGCTGTGGGCAGCAAAGTCGACCGCGGGCAGGCTCTGTACGCCGTCAATGGAAAGGCCGCCTACCTGATGTTCGGAAAGGTGCCCGCCTATCGCGACCTGGAGAGCGGCGTTACCGACGGCGACGACGTCAAGCAGCTGCAGGAAAACCTGATCGCCCTTGGCTTCGGGCAGGCATACAACCTTGTCGCTGACGGCCATTTCGACTGGTACACCGCCGACGCCGTCAAGCGCTGGCAGCGCTCGCTGGGACTCACGCAGGACGGACGCGTGCCGTTGGGCCTGGTCGTGTTCCAGCCGGCCGCCGTTCGCATCGCGTCCTGGCACGCCTCAGTGGGCGAGCAGGCCGGACCTGGAAGTCCGATCGCGGACGTTACTTCGACGAGTCACCTGATCACTGTCAACCTGGACGCACGCCGGCAGACGCTGGCCACGGTCGGCGCCGCGGTGACGATCACCCTGCCGAATGGACAGAACACCAACGGAAAAATCGCCGAGGTCGGGACGGTGGCGACTCAGGCCAACGGCAGCAGCACTGCCACGGTGCCTGTCTACATCACCCTCGACGATCCGAAGGCCGGCGGCAGCACCGACCAGGCGCCGGTCACGGTCGGGATTGCCGGCCAGAGCGCGAAAGGCGTGCTCGCGGTCCCGGTCAACGCGCTGGTCGCCCGAACCGACGGCAGCTACGCCGTGGAGGTGGTGCGCGGCAGCCGCCACGAGTTCGTGCATGTGACCACGGGTCTCTTCGCCCAGGGCATGGTCCAGGTCACGGGCGATGGGCTCGCCGAAGGCGACACGGTGGTGGTACCGGCCCAATGAGTGACGCGATGGTGCTGCGCCTTGAAGGCGTAGCCAAGATCTATCCCGGAGACCCGCCGGTTGACGTGCTGCGGGATGTCCAGCTGGTCGTGCGCGCGGGCGAGATGCTCTCCATCGTCGGACCCTCGGGTTCAGGCAAGAGCACGCTCCTGCACATCATGGGCACGCTCGACCGGGCCAGCGAAGGCGTGGTCAGCGTGAACGGAAACACGGTCACGCGAATGAGCGATAGCCAGCTGTCGAGGCTTCGTGCGCGAACAATCGGGTTCGTCTTCCAGCACTTCTTCATGCTCGAGGAGGTCAGCGCTTTGGACAATGTCGCCGCCGGGCTGCTCTACCAGGGAGTCGACCGGCGCCAGCGCCGCCGCCTGGCGGCCACGGCACTCGAACGGGTCGGCCTCGGCCATCGCCTGACGCACCGTCCGTCAAAGCTGTCGGGCGGCGAGCGCCAGCGGGTCGCGATCGCCCGCGCCTTGGTGGGCGCGCCTGCGATCATCCTCGCCGACGAGCCCACGGGCAACCTGGACAGCGCCAATGGGCGAGCGATCCTCGACCTCCTGATCGACCTCAACCGAGAAGGGGTGACGGTCGCCATCATCACCCACGACCTCCAGATCGCGGCCGCCACCGGCCGCCAAGTCCAGATCCTGGACGGACGGATCGTGAGGGACACCGCGGCATGAACCCGCTCGAAGTGCTCGGCCTCGGTCTTTACGGCCTGCGCGCCCGCCGCCTACGTTCCGCCCTGTCCGCGGTGGGCATCGCCATCGGCATCGCGGCGATGGTGTCCGTGTCCGGAATCTCGGAGTCGAGCCGGGCCGGGGTGCTGGCTCAGCTCGATCAGCTGGGCACCAACCTGCTGACCGTTACGCCTGGCCACACCTTCGGTGGTGACTCAGCCAAGCTGCCCCTCGAGGC
>CAZHAC010000433.1:0-2032 GCA_964529765.1 uncultured Actinomycetes bacterium
GCGCCGATGCCGAGGACCGCCCGGCCCTTGGAGATCACGTCGAGCGTCGTCACGATTTTGGCCAGAAGAGCCGGGTTGCGGTAGGTGACGCCGGTGACCAGCGTGCCCAGGCGGACCCGGCTGGTCTGGGTCGCGAGCGCGCCCAGCGTCGTGTACGCCTCGAGCATCGGCTCCTCCTCAGGACCGATGCCGCGTATCTGATAGAAGTGATCCATCACGGTGACGAGCCCGAAGCCGGCCGCTTCGGCCGCCCGAGCCTGCTCGACCACCTTGTCGAAAAGCTGGTCCGAGGGCGTGCCCGGGTGGGTGTAGTTGGGCATGTGGAAGCCAAAAAGAAGTCCCATGCCTCCATTCAACCGCCGGACGGACCGTGTTGTTCGGCTGGGCGGGTTCTAGAGGCCGCCGGTTCCCGACCCGCTCTCGGGCCACCAGGAGGTTTGACCGATGCGGTCGCGGAGCTGGTCGACCTCGACCTGGTAGGCGACCCACTGCCGGTAGCGCTCGAAGCCCATAGCCTGGTTGATCGCCCACATGGTGTCGTTGGAGCCCGCGTTCCAGGTGCGGACGAAGCGGGCCTCGGCGTAGCGATCGCGCAGGTCGAGCAGGAGGCGTGCCTTGAGAAACCTGGCCAGGCCGCGTCTTCGAGCTCGGGGGTGCACTGCGGTCAGCTCCTGGTCGAGCGCGGCGGGATCGTGCTCGGAGCGGATGATCTCGGTCAGCGCACTCATCCCCTCGCCGTCGAAGGCGGCCAGCACGTGAAGCGTTCGCCGCTGTTCCGCCAGCCGCGCCCGGTGCTCACGCATGCGCTCCGGCGTCAGGATCCAGTCCCCCTTCTCCAGGTCCTCGCGGGGGACGTGCCGAGTCAGCTCCGTGTAGTCGCGCGAATAGGACTCCCAGATCGCTTCGGGCGGGAAGGGGTCGTAGCGCTCCAGTCGCATATAACCGGCGTCGATCGCGGACCACTCTCGAATCCGGTCCCAGTCCGCCCGGTCAAGCCACAGACGGCTCTCCCATTCGCGCAGGCGCGCCTCAGCCCCGAGCCAGGCCAGGAAGGCGTGACCGTCCTCGTGCGCTGCGTCGAGCGACACCAGGCGCGCGCCGCGGCTGGCAGCGTAGGCGGCGATGGCCGGCAGCCAGCTCGAGGCAAGACCCTGCCGGCGGCGCTCAGGCAGGACCTTGATGTCTGCGGAGATCAGATGGCGGTTGCCGTCGTACTCGGGGCTGCCTGGCAACACCGCGGACAGAAAGAGAGTGCTGACCACCTCTTGGTCGCCCTCCAGGACCAGGTGCCTTGACTCGTAGAAGGGCTCCGGACGCCGAAGCGCCACCTCGGCGACATCGTCGGGCTCGACCGTGTCGTGGGGGTTGACATCGAGCTCCAGCCTCCGCCGAAAGGCCTGCCAGCGCGCCCAGGCTGCCCGGTCCTCGCGCTCAGGCACGAATTCGCGGGCCCCGGTGGGCAGGTAGGGGGTCAGATCGAGGCGGACATCCTGCACAACCAGGACCAGCCTAAACACGTCCGCCACAGTCGTAGGCTCCAAACCAGGGGAAGCCCGTGGGCGAGACCAAGAGCTTTACCAAGGAGCAGCTCCAGCGGCTCTCCGATGCGGCCGAGATACGCATCGAGGCCATGGAGGGCGGCCGGCGCCACTCGACGATCGTCTGGGTGGTCGTGGACGGTGACGCGGTCTTCGTACGCTCCTACCTGGGCGCGCGTGGGCGCTGGTACCAGCGGGTGCGGCGCGACGGCCGAGCGGTGATCCGTGTCGATGCCCTCGCCATCCCCGTCCGCGCGGACCCGGAAGCGGACCCGGAGGTCAACCGGCGAGTAGACGAGGCCTACCGGCCAAAGTACGGCCGGCGCTGGCCCGCAGACACGGCGCGGACGACGCTTCGCCTGCTGCCGGCATAGAGAGACGCGCCCCCGCCACTCGCGCTAGCCCGGCTGCTCCGCCGGCTCCTCGTAAGAGATGAACTCGAGCAGCGTGCCGTCCGGGTCCCGGAAGTAAACGCTCACCCCGGCTCCCCGGGC
>CAZHAC010000434.1:0-2030 GCA_964529765.1 uncultured Actinomycetes bacterium
GGCCGAAGGCCATGTTGTCGTAGACGCTCATGTGCGGGTAGAGCGCGTAGGACTGGAACACCATGGCGATGTCCCGATCGCGGGCGGGGACGTCGTTGACGACCCGATCGGCGATCCTGATGTCGCCATCGCTGATCTCCTCGAGTCCCGCCAGCATGCGCAGAGCGGTCGACTTTCCGCAGCCGGAAGGCCCGACCAGGACCATGAACTCGCCGTCTTTGATTTCCAGGGAGAGGTCGTTCACCGCAGCCGTGTCTGCGGAGAACCGCTTGGTGACGTGCTCGTATGTGACTGACGCCATGCCGGCAATCCTATAGTTCACCTGCCGTTACCGCCAGCCTCCCCGCGTAGCGCTCCGCATACCACGCGCAGAGCAGTGCCAGCGGGGCCGCGCCGAGCAGCATGGCGGCGAAATTGAAGCCCGGGTTTTCCACGTCCACGTTGGTCGTCTCGACCCCACCCATGACGGTCGTCGCCTGGTCCCCGGTGATGAGGGCGAAGAGGTAGAGGTAGTCGTTGAAGGCGATCGCCACGCCGAAGATTGCAACCGCGGCCAGGGAAGGGAGAGCCAGCGGCAAGAGCACATGGCGGACAAGGGCGAAGCCGGCCGCGCCCTCCATCCGCGCTTGCTCGAGCACCTCCCGAAAGTCGTCCCGCGAGAGCAGGGACCAGAGCGCCCAGGTGCCGAACGGGATGACAAGGCCTGGATAAGCGAGCAGAAGGGCGAAGACGGTGTTCTCGAGGTGGAGCTGGCTCATCATCAGCAGGAGCGGCAGCGCGAGAACGGTCTGGGGGAAGACGTAGGTCGCAAGGAGGATCGCGAGCAGGCCGTGCCCGAGCCTTACCCGCATCCGCACGATCGCGAACGCCGCCGCCAGGCTTGCGACGAGCGCGATGAGAACGCTTCCCGCCGTCACGATCAGCGTGTTGAGCATCCAGCGGCCGAACCGCGAGGACGTGAGCAGGCTGGCGTAGTTGGCGATCGAAGAATCGGAGGCGGGCACCCAGGGATTCGCGTAGGAGACCATCTCGCTCGTCTGGGTTAGCGAAATCAGGACCATCCAGTAGAAAGGCACCAGCGCAACCACGAGTGCCGCCCCGAGGCCGAGGATCCAGACCAAGCGCCGGGCGTTCATCGCCGGAGCAGGATCCAGACCACCGTCGCCAGGCCCGCCAAGTAGGCGGGAACGACCGAAAGGGCGGTTGCGATGCCGGTCGCCAGGTCGCCGTTGCGAAGGGCCTCCACGAAGGCCAGGCTGCTGATGATGTGCGTCTCACCGCCCGGCCCCCCGCCGGTGACGAGGTGGACGATCGCGTAATCGCCGAAGGTGCCGAGGACCGAGAGCAGGCTGGCGAGCGCCAGCAGGGGTATGAGCGCCGGCAGTTGGATGTGCCAGAACCGCGACCGGGCGCCGGCGCCGTCGACAAGCGCGCTGTCGAGAAGGTCGCGAGGCACCGACTGCAGGCCGGCCAGCGCCAGGACGATGAAGAGCGGCGTGCCGTGCCAGACGTTGATCGCTACGAGGCTCAGGAGAGCCGACCTTCCGGTTCCGAGGAAGGCGTACTCCTGGTGGATGATGCCCGCGTGCCGGAGGACGTAGTTGAAGGAGCCGCCGACGTCCGAGAGCAGGAAGTACCAGGTGATGCTGACCATCACGACCGGGAACAGGAGTGGTAGCAACAGCAGGGTGTAAACGATGCGTCGGCCCTGGAAGGGCCCGATGAGCGCGACGGCGATCGCGGTGCCGAGCACTAGTTTGAGCGCCACCGAAAGGCCGTCGTAGGCGAAGGTGTGCCAGAGCGCCGCGCGGTACTGCGGATCGCGAGCCAGGTAGGAGTACTGCGTGAGCCCGATAAATCTGCCCGGTTCACCCACCGTCGCGTCGGTCAGGCTGTACCAGACGGCGAGGCCCAACGGATAGGCGATGACGCCAAGGACGAAGAACACCGCCGGGGCGAGCAGCACCAGCGTGATGAGCCGGCGCGACGCCTGGGCGCTCAGCCTTTGACAGCCCCCGCCGTCATGCCGG
>CAZHAC010000435.1:0-2029 GCA_964529765.1 uncultured Actinomycetes bacterium
CAGCTGCGCCACGGGCCCACGGCCTGGGAACTTCAGATTCTATCGACCGGCACCCAACCGACTTCCCTGCATTAGCAGGGAGCTCCCCGCCCCCGCGACCAATATCCTCGTCGACATGGGAGGGAGGGTCAACGTCGGGGCCGTGCTTACCCTACGCCGACGCGCCCTAGTCGCCACCGGGCTCGGCTTGGCCGTGCTGGCTGGTCTCGTCGCGTTCGACAACTACGACGAGTCTCGCCTGGTTGGCGCGCAGACGCACCAGCAGACGGTCCGCCAGCTGGACGCCGACAACCGCGCTCTGCTGCGCGCCATGACCGACGCCGACGCCGCCCTGCTCACGTATACGAAGGCGGTCGCCACGACCAACGTGCCGGGCGCCCGCGAGGAGCTGCTGGCCGACTACCTGCAGATGAGCGCCAGCCTCAGCGCCGCTCAGGAGAAGGTCGACCAGGACGCCCTGCGCGCCGCCCTGGCCAGCAGAGAGCGTTCCGTTCATGCCGCCACGGCTGCCTGGCAGACCTGGTCGCAGGCCACCCGGCTGGCCGCCGAGGCGCGTCCGAGCCCCGGCCAGCTCAACGTTGATCAGGCCGAAGGCCAGGCGCTGCTGTCCACATTCCAGGCTGTCGAGACGTCGTTCTCCCAGACCGTCCAGGACGCCAACGCGAAGGCGGACGCCGTCATGCAGCAGCGGAACGCGGATCACCTGCGGGTCTTTTACGGCGGTTTCCTGGTGGAGGCGCTGGCAATCGGGCTGCTGGCCTTGGCCGTCGTCAACGGTTTGCTAAACCCCATCGCCCGCCTTACCGGCACCGCCAAGGAGCTCGCGGTGGGACGGCCGACGCGAGTCCCCTTCATCGAACGTGAGGACGAGGTCGGCAGCCTCGCTCGTGCCCTGTCCGCCTGGCAGCAGGCAGCGGCCGATGTCGCCCGGGTGTGGGAGCGATCGCCGCTCGGAATGGCCCGTCTCGATGCCGGCGGAATCATCATCGACGCCAACCCCAGCCTGTGCCGCATGCTCGGCGTCACCGAACTGGCCGGCCGCCCCTATCAGGACGTAGTCGAGCTGGGACGGCGCCAAGAGTTCACGCGCCTCCTCCGCTCACTGGCCGAGGGCATCCGAGACGCCGGCGCCCTGGAGGCCAAACACTTGTCGGCGGAGCGTAAGCCGTTCTGGGGCAACCTCACCCTGGCCTCGGTCGCCGCGAACGACGAGACCGGGATGGCGTATGCCCTCCTCATGCTGGAGGACGTCGACCTGCGCAAGAACCACGAGCTGGAACTGGCGCACCGCGCGGCCCATGACCCGCTTACGGGCCTACCCAACCGCATCCTCTTCCGCGACCGGCTCGAACAGGCGCTGCGGGCGGCCAAGCGCCATCGAGGTCAGCTTGCCGTACTGCTCGTCGACCTCGACCGCTTCAAACCGGTCAACGACGCTCTCGGTCATCACGCCGGCGACCGCCTCCTCCAGCAAGTTGGCGTGCGCATGCGCGGGTGCTTGCGGGAGGCCGACACGGTCGCCCGGATCGGCGGCGACGAGTTTGCTGTGGTGCTCGACAAGGAGGGCGGCGACGGCGCCGTTGCAGCTGCGCGCAAGCTCCTTGACACAGTCAGTACGGCGTTCGAAATCGATGGCTCCGCCTGCTCGATTGGGCTCAGCATCGGCATCGCCACCTTTCCGGCCGATGCCGCCTCCGCCGACGCCCTGCTCCGGCGTGCGGACGCCGCGATGTACCGAGCCAAGCGCGCGCAAACCGGCTACGAACTGGCCTCCGGCGAGCCGCCGGCCGCCGCCGCCCTCTAAGCGCCGGCTACCAGCGACTGTTCGAGCGGGGTCCTGAACGGCACCCTCCTCACGCCAGAGATGGTCGCACTTGAAAGTCGCTCCATGCTCCGATTACGCTCCTTGCGACTCGGATTGCTTGGCAGTGCCCGCCACCCAAGGGTCAGCGGGATCCAACGACTGCCGCCCGACGGTCAAAGACTCGGGAGAGAGGGCCGCCACCCTCGCACCCGGGGCTTTCGGAGA
>CAZHAC010000436.1:0-2025 GCA_964529765.1 uncultured Actinomycetes bacterium
GCGGTGATCAGCAGGTAGACGGCGCCCACGTAGGGGATCGCGGTCACCGCCATGTCCAGCCCCTCCCGGATGAAGAGCCCCGAGGGGTCGCTGAAGGTGGACGGGTTGTCCAGCGCGTAGGCGTAGCGGTTGATCGTCTTCGGCGCCCCGAAGACGGCGCCCAGTCAAAGGGCTGGCCCAGGTAGCCGAAGTCCTGGTAGTTGGCGACCGTCTTCGAGGAGCCGCCGGGCACCCCCGTCATCGAGGACTGCGGCGCCGAGAGCGGCGACCCGAAGTCGCCGTAGGCGGCCGAGCCCGCCGAAGCGCCCGCCTTGTCGGTGCTTCCGACCAGCGAGCCCTGGGCGTCTGACCCCAGGTAGCTCTGCTGCCCGGCGCGACCCGACCCGTTGATCCCGAGCACCGAGAGCGGCTCCCCGGCGCCGACCACCAGGTTCCAGTTGGCGGCCCCGACCTGCCGCCGGAGCAGCAGCGAGCCTCCGTCGTAGACGTTCTCCTGGGCGTTCCCCAGGGAGTCGGTCTGGGAGACCAGCTGCCCGAAGGCGTCGTAAGCCGAGGGTGTCGCAGCCCGCCTTCAAGAGCCGGTCGGCGGCGTCGTAGGTGTACGACACGATGCCGTGGCGAGCCCGCCCGGCGGCCCTGTAGCCCCCGACCCGCTAGCCGTTAACGGCCAGGAGCTCTCTCAGAAACCTTCTCGCAGCCCTGCCGGGACAGACTTGGCGACCAGTGGCCTTCCGGCCGCGCGCCTCACGATTCACATCCTCAACGAGGTCCTGCCACGACAGTCAACGGTCTACTGCAGTCTGCTTGGGACACTCGGTCCATTCCCTCCTGTAGGCCCCGCTGTCGCGGGATATCTGTATCCGGGCCCTGATTGGGTCGTGGAACTCAGTGGATCTCCAGCCACCGCTGCGCCTCGCTCAACGTCAACGACATAGCCTCTACTGGGACCGATAGTTTTCGGTCGATAAGCACGGCCTCAGCCCGGTAGAAGGACTCGTCAAAGGGATGCACGCCGAGGGCACCGCAATAGCGATCCAGCATCTCGAAGGTGAAACGTTCATTCACCTTGCGAGCGCGGTATGCGTCGAGCTCCTCAAATGGCTGCGGCTCCCCGCCAAGAGCGAACTCCCATTTGCGGCCATTGAACACGAGCGCTACGCTTCGGATGTAGTTCAAGAAATGGGTCCGGCTCGGACCAAAGAGCTCGAACGAAACGGCTCCGTAACGGCCACGTTCGACGTTCACACTATCGGCGGTGTGAGGGATTGCGCTGATCGCCAGAGCACGGGTTTTCATTCGGCGGGCGAGATAACTCATCACGGGGACTGGATCGGGGCCGCGTATCCCATTATCGAAGTACGCGGTCCAGGAAGACACTGTGCCGACAACCAACTCCCTTGGTGTTACATGACTGGTGAGCGGTTGAAGGGCTGCCAACACTTCGGGGAAGGGCTCGTGAAGGTGCGTTATCGCAGGCGGCACATCGGACGACAGCTCGCCTCGCCAATTGATGAGTTCTCCCGCTACTCGGTCGAGGTCTCCCTCGAGAAAGCCAATCTGCGACGTGATCGGTGCGTAAGCTTCGTTCGCCAGCAACCGCACGACTACTCAGTCTACGGTGTGCAGGATGACTAGTCCGGTCGAATCGTTAGATGTGATGCGCTGCTCATGAGCCGGACCGCGTAGAGACTGAGAGGTGTCGTACTCCTCGTAATACCTTCGGCCGTTCAGGGTGTATTGGAGGTCGGGGCGGTTGGTACCTACCCGCTCGCCAGCAGCGTTTACTTGTTGCTGGTTTACGCGGATGTGCGTCGCGCCCTGCGCCTGCAGCTCCTCGATCCTCGACTGCAGAGCCTCGTTCTGAGTCGCGGATCGACCGATGGGACGGTCCAGGGGCAGCGGCCTTGGGGCTCGTGGGTCGACCGCAATATCCTGGGGTAGCCGATTTCCACCGCTGATCAGGTTGTTCTCCGGCGCCCTCCCCATGTCCCCTAGCGCCGGGCGTACGGCCTGCTGCTCGGCGTC
>CAZHAC010000437.1:0-2007 GCA_964529765.1 uncultured Actinomycetes bacterium
GAAGACTGGCGCGGGCGAGGGCCCGACCCATCCAGGTCAGGCCGCGGACGCGAGCGAGCGATCCTAGTCACGCGGGGAGGGGCCGTGCCAAAGTCAGGCTACTTCGGCGGCTCGCGGACCGCTGCCGGGGCCGTCCGCGACCACCTTGCCGTCCTTCAGCCGGATGATCCGGTCGGTCTGGTCGGCCAGGTCCTGGTCGTGAGTGACGATCACGAAGGTAACGCCGCGCTCCGCGTTCATCCGGCGCATCAGGTCGAGGAGCTCCTGGGCCAACTGCGTGTCCAGGTTGCCGGTCGGTTCGTCGCCGAGAACCAGAGTCGGCTGGTTGATGAAAGCCCGCGCCACGGCAACCCGCTGCTGCTGACCACCCGATAGCTCGGCGGGGCGGTGGTGGGCGCGGTCGGCCAGACCGACATCCTCGAGCAGCCTGAGGGCCCGCTCGCGACCACCACCGCGCCTCGATTTGTTGTATCGAAGCGGCAGCATCACGTTCTCGAGGGCGGTCAGAGTCGGCATCAGGTTGTATTCCTGGAAGATGAAGCCGAGGCGCTCACCTCGCAGGTCGGCGCGCCGGCCGTCATTGAGCCCGGTCGTGTCCACGCCGTCGATTCGGACCGTGCCCGACGTTGGGCGCAAAAGCAGGCCGACAACGTCCAGGAAGGTCGTCTTGCCCGAGCCGGAACGTCCGACCACGGAGACGAACTCGCCGTCGTCGATCTTGAGCGAGACGCCGTCCAGCGCCTTCACCGTCGCCTTGCCCTGCTGGTAGTGCTTGGTCAGCTCGACTATCTCGAGTTCGGCCACCTGGCTGCTCCTTACTGCGCCCGCAGCGCGACGACCGGATCGAGCCGGGCGGCGTGGAAGGCGGGGATGATGCCGGCGAGTGCGCCCAGGGCCACGGCAAAGCCGAGCGCGAGGATCGTCAGGCCGGGCGTGATCAGGAAGAGGGTCGACTGCGAGGGCGGTGTGGCCGCGTTCGCAACCGACACGATAGCGGCCCCAATGCCAAATCCCAGGAGTCCGCCAACCAGCCCGATAGCGGTGGACTCGGTCAGGATCTCGAGCATGATGTCGCGGGTGTGTGCGCCCACCGCCTTCTTGAGGCCGATCTCACGCACCCGCTCGGTGACCGCCATGAGCATGGTGTTGATGACCGCCAGGCCACCGATGACCAGCGCCAGCAGAGCGGCTCCTGTGGTGATGGCGGTGAAGATGGCGCCGCCCGACTTGAAGGCGTTGACGAGGACGCTCGGCTGGATCGCCTTGACACCAGGCACCTCGGCGTTGATCCTGTCGGCCAGCTTGTCGAGGTTGGCGCCCGGCTTGCCGTAGACCGTGATCCCGGTCGCCAGGGTGCTGGTGTCGACCCGGCCCTTAAGGGCGTCGGGGAGACCCGCGCCGAGCAGGAACTGGGCGTCCGCGAGGCTGATCTCCGCGAAGTTGTCAGGGGCTGTCTGGGTCTTGTTCAGCGTCCCGACGACGGTGAACGTTTTCTGGACGAAGTCCGGCTTGGCATCCTTCGGCTTGATCGGGAGCGCGATGCCGTCGCCCGGCTTCTTGCCGAACTCCCGGGCCATCGTCCAACCCAGAACCACCTCGCCGCTGGCGTTCTCGGCCAGGTCACGGCCCTGGGCGATCGTCGTCTGGAGCGCCGAATACTTGTTACTGGCCGGGTCATAGCTGGTGATCGTGTCCGGCACTCCGAAGCTGACTGCCGCTACCTCGCCGGGCTTGGCCGAGAGGCTGATCGACCCGAAGGCAGCCACCACTCCATCAACCTGTTTGATCTGCTCAACCTTCTCGGTGGTGATCAGCGAGCCGAACTGGCTGTTGTTAGGCCCGACCTGGATCGAACCGCCGAAGTACTTCACCCCACCATCGAGCAGCGCGTTGAAGTTGGACGCCATCGCGCCCATCGTGGTCAGCGCCAGGATCCCGATCACGATGCCCGAGATCGTGAGCGCCGATCGCAGCTTCCGGCGCGCCATGTTGCGAAGGATTTCCATC
>CAZHAC010000438.1:0-2005 GCA_964529765.1 uncultured Actinomycetes bacterium
GCCGAATCAGGAGGAGCAGCAATGATTCTCAGGATCGACCGACTCCAGGTCGAGATCCCGATGGCCGAGCACGCCGATCCGAAGGCTGCCAGCGCCGTGCAGGAGCTGCTCGGGGGCCGCTACGGCGAAATGTCCACCTTGATGAACTACACGTACCAGTCGTTCAACTTCCGCGGTAAGCGGCAGCTCAAGCCCTTCTACGACCTGGTTGCGAACATCGCGGCCGAGGAGTACGGGCACATCGAAGCGGTCGCCGCCACCATCAACAGCCTCCTGACCGGCGCCACAGAGCGACCGCGCGAGGAACACTGGTCGCCCAACTCTCCGCTCGCTGGGGTGTCCGGAGTCGGTAATCCGCAGTTCTTCCTGGGGACCGGCCAGGGCGCACTCTGTGCCAACTCGAACGGCGCTCCGTGGCAGGGCGACTACATCTTCAACTCTGGCGACGTGGTCACCGACATGCTGCACAACTTCTTCCTGGAAACCGGAGCTCGGATGGGCAAGCTCCGCGTTTACGAGATGGCAGACAATCCCGTGGCCCACCAGCTGTGCGGCTACCTGCTGGTGCGGGGAGGAGTGCATCAGACGGCATACGCCATGGCGCTTCAGGAGTTGACGGGCGTCGAGGTCACCAAGATGCTCAACATCCCGCGGATCTCGAACAACGACATCCCCGAGGCGAAGAAGTTCAACGACCAGGGCAGCCACCGGACCCTGTACCGCTTCAGCCCGGACGACTACCGCGAGATCAGCAGCATCTGGAAGGGCAACCACTGGGAGGATGGCGGTGAGCTGCGAGTCCAGGACGGGCCGCCCGAGGGCGCGCCGGTTCTGAACCTGGACCCCGAGCCGCAGGTCTTCGCACCCGGCTATGACCCGGGCGAACTGCAGGAGATCGCCAACCGGCTCATGCAGCACGCGTAAAGAGGCTGACGTTCGCGGCTTGGAAGGCCCGAGGCTGGGGCCGCTTGCGGTCCCGGCCTCTGCGCGCGCTTCCGGAGCCTGCTAGGCCGGGCGGAACGACACCGCTGCGTACATCGAGCCGAAATGGCGGCTCGGCCGCTCGCCCGCCAGGCTGGTCTCGATGAATCCCGCCTGAGCCGCCAGCCCTTCCCACCTTTCGTAACTGAACGGGTAGGGCACCCAGGGGTTGCCGCGGTCGGTGGCGTACTCGACCAGCACCAAGCGGCCACCCGGTCGCAGCAGGCCGAGCACGCGCGCGAGCACGGGCGCTTTGTCGCGGACGAAGTGCAGCGAGTTCGCCATCAGTACGCCGTCCAGGTTCTCAAGGTCCACGGGCTGCTGGAAGTCGGCGACCAGGACATTGGCGGCCGGCAGCCGCGTAGCCAGTCGCTCCAGCGCATTCGCGTCGCGATCGATGGCTGTGAGCTGCGCCGTCGGGCCGAGGAGAGTGGCCAGTGCGACCGTGAAGTTGCCATCTCCCGCGCCCAGATCGGCCCAACGGCCGCCCGCGCCGGCCGGCACCGCCTCCCGGATGAGCTCGATCAGCTCGCTTTGATCCATGCTCCGTTGTCCGACGTCAGGCTACCCGGCGTTCCGACTCGGTCTCGGCTCGCGCTCGAGCTGCACGCCGGTGCTGGACCACACTGGCGCCCTTGGCGGCGGCGCCGACAGCCGCCAGTCCCGCGCTCACCACCACCGCTTCCCGCATCCCGGTCGTCGAGTAAGCCTTGAGCGCCCAGGGAATCGTCGCGATCGCCGGTCCCAACGCGAAGGCCAGGCTCCGGGCGAGACTGGTGGTAGCGCCCGCGGTCGCCAGCAGGTGGCGAGGTGCCTGCTGCAGGGCGACGGCCATGTTCGGACCCGCGAAGAGGCCGACGCCGATTCCGACCAGGCTCAGCCGCCAACCCAGGTCCAGAGGCTGCCAGCTGCCAGGCAGGGGCGCGGCCAGGGCGAGTCCAGCGGCGATCAGAAGTGTCCCGATCACCGTCATCGGCTGGGCTCCCCAGCGGTCGGCCAGGTAGCCGCCCACAGGGCTTGTTAT
>CAZHAC010000439.1:0-2005 GCA_964529765.1 uncultured Actinomycetes bacterium
CAAGACCGCCACCTACGCCTACGTGCTCGAGGTGGGCAGCATCGTCCTCGAGGGCGCGGCGCCCGACCTCCTGCAACACGAGTCAGTGCGCAAGTCATACCTGGGCTGATGACGGGAATCGCGCTCGCCGCCCACTTCACCCTGACCGGCGCCCTCCAGCAGGTCGTGAGCGGGATTGCCAACGGTGCCGTCTATGCCAGCCTGGCGCTCGCCCTTGTCCTCATCTATCGAGCGATGGACATCGCCAACTTCGCGCAGGGCGAGATGGCCATGTTCTCCACCTTCATCGCCTACGCACTCGTCGCCGGCGACTTCGGCCTGCTCGGCGCCAAGTTCGGCTTCAACGGCGTCCATCTCGGCTTCGTGAGCACCTTCTGGGTGGCATTCGGGATCACCGTCGTCCTCTCCTTCCTGGCCGGGGTGCTGATCGAGCGCATCCTGATCCGGCCCTTCGAGGGGGCGCCGCTGCTCACGCTCGTGATCGTCACGCTCGGGCTCTTCTCGATCGTCAACGGCCTAGCCGGCATGAACTGGGGCTACATCTTCAAGACCTTCTGCTGTCCATTCCCGCAGAACTCGGTCAGCTTCGACGGGGTCTACATCGGCGTCCAGGACCTCGGCATCATCGGCGTCACGCTCGCCGTGCTGGCCGCGATGGCCATCTTCTTCCGGTACACCAAGCTCGGGCTGGCGATGCGCGCGGCCGCGCTCTATCCGGAGTCGAGCCGGCTCCTGGGAGTCAGGACGAGCTGGATGCTGGCCATCGGGTGGGGCCTCTCAGCGGCCGTCGGGGCAGTGTCGGGGATGATGATCGCCCCGGTCGTATTCCTGGACCCGTTCATGATGCAGTCGGTACTTCTCTTCGCCTTCGCGGCCGCGGTGCTGGGCGGGATCGAAAGCCCCGTCGGCTCGGTTATCGGCGGCATCCTGATCGGGGTGCTCATGGCTCTCATCGGCACCTATCTGCCCGGGGGTGAGAACCTGCGGACGCCGTTCGCGCTGCTGGTCATCGTGCTCGTGCTCGTTGTCCGGCCTGCTGGCCTACTCGGTCGCGCCGAGGCGCGCCGGGTATGAGCCGGGTCGTCAGTCGCGACAACTGGCCCTCGCTCGTCCCGGCCGCCGCCGCTCTGCTGGCCTTCATCGCAATCCCCAACTTGACCGACAAATTTCAGACCTTCAATTTCGCGCTGGTAGCGGCCTTCGCGATCGCGATCGTCGGCCTCAACATCCTGACCGGGTACAACGGGCAGATCTCGCTCGGGAACGGCGCGTTCATGGCGATCGGCAGCTACGCGACTGCGCTGCTGGTTGCGCGCGCTCATTGGCCTTACGTTCTGACGATCCCGATCGGCGGTCTCCTCGCGGGCCTGGTCGGGCTGCTGGTCGGAATCCCCGCTCTCCGGCTGCGCGGGATCTACCTCGCGCTGGCCACATTTGCGCTCGCGCTCTCGGTGACACCGGTGCTCAACAACTACGACAAGTTCACGGGCGGCCACGTCGGCGTCGCCATACCGGCGGTGGAGCCGCCGTTCGGCCTCCCGTTGAGCAACGAGCAGTGGGACTACTTCCTCGGCTGGATGGTTTTCGCCATCGTTTTCGTGCCCTCCTGGCTGCTCTTGAGTGGACGCACCGGCCGCGCCTGGATGGCGATCCGCGATAGCGAGACAGCGGCCACGGCTAACGGCATCAGCCTGCCCTACTACAAGACTCTCGCCTTCGGATTAAGCGCCTTCTACGCAGGAGTCGCGGGCTCGCTGCTGGTCATTGATTTCGCCTACGTGAACCCCGACAGCTACAGCCTCACCCTATCGCTGCAGCTTTTGATCGGCGTCGTCATCGGCGGTCTGGCCTACGTGTGGGGCCCGGTGTTGGGCGCGATCCTGATCGTGTGGCTGCCGTTCTTCGCTGAGAAGTTACCCGGTGGCAAACCAGATCTCGCATTTGGGGTCCTGCTCATCTTGGTCGTGTTCATCGCCCCCAACGGAATCGCAGGATTGGTCCACCG
>CAZHAC010000440.1:0-2000 GCA_964529765.1 uncultured Actinomycetes bacterium
CAACTCGGTGCCCGGGTGGCGATCATCGAAAAGGACAGGCTCGGTGGGACCTGTACCATCCGCGGCTGCATCCCCACCAAGGCCCTGCTCCAGTCGTCGGAGCTCTATCACGCGGTCAAGACCGGTGCCCCCCTCGGGGTGGTCGCCGACAACGCCCGCTTTGACTTCACAGCGGCGCAGGAACGTCGCGTCAAGGTGGTCGATCAGCTGAGCTCAGGGATCGGCACGCTGATGAAGTCGAACGGCGTCACCGTGTACAACGCGGCCGCAAGCTTTGCCGGGAAGGGCAAGCTGAAGGTCGGTGACGGCGCCCTCGAGGCCAAGGACATCGTCATCGCCACCGGGTCGGCGCCGGCGACGATCCCCATCAAGGGCGTCGAGCACACCATCAACTCGGACCAGATCCTCGAGCTGAAGGAGGTTCCGAAGCGGCTGGCCGTGATCGGCGGCGGTGTCGTCGGCATGGAATGGGGAGCGCTCTTCGCCAGCCTCGGAACCGAGGTATCGGTGCTGGAGATGATGCCGCAGGTCCTCCCCATGGTCGAGGGCGACCTGGTGAACCTGTACGTCAGGCACTTCAAGGGCCTGGGCGGGCAGGTGACCACCGAGGCCAAGGTGTCGGAAGTCAGGAAGTCGAAGGCCGGGCTGAGCGTCCTCTTCGAGGCCGGGGGTGAGCAGCAGAAGGTCGACGCCGACGTTGTCCTGCTGGCGACCGGCAGGCGGCCCTACACCGACAGCCTGGGCCTGGAGACCGCCGGCGTCGAGACCGACCGGGGCCGCATCCTGGTCGACGACCACCTGCGCACGAACGTCGATGGCGTCTGGGCGATCGGCGACGTGATCGGGGGCATCATGCTCGCCCACGTCGCTTCCTACGAGGGGGTGTGCGCGGTCGAGAACATCGTCGGTCACAGCGATCGCAGACCGGATTACCACGCCGTTCCCAACTGCATCTACACCGATCCCGAGATCGCGAACGTCGGCATGACGGAGAAGGACGCGCGCGACCAGGGCATCGATGTGACCGTCGGCCGCTTCCCGCTCGCGGCCTCCGCCCGAGCGCTCACGCTCGGCCAGCCGGAAGGCGCGGTCAAGGTGGTCGCGGACGGCAAACAGGGAACCATCCTCGGGGTCGCGATCGTCGGCCCGCGTGCGAGCGACGTCATCGCCGAGGCGACCCTGGCCGTGCAGCAGAACCTGACGGTGGACGAGCTCGACCTCACCATCCACGCCCACCCGACGATGGCGGAGTCGCTGCTGCAGGCAGCCCTGGCGGCCGAAGGCCGCGCGATCGACATCGCCAATCCGAGACGACGAGCCCAAGCGGCGCCGCCGGCGGCGGCCCGCCCCACCGTACAAGCCGCGCCGCCTTCGGCGGCCAGCGCCTCCGAGCAATCAGGCGAGCAACCAAAGGAGACTGCGCCAGTGGCGAAAGCAGACGTCCGCGTGCAGAGATCGGCCAGCGCCGACCACAGCCCGCCGATAGCCGAGGACGGCCTGGTCCCCAAGCCGGAGAAGCCGGCGCTCCAGCTCTCGATCGATCCCGCCAAGCTCGAGATCACGAAGGAGCACCGGGACGACCTCCTGAAGCTCTACCGGCTGATGTACCTCATCCGCCGCTTCGAGGAGCGGGCGCAGGTCGAGTACACGCGCGCCAAGATCGGGGGCTACTGCCACCTCAACCTGGGCGAGGAGGCGACGGTCGTCGGCGGCATCGTGCCGCTCCAGCCAGGCGACTACATCTACACGAGCTATCGAGAGCACGGGCACGCGATCGCACGTGGTGTCGACCCGCGCGCGGTGATGGCCGAGCTCTTCGGCCGGGAGACGGGCGTCGCCCACGGGCGCGGCGGCTCGATGCACATCTTCGACTACAGCCACCGATTCATGGGCGGTTATGGGATCGTCGGCGGTCACCTGCCGCTGGCGACCGGAGCCGGATTCTCGATCAAGTACCGGCAGCAGAAGGACGTCGTCTTCTGCATGTTCGGCGACGGCGC
>CAZHAC010000441.1:0-1996 GCA_964529765.1 uncultured Actinomycetes bacterium
CCGACCCGCTCAAGGGCGGCGGATGCCGCAGCCAGTCTCTCGCCGGGCGGAATGCCGCGGTAGATAAGTCCCTGGGCAACGTTTTCGAGCGCGCTCAGGCCGTCGAGCAGGAAGAACTGCTGGAAGACGAAGCCCAGGCGGCGAGCCCGGATCCCCGCCAGCTCGGCGTCGGGCAGCGTCGAACAGTCCTCGCCGCCCACACGAACGGTGCCGCTCGAAGGCCGGTCGAGCGTTCCCATCACGTGCAGCAGGGTCGTCTTGCCCGAGCCGCTGTGTCCGACGATCGCCAGCAGCTCGCCGGCTTCGATGCGGAGCGACACCCCGCGCAGCGAGGGTACGGGCGGGTCGCCCGGGTACGTCTTGACGACATCGATCAGTTCGAGAACAGCGCTCACAGTTGCTTCGGTACCTCCACCAGCTCACCGGCGGTGAGCCCCTGCCCCGAGACCTCGACCAGGCCGTTGTCACCGAACACCCCGGTCGTGACCTTGAGGGGCGTTCGTGCTGATCCGTGCACGACTCGGACGGCGAATGTCCCGTCGCTCTGGGCGACCAGCGCGGTTACCGGAACCGCGAGGATGTTGCTGCGCACCGAATCCGTGATCGCCACCCGGACGGGCGCCTGGTCGAGCCCGGCACCGGCATTGGGATCGTCGAGCCGGATCGTCACTGCCACAGTCGCGTGCACAGGTCCCTGCTGCTGCTGTCCGCCAGAGCCGGACGCGGTCTGCGCCACGCTCGATACCGCGCTCACCTTCCCGGCGGCCGGCTGGTTGACCCCGGGCAGCTGAACGGTGACCCCGTCACCGACCTTGACGTTTCGCTGGAGCGCGGCGTCGAGCGAGACCGAGACGATGCGCGACGTGTCGGTCACGTCGATCACCGGCTGGTTCGGCGCGTAGGCCGAGCCGACTCCGCCGTGCAGCCCGGCAACGCGGACCGGACCTGGCGCGAAAACGATCGCCCCGAGGTCGACGACCCCTGTCTGCGGAACTCCGAGCGCGGCCTGCCACTCGCAGACCGCCGCGGCATCGGCGGCACCGAAGTTGCCGTCGGCGACCAGCCCGGCGTGCGAACCGAAGCCGAGAGCGAGCAGGTTTTCCTCCAGCTGTTTGACGTCGGTCCCGCTGGCGCCACTCGCCAGGCGGCGGTGCATGGGTTGAGCGCCCAGCATCAGGACGACTGGCTGGCCGTTCACCTCATAGAGACGCTCGCCGCGTCCGATGGTGGCGCCGGGCTGGGCCAGCCAGGTCAGTACGCCGGGCGGCACGGCCTCCGTGTCAAGCGTGGCCTGGAGCGCTGTCCATGTCGAGTTCGCCTGAGCCTGCGCCGAGTCCACCGCCGCCTGCGCCTGGTCCGCGGCCTGCTGGCCCTGGGGTCCGGTCGTGTTGGCGTGCGATTGCGCGGTGCGGGCGTTGCGCAGGGCGACCGCGGCCTGATTGGCCGCCCCCTGCGCCTGCGCCACCTGGGCGGGCGTTGATCCGGCGGGGGCGACCAGCGGTGTTGCCGCCGCGTAGCCGAGGGTCCCGCTCACCTGCTGCCGCGAGGTGAGCGTCGTCCGGAGCACCTGGGCAGTCCCCGTCGGGACCGTAGTGGCGCCCGCGTCGCGCGGCGGCGTAGCCATTTTGGCCGCTGCGGTCGTGACCAGCACGCCAGCAGCGGCCGCCATTATCACCATCAGGGTCGTACGGCGGCGCATCACGAGCCGCTGGCCTGCGAGAAGGCGATGTGGCCGGAGGGCATGTAACGCGCGCAGGCCTGCATGGCCGCCCGGACGGTCGTGCTCTTGCCCTCCGCCTGGAGCTCGGGCGTGAGCGGGAAGGTGCCGTCGGCGTTCGGATCTGGCCAGTTGGGCTCACCGTTCTGACGCATGCAGGCGGCCAGTTGGCGGCTGAGGCGTATGTCTTCGGCGGTCGGAGCGTTGCCCCTGCCCTGGTTTGGCAGCTGAGCCTCGTACTGCTGGCAAGCTTGCAGCACGTCGTCCGGTGGCTTGCCC
>CAZHAC010000442.1:0-1992 GCA_964529765.1 uncultured Actinomycetes bacterium
GCGATCCCGAGCCTGGTGGTGCTCCTCTTCCTGATCAATCTGGGTCCCTTCAACCAGCCGCTCCTGCGGTCCGTCATCTACGGCCTCCTGGAGGGCGGCGTGCTCGGGGGCCTTGTGCTGGTCGTGACCGCGCAGGAGAAGGCCAAGCGCGACGGAGGGTCGGGCGGCGAGTCTTAGGCGGCGAGTCGCCTACGCGGCGCGGCCGGCTCGAACGTCGTCGGCGCGACCCGTTGACACGAGCAGCGGCGCTGAGGCGATCAGCACCACCCCGGCCAGGATGACCGCGCCCGCCATCAGCTCCCGGGGCGCGATTGCTTCGCCGCGAATGAGGACCCCGAGCAGCACCGCAACCACCGGGCTGACGTAGCTCTGGGTCGAGACCAGTACGACGGGCGCGACGCGGATCAGCCACATGTAGCACGTGAACGCGATCACTCCAGCCAGCCCCAGGTAGGCGAGCGCGAAGAGCGAGGTCGCCGTGATCCGGTCGGGGTGGAGACGCGAGGGCTCGCCGGCGGCCAGCGCGATGAGGACGAAGACCAGGCCGCCCATCAGTATCTGCATCCCGTTGCCCATGGCCACGCTGGAGGGCATCGGCAAGCGCCGTGAAAGCACCGAGCCGAATCCCCAGGAGACTGAGCTGAGGACCAGAACAAAGGCCGGAATCACCGGGATAGCGCTGGCTCGGGGATTGGCGAGGATCACGATTCCAACCAGCCCGACGGCGATCCCCGCGATCTGTGGCCAGTGGAGCCGGACGCCAAACAAGGCCCGGTCGGAGACCACCATCCAAATGGCGCTGGTGGACACGACCACGGCCACGATGCCGCTCGGCACGGTCTGCTCAGCCCAGACCACGGCTCCATTGCCGACCCCCAGGAGGAGGGTGCCGACCACGAGGGCACTGAGCCAGTGCCGCCGGTTGGTGGCGCTTTTTGTGCGCAGCCGGACGATCAGGAAGAAAAGGCCGCCCGCAAGCACGAAGCGGGCTGCCGCCATGGTGAAGGGCGGCAGGGAGTCGATCGCGTAGCGAATCCCCAGGTAGGTAGAGCCCCAGAGGAGGTAAACGGCGAGTAAGGCGGCCGCCACGGCCGCGGCCGGTGGGCGGCGCACCCGAAAATCTTGGCATGACGTCCAAGCCGGCTGAGCTGCACGTCCACCTGGAGGGCACGCTCACCTATGGGACGGCGTGTGAGCTGGCGGCACGACATGGCCTGCCGCCGCCGCCTGCCTACGAGTACTCCGACCTCCCTGGCTTCCTGAGCGTCTATTCGGCTGCTTCGATGGTGCTCCGCGAGGCCTCTGACCTGGAGCGGGTCGTGCTCGAATACGCGCGAGAGCTGAAGCGGCAGCGAGTCGCGTACGCCGAGATCTCGTTCAATCCAGCGCTCCATCCAGCCAGCTGTGACTGGCTGGAGGGCATCAAGGAGGGCCGCCGGCGCGCGCTCGCCGCGTTCGGCGTCGACATCCGTTGGCTGGTCGAGCTGACGAGGGGTGCCGCCCCCGGCGCCAATGAGGCGGCGCTCGAGATAGCACTGGCGACGGAGGGCGTGTGCGGTCTCGGGCTGGTTGGAGACGAATCCCTCCCTGCCGCTCCCCTGGCGCCTTTGTTCGCCCACGCCCGCTCGGTCGGGCTTGGGGTGATGCCGCATGCCGGCCAGGTCGGGCCGGCCGCTGGCGTCCGCGAGGCCGTGGAATTGCTAGGCGCAACCCGGATTGCTCACGGCGTCGCCGCCGCCGGCGACCCCGGACTCCTTCGAGACCTGGCCGCGCGCGACGTCTGCCTCTGCGTCTGTCCTTCCAGCAACCGCCGGATTGGACTTCAGCCCGACTTCGCCGCGCTCGCCGTGGCCGGGATCCCGCTGACGGTTGGCAGCGACGACCCGGCCTACGTCGGCACGACTCTCTCGGGCGAGCTCGAGCTGGCGCAGCGCGAGCTCGGGCTCGACCGGCGCGCGCTGCTCACCAACGCCTGGCGCTACCGTTTCGGCA
>CAZHAC010000443.1:0-1990 GCA_964529765.1 uncultured Actinomycetes bacterium
AGCCCGGTGCGAAGCGCCGCTCGCTTTACCTACCGGCGGGCGAGTGGGTCGAACTGGCGAGCTCCGCCGTACGCACGGGCGGGCGGCGGATCTCCGTCCCCGCGCCGCTCGCCGAAATCCCAATTTTTGCCCGAGCCGGGGCACTCCTGCCCATGCTGCCGCCCGACGTCTGGTCGCTGGCTGCCGGGGAGCCGGCGTCCTCTCTGCACCTGCTCGCGTTCCCGAAAGGATCCAGCTCGGTCCGGATTGGCAGCCACGGCGCCGCTTTTTCCGAGCTGAAGCCGGGCCGCTGGCGGCTCTCCGCCGACGTACCCGGCGCCGTTGCGATCGAGCTCGACGCCTCGTTCGCGTTCCTCTCGCCCTGGCCTGCCGCGGTCGAGCTGACCGCCAGCCGGGGAAAGGTGATCGAGCACTCCTACAGCCCTCGCACCGGCCGCCTCCAGGCCTCGATCAGCGGGGAGAGGCCCGAGATCGAGGTCCGCCTGCAACCCATCGCTTAACCGCCCTCCGGCTGACCGATTTCCGCTTCATAGAGGTCTGTTAACCGGGAAGCGGTAAGTAGGACCTGAAAAGTAGCCATCGGGTCAGGAGGGATCAATGCAGCGAACGACGGGGCGATTCGGCTACGCCGACCTCCACATTCATACCTGCTTCAGCGACGGCCGGGACACCCCGCGACAGGTGATAGATCGCGCCCGCCGGCTGGACTGGCTGGACGTCATCGCGATCACGGATCACGACGAGATCCGGGGCGCCGAGGAGGCGCTCGAGTACAGCGCGATGGCGGGCGGTCCAGAGGTCATCGTCGGTGAAGAGGTGAGCAGCCGGGAAGGCCACATCCTGGCGCTATTCATCAGCGAGCTAATACCCCCCGGGATGCCGGCGGCAGAGACCGTGGCGGCGATTCACGAGCAGGGCGGCATGGCCATCGCCGCCCATCCGTTCTGGCGCAATTCGCCTGGAGCGGCGATCAGCTACGGCGTAGGGCAGCTCGCCCGCGAGCTTCCGTTCGACGGCATCGAGGTGCTCAACGGCGGCTTCACCCCCAGCATGGTGCTCGCCAACCGGCAGGCCCAGCGACTGGCGGCCGGCCACAACGCCGCCCGCACCGGGGGCAGCGACGCCCACGTCCGGGAGGCGATCGGCTGGGCCCGCACTGGCTTCGCCGGCTCCTCGGCGGCCGAGCTGCGCTGGTCGCTCCTCGAGGGCAGGACCACGGCCCATGTCGGCCCGATCGGGATGACGGCAATCACACGCTACGCGGCCTGGAGCATGGGCAAGCTGCGCGCGGTACCGGCGGCGTCGTGATGCGGATCGCGATCGTCACCGAGACGGCGCCACCCAACGTCAACGGAATCGTCACCCGCCTCGGACACACGCTGGGCGAGCTGCGCGCGGCCGGCGACGAGGTCATGGTCGCCGCCCCCTCGACCGCCCCGGCGGAGTGGGCGGGGGTACCGGTGAAGCGGATCTCGAGCTTCCCCCTGCCCAACTATCCGGAACTCCAGGTGGGACTGCCCCGGCCGGCCCTGCGCGAAGCCCTGACCCGCTTCCGGCCCGACGTCGTGCACGTGGTCAACCCGGTCGTTCTGGGAGCCGGCGCGCTCTTCTATGCGCGGATGGCGGGCCTCCCGGTGATCGCTTCCTTTCATACGCACATGCCGCGCTACCTCGGCCACTATGGACTGGCTCCTCTCGAGGACCTGGCCTGGGAGTACCTGCGCACGCTCCACAACCAGGCCGCCGCCACCCTCTGCATCTCGACCCCGATGGCCGCCGAGCTGCGCCTGCGCGGGTTCGAGCGGGTGGAGGTCGGCTGGCGAGGCGGCGTCGACACCCAGCTCTTCCACCCAGGCCGAGCCTCCCTGGCCATGCGCGAGCGCCTGACCGGCGGCCATCCGGAGCGGCCGCTGGTCCTCTACGCCGGCCGGATCAGTGCCGAAAAGAACGTCGACCTCCTGGCCCCGATCACCGCCTGCCTGCCCGGCAC
>CAZHAC010000444.1:0-1983 GCA_964529765.1 uncultured Actinomycetes bacterium
CGCGGTCCTGGATGAACTCGATGATGCTCATCCCGCCAGCAGTCTACGCCCGGCGGCGGGACAGGGGCGCGCCGTCATGGGCGATGCCCTTCGATGCACACGCAGCCGCTCGGGCCGACCGTCGCGGCGTGAACCACGCCGGGCGAGAGGACCATCCGGTCGCCTGCTTCGAGGTGGAGGTCGCGGTTCTCTTTGACCAGGTGGAAGGTGATCGAACCCTCGACGCAGTAGAGGACTTTTTCGTAGCCGTGGCTGTGCGGGGCGTAGCGGTCGCCGGGGCCGTTCGACCACGAATAGCAGCCGGATGCCTCCCGCTCCAGCTTGCGCATCATCTCCTCGATGGCCATGCCGTTCTCCATTGTCGATTGCCGCGCAGCGGACGATCCAGCGCGCGCGGAAGCGACTGCGGTCGTGCTCCTGCGCAGCGCCGAGGACGGCGGCTGGATGCGGGGTCTGGCGGCATTCCTCAGGCTGCCCGTGAGCGCATTCGTCTGGCCCTCGGCCGGCGGCTTCCGCGCCCGGTTGTTCGCGCCGGGAGCCGAGCTGGAGTTCAGCGGACCCGGACTGGCTTCGGCTGCCCACGCGATCTGGCACGCCGAGCTGCTGGGGCCCGCGCAGCCGGTGCCGATGCTGACCGGCGGCGGAGCCGTGGAGGCGCGGCGCGCGATCGCCGGCGGGATCGAGCTGGTTCGAGCAGGCACCGCGGTCTTCAGTTCGCCTCGCGTCCGCACCGTGGCCAGGGGCGAGATCTCCTGGCCCCCCTAGACTGTCGCTGTGGTTGAGCTGGATGTCCGGACCTCGCGCCGGGAAGAGACGATCGACATCACCGACCGGATCCAGCAGGTGGTCGCCGATGCCGGTCTGGCCGACGGCAGCTGCCTCGTCTACACGCCGCACACCACCTGCGCCCTGACCGTCAACGAGGGTTACGACCCGGACGTTCAGGCCGACTTCCTCACCCACCTGCGCGAACTGGTCCCGCAGAGCGCCGGCTTCCAGCACGCAGAGGGCAACTCGGACGCGCACATCAAGTCGATGCTGGTCGGCACCAGCGTCACGCTGCCGGTCAGCAGCGGCCACGTGCGTCTCGGGCGCTGGCAGGCGATCTTCATGTGCGAGTTCGATGGGCCACGTCAGCGACGGCTCTGGGTGACCTTTAGCGGCGGCAGCGAGGAGTCGCGCGCCACGTGAGGGAGACCCTGCGGCGGCTGCTCGCGGGCGAGCTGAATCTCGAGGAGGCGGAGGCCGAGCTGCGCCGTGTCCAGCTGAGCGAGCTCGGTGAGCGCGCGCGCCTCGATCTCGGCCGGGTTGGGCGCCGGGGACTCCCGGAGGTCGTCCTGGCCAGCGGCAAGTCGCCCGAGGACACCGCCCGGCTGGTCACAGCGCTCGCCCGCGAGCAGGGCCAGGGCCTGGCCAGCCGCCTCAAAAGCGAGCATTGGGAAGCGCTCGCGAAGTCCGCAGGCGACCTCGAGGTCCAGCGCTACGGCGACGCGGCGCGCGTGCTGCGGCAAGACTTCGCGCCGGTCCCGCTGGGCGGGCGCGTGGCCATCATCACGGCCGGAACCAGCGACCTGGGGGCTGCCGAAGAGGCGCGGATGGTCGTCGAGGCCTGCGGCCACGCCGCCCGCCTGGAGTCCGACCTGGGAGTCGCCGGTCTCCACCGACTGGTGGCGCCGCTGGCCGAGCTCGCGGCCTGGGACCCGGATGTCTTCGTGGTCGCTGCCGGTATGGACGGAGTCCTCCCGGGGGTCGTTGCCGGCCTGGTCGACCGGCCGGTGATCGGGCTCCCCGTGTCCAACGGCTACGGCGCGGGCGGGCGGGGCGAGGCGGCGCTGCTGACGATGCTCCAGTCCTGCTCGACCGGGCTGACGCTGGTCAACATCGACAACGGGATCGGCGCCGGCGCCGCCGCCGTCCTCATCGCCGCCCGCGCTGCCGCAGCCAGGCAACGGCGACCAGCACGAGCGAGCCGGCGATGAGCAG
>CAZHAC010000445.1:0-1983 GCA_964529765.1 uncultured Actinomycetes bacterium
CGCTGCTCGAGGGCTCGCCCTACTCTGGCGTGGCCAGCCGGCTGCTGCCGCGTGGTAGCGGCGGCATGATGGCCTTCGACCTGGCCGGGGGTGGTCCGGCCGTCCAGCGAATGCTGGAGCGCCTGCGGATGGTCAAGTTCGCGGCCTCACTGGGCGGCGTAGAGACGACGATTTCCTATCCCGCGATGACGTCTCACCGCTCGGTCACCCCAGAGGAGCGGGCGCGGCTGGGCATTACGGAGGGAACGGTCAGGGTTTCGGTCGGGATCGAAGATCCGGCGGACATCGCGGACGACTTCCGGCGAGCCCTTGAGCAGTGAGGGTTTACACGGCCGTCCAGCTCTTCGAGGTGGCCGTGTTCACCGCCGTCGTCAGTTACGGAGTCTTCGGCCACCACCCCTCTCTGGTAGCGCTGGGAACCGGCCTGCTGATCGGCAAGGCAGTCATGAACATCCTGACGCCGGAGGGAGGATCCGTGCTTCGGCGTTCCCTCGTCGGCTACGGCGTCGGTGCGGTCTTCGTGGTCTTCTCGGTGGCCGCCATCCAGTACGTGAAGTCTTGAGGAATCTCAGCCCGTTCCGCAGAGGTTCCTAGACTTTCAGTGCGGATGTGGTCACGGACGGAGCTGGACAGGGGAGTGGGGAGAGGACGCCCCCATCACTCGATCACGCAGTTGGTGGGAAACACGCCCCTGCTCCGCCTGCGCACATTTGCCGAGCATTTCCCCGAGCTCGAGGTCTACGCCAAGCTCGAGTGGTTCAACCCGGGCGGTTCGGTCAAAGACCGGGCCGCGCTTTCGATGATCGAGGATGGCGAGCGCCGGGGGCTCTTGACCCGAAGCAAGATCATCATCGACTCGACTTCCGGCAACACCGGTATCGCTTACGCGATGCTCGGCGCCGCCAAGGGCTACCGGGTCAAGCTCGTCATGCCCGAGAACGTCAGCGAGGAGCGCAAGGCGCTGGTGCTGGCCTACGGTGCCGAGATCGTCTACTCGGACGGCATGGAGGGTTCCGACGGTGCCATCCGGCTCTGCCACGAGATCATCGCCGAGGACCCAGACCGCTACTTCTATCCCGACCAGTACTCCAACCCTGCCAACTGGCGCGCCCACTACGAGGGAACCGGCGTCGAGATCCTGCAGCAGACTGACGGCCGGGTTACGCACTTCGTAGCCGGGCTGGGGACCACCGGGACGTTCGTCGGGACCGCTCGTCGCTTGAAGGAGCACGACTCCTCGATCCGCTGCATCGCCGTCGAGCCGGACGACGCGTTTCACGGCCTCGAGGGCCTCAAGCACCTGCCCACCTCGATCGTGCCCCGGATCTGGGATCCGGGGCTGCCAGACGAGGTTTGGGGCGCGCCCACCGAGCCGGCCTACGAGCTGGCCCGCAGCACGGCTCGCAGCCAGGGGCTGCTGGTCGGTCATTCCTCAGGAGCTGCCCTCTGGGGCGTCGAAAAGCTTGCCGAGTCTGGTGTGACAGCCGGGGTTGTGGTGACCGTCTTCCCGGACTCGGGCGACCGCTACCTTTCCACTGGGCTCTACCGCTTTGGCCGCCGGGCGGCGCAGAAGTGAGGATTGCCCGAGCCGCCCTTGAGGACATCAACCGGCACGCCGAAGAGGGCTACCCGTATGAGATCTGCGGGATCATGATCGGTCCCCGCGGCTCGGGCCTGGTCACCGAGGTGCGCCGAGCCCGAAACCTCAACGAGGCGATGCGAGCGACCCGCTACGACATGGATCCTCGGGACCAGCTGCGCGTCCAGCGGGAGGCCGACGATCGGGGCTTCGACATTGTCGGCTACTACCACAGCCATCCCGACCACCCGGCGCAGGCCTCGATCACCGACGCTGAGCGGGCCTGGGCGGGGCCGGTCTACGTGATCGTCGCCAGCCATCAGGGGAAGGCCGTAGACGCCAACGCCTTCGTGGCGCTCCAGGACGGCGGGCCGATGCGCGAGGAGCCGCTAGAGATCGCGGAG
>CAZHAC010000446.1:0-1982 GCA_964529765.1 uncultured Actinomycetes bacterium
AAGCGGAGGGGGGAGGGCCCCCCTTCGGGCAGCCGGGCAAAGCCCGTCAGCCCTACCCCTCCGTCCGGCCACGCTAGGTGCGACCCGGCCGAGCGTCCTCGACCAGGAAGTCGACCTGGAGGGCATAGCGATCGGCGGCGTACCGCGACTCGGTCAGCTCGACCGGCAGGCCGCGGCGATCCAGGATGAGCCTTCGCTCGACCAGCAGGGCGGCGCCGGGCCGCACGTCGAGGAGGGCGGAATCCTCGGCGTTCGCCTCCTCGGCCCGCAGCGTGGCGCTGCCACGGGTGGGCCCGACACCGGCCGCGACCAGTCTTTCGTGCAGCGACTGCCCTTCGAGATCCACGCCCAGCACCGCGCCCGCGCAGCGCGGGTGGAGGGCGGCCCGTTCGATCGCGATCGCCACTCCGTCAGCCAGGCGGATCCGGCGGACCTCGATGACCTGCTCCCCGTTGCGAAGTCGCAGGCGCGCCGTCTCCTCACGGCTGGGCGGCCGGAGGCGGCACTCAAGGAGACGAGAGCTGGGCACCTTTCCCTGCCGCCGCATCTCTTTCGAGAAGCTGAGCAGGCTGTTGGCCAGCCGGTGCGCCGGCGGCTCGGCGACGAAGGTCCCCCGGCCGGGCTCGCGAACCACCAGGCCCTGCTGGGCCAGGCGCTGAACCGCGTTGCGAGCCGTCATCCGGCTGACGCCGAACTCCCGGCAGAGTTCGGCGTCGGAGGGGAGGGGGGAGCCCGGCGTCAACTTCGCCACCCGGGCGCGCAGGGACTGCTCGATCTCGTAGTAGCGAGGGACGTAGCTGGGCTCGGTCAACCTCCGCTAACTGTATAGCTGTCTAGATCAGACGAGCAACCTTTCTAACCCTCGGCGCCGTGCAGGGCCGCCCCTATCGCGCCGGCCCACTTCCCCAGCTCCGCTGGCACCACCTGGATCCCCGCCGCATCGGCGATGTGAACGCGGCGGCGGAGCTCGGCTCGCATCGGCTCCAGCAGCAGCTCGCCGGCGCCCGCCACGCCACCGCCGACCACGACGCGCTCGGGAGCCAGGAGCACAACCACGTTGGCGGCGCCGATGCCGAGGTAGGCGCCTACCCGAGCCAACCCGGCCAGCGCTCGCTCGTCCCCGGCGCGAGCCGCGGCCACCGCCTCTTCAACGCCGCTCGTACCACAGGCGGCGGAGATCGCGGCCGCGTTGGCCAGCGGCTCCAGGCAGCCGAAGTTGCCGCAGCCGCATTTCGGGCCGTCCGGGAGGATGGTTTGGTGGCCGAACTCGCCCGCCGCCCCATCAGGCCCCTGGTAGACGCGGCCGTCCAGGGCCAGCCCGCCGCCGACGCCGGTGCCCACCGTGATGGCCAGAATGGCGCGGGCTCCGCGACCGGCTCCCAACCGGAGCTCGGCCAGGGTGCAGGCGCGGGCGTCGTTGATGAGGCGCGCGGGGACGTCCAGCCCGTCACCCACCAGGCGGGCCACCGGCAGCCCCGCCCAGTCGCCCGGGATGTTGGGGATGAAGCGCGTGCGGCCGGTTGCCGGCTCGTACATGCCGGGAACTCCGGTGCCGGCGGTGTGCACCGGGCCCGCCGCCCGGACCGCCCGCTGCCCCACCTGGATCAGCTGTGCGACAACCCCGCGCGGGCCATCCGCGGTGTGGGTTGGTTCCTGTCCGGAGGCGACCATGGCGGGGCCGTCCGCGTCTTGCTCGATGACCGCCCACTTGATGTTGGTGCCCCCGAGGTCGAGGCCGAGGTGGCGAGTCTTCATCTGGCGGTCCAGCCACCGTCCACCGTGAGCACGGCACCGGTCGTGAAGCGAGCGCCGGGCCCGGCCAGGTAAAGAACCGCGGCCGCGACGTCCTCGGGACGGCCAAAATCACCGGTCAGCGGCTGCAGTTCGGGCAACCGTGACCGTATGCGCGCATCGCCCTGGGCGCGAACGCTCATCGGGGTCTCGATCAGACCCGGGCAGACCACGTTGCAGGCGATGCCCCG
>CAZHAC010000447.1:0-1966 GCA_964529765.1 uncultured Actinomycetes bacterium
TACCCGCATCGCCGCCAACTAGAATCCCATCAGTGATCGAGCCCGCCGGGGCCGATTCACGTTCGACGGCGGCGGGTCCCGAGCCGGGCCGCGCGCGGCTTTCGGCCCGGGCCATTCTGGCCATTGTTCTGATCGCCGTGCTCCTGGCCGGCACCGTCGCCGCCGGCGTGAGTTATGGCGTTCTCCGGCTTCAGTCGCGCACCAATCCTCAAGACTTGAACCTCGGCAGCCGGGTGCAGCTGACCGAGGAATCGGCCATCGGCCAGGTGACGCTGCGCGCGCTCCCGGCCGTGGTGACCATCGTCACGGATGAGCGCGGACAGGCCTACGGCTCGGGATTCCTGGTCACGACCGACGGATTCATCGCCACCAGCGTGGCCGTAGTCGCCAACTCGGCCAACCTCAGCGTGCTGCTGCCCGCCGAGGGCAAGCGGCGGGACGCCCGGGTGGTCGACTACGACTGCGCGACCGGGGTCGCGGTGCTCAAGATCGATGGAGTGGCCAATCTGCCCACTCTGAGCTTCGCCGACAGCTCGGCGCTCAAGGTCGGCCAGACCGTGGTCGCCCTCGGCGGGCCCTACGGGGAGACCCTGGCCACCAAAGGCATCGTCAGCGCCACTCACCGTTCGCACGCGGTGGCCGGGACAGTGCCCCGAGGCCCCAACTTCTACTCCGACACCCTTCAGACCGACGCCGCGGTCGACGCCGCCAACTCCGGCGGCCCGCTGATCAACGTGGGCGGGCAGGTGGTCGGCATGAACGTTGCGGGCGCCTCGGCCGGCGCCGGCGCCTTCGCCCTCTCCTCAAACAGCGTGCAACCCGTCGTCGAGCAGATCGTGCAGTCCGGCCAGCTGCAGGTGGCCGACATGGGGGTAGAGACGACCGATCTCTCGCCCGAGCAGGCCGCGCTGCGCGGAGTGCCGGTCGGCGGCCTGGTCGTCGCCGTCCAGCCGGGCAGCACCGCTGAGGCCGCCGGTCTCAAGGTGGGAGACGTGCTGACCCAGATCGACGACAACAAGGTCGACGGCGCCCATCCCCTGATCCAGCTGCTGCGGACCCATTACAAGCCTTCGCAGCGCGCGGTGGTTTCCTACACGCGCTCGGGCGCAGCGAACCAGGTCGAGCTCACTCTGCAAGGCGGGAGGCCGGTGTGTCGCTGACGGTTCGCGACCGGCTGCTGAGCGCGCTCCAGGCGGCGGTGCGTTCGCTCGGTGTCGAGGACCTCCCCGACCTCGAGCTCCAGCGCGCCCGTCAGCAGCAGCACGGGGACTACGCCAGCGGCGCCGGCCTCAAGCTCGCGCGCCTGCTCCGGCGCCCGCCGCACGAGATCGCCCGCGAGCTCGCCGAACGGATCGACGTGCCGGAGGCGGCGGCCGAGGCGGCGGGCGGCTACGTAAACTTCCGCCTCCGCCCGGAGTGGCTGCAGGAGCTGGCGCGCCAGGTGGCGGCCACCGGTCCCGCCTACGGTGCGGGCGACTTCGGCGGCGGCGAGAAGATGCAGGTCGAATTCGGCAGCGTCAACCCCACCGGCCCTCTCCATCTCGGCCACGGCCGGGGCGTGGTTCTCGGCGATGCACTCAGCCGTCTCCTCGAGTTCACCGGACACATCGTCGAGCGCGAGTACTACGTAAACGACCAGAACACGCAGGCGCGGCTTTTCGGCGAGAGCGTGTACGCGCGGCTCCATGGCCAGGAGCCGCCCGAACGCGGCTACCAGGGCACCTATGTGGCCGAGCTTGCCCAGGAGGCGCGCGCGGCGCTGCCGGGGATCGAGGAGCTGCCCCACGACGAGGCGGAGCCCAGGTTGCGGCGCTTCGCCATCGACCGCATGGTCGAGCGGTTGGACGCCAGCGTGAGACGGCTCGGAGTGGTCTACGACGAGTGGTACTACGAGAGCCGGCTTTGGGAGCAGGGGCTGCCGCAAAAGGCGATCGAGCGGCTCCAGCAGACAGGCCAGCTGGTGGAG
>CAZHAC010000448.1:0-1966 GCA_964529765.1 uncultured Actinomycetes bacterium
CGCCCATCATCTCGGCCAGCCGCTTCGCGGTGGTCACCTCGCGCGGGATGCCGATACCGGTATCGGTGATCCAGAGCTGAACGCCCTCGCCGAGACGGTTGGCACGGAGGCGAACGGTGCTCCGTGCGGGCGTGGTCCGGATGGCGCAGCCGAGCAGGTTGAGCAGCATCTGCTCGAGCTGCTCGCGGTCGCCAACGATGGTGAGGCCACAGCGCTGGGCGTGCAGCGTCACGTGCTTCGCGCGGGCCACTGGCGCGAGCTGATCGAGGACCGCCGCGATCGCCTCGTCGAGCTCGATTACCACGCGCTCAAAGACCAGGCGCCGGGGCTTTGACGTCTGCGCCGAGGCGCGGGCGAGGAGCTGGCCGGCCGCGGCCTCGATGCTGGCGAGGTAGCGAAGCTGGACTGGCTTGAGCGCACCGCCCGTCACCCGAAGAAGCTGCGTGAAGCCCAGGATCGACTGCAGCGCGATGCGCAGGTCGGTCGATTTCAGCGTGACGGTCTCGTCCGAATTTCCAAGCGTTTGGTCGGCCATCTCAGGTACGAGCGAATTAGAGCATGGAAATTCGAAGCAGACTCCCCCATAAAGCCCGTCAATTACACGGAAAGCGCCGCGAGGCGCTTGGGATTTTGGAGCGCCGGCAGCCGGCGCGCAGGCTAAGTGACTGAGCGAATGATCAGGGCGTCGCCCTGCCCGCCCCCACCGCAGAGGGCGGCGGCCCCATAGCCACCACCTCGGCGCCGGAGCTCGTAGGCCAGCGTGAGAGCGAGGCGGGCGCCGGACGCACCGATCGGGTGGCCCAGAGCAACTGCGCCGCCGTTGACGTTGACCCGATCCTCATCGAGTCCGAGCATCCGGGTGGCGTTGAGAGCGACGGCCGCAAAGGCTTCGTTGATCTCGATGAGCGCGAGGTCCCGAGCCTGGAGGCCGGCCTTCTTAAGAGCGTGGTCGATCGCCAGTGCCGGCACGGTGTGCAGCCACCCGTAGCGGTCGGCGCTCATACCGTGGGCGACGACTTCGCCGAGTGGCTGAAGACCCAGCCGCTGGGCTCGCTCACTCGACATGACCACGACCGCCGCTGCTCCGTCCGAGATCTGGGAGGCGTTGCCGGCGGTGATCGTCCCTTCTTTGCGAAAGGCGGGGGGAAGCTTGGCCAGGTTCTCTGCGGTCGTGCCCGGGCGGATTCCCTCATCCCGCCCGAAGGCAACCGGATCGCCTTTCCTTGCCGGCACGGCCACGGCCACGGTCTCCTCGGCCAGCCGTCCGGCAGTCCAGGCCGCCTCCGCCCGCTGGTGTGAGCGCGCCGCCCACTCGTCCTGCTCCTCGCGCCCGATCTCGAGCTCCCGGTTGACGTCGTCCGAGGACTCGCCCATGTGCGCGTTCAGGAAGGTCGACCAGAGTCCGTCGTAGACCATCGAGTCAACCATCTCCGCGTTTCCCATCCGGGCGCCGAAGCGCGCCTTCGGGAGGAGGTACGGCGCCAGCGACATCGACTCCATGCCGCCCGCCACCGCGACCTCGATCTCGCCAGCCCGGATCATCTGGTCGGCGAGAGCGATCGCGTTGAGGCCGGAGAGGCACACCTTGTTGATCGTCAACGCCGGCACCTCGATGGGAATGCCTGCTAGCACCGCCGCCTGGCGGGCGGTGATCTGGCCGGCGCCCGCCTGGAGGACCTGGCCCATGATCACGTAGTCGACGTCCACGGGCTCGATGCCCGCGCGTGACACCGCCTCCCGGATCGCCACGCCGCCCAGTTCCACCGCTGGGAGACTGCTCAGCGACCCCGCGAACCTCCCTATCGGCGTGCGCGCACCCGCGAGGATGACGGATCCCATCGCTGCTCAATCTTAGGCCGCGTGGCTCGAGCGGCCGGAGGCTGTGCTCTTACTATCCCGAGATCGGACATAGCCGCTACGACATTGACTGAACTCAAGCGGCCAGCACTTTCGACAATTCGCCCGC
>CAZHAC010000449.1:0-1958 GCA_964529765.1 uncultured Actinomycetes bacterium
TCCCGTTCTGCTGGAGAAGCTGGGTCGTGGCGTTCACCCCAACCGGCCCGTAGTTTCCGAGGTGGTTGTTGGCGAGATTTACGACGCCGGCCCCGATTGCCTTCAGCGCTTCCACGTTGCGCGCGTCGCCGCAAAACTGGAAGCCGTTCTCGGTCACGCTGCAGCCCGCAAAGATGGGCGCCTCGAGGTTCACGTACGTGATGTCAGCGTGCTTCACGTAGTCCGCGGTGGGGCGGACAGTCCACAGGAAGTCGTTGCGGCGGACCGCCTGCGCGTTCACCTCCCGCGCGGGGATGAAGTCGCCGGTGACCAGCAGCGTGCGAACGCGTGCAGGGTCTGTCGGGAGTGCAGACGAGGCCGGATGAAAGAGCCAGGGGAGCCCCAGCTGGTTCCACGGCACTGGCGTCGGCGTAGGCGTCGTCCGCGTCGGTCTGGGCGTGGCCGCATGTGTCGACGTCGGAATCTGCGTTGATGACGCGGCAGCCGACGGCGAAGCCGCGGTTGGCGAAGCCGGCGCCGTAGCGCCCGGCGCCGTGCAGCCGGCGGCCAGCACCACCAGCACCAGCGCCACCCACACCCGCCTCATGCGGGCCCCCACGTTAATTGGTCTATCAGGCTTTTGCGGCCAGGGACAGCAAAAGATCCTCGATGGCGATCAGCCGCGCGACGTAGGCGCGAACGTGTTCCGGCTGACCGGCCGCCGCCGCCCAGATCGCCTGGTTGCCCTCAGCCCTGCGTACATCAAGCATCAGGCGATGCTCGGGTGCCACCTTCCCATGTGCGCGAATCGTCGCGTTCACGATCGAGCCAAGCCAGGACTCGTAGAGGGCGATCTCCTGGAGCTGGCTCGTCTCCGTCGTCGCCGCCGGAAACGGCGTCCGCCGGTGCTCATCCCAAAGCTGCTGGAGGCGGAGCGCCTCCTCCGGTGACGGTTCGAGAGACGGGCGGTCAGGCGTGGGCGGGCGCCGCGGCCTTCAGCTTTTCGATGATCGCGTCGGCCACCTGGCTGGTTCCGACCGCGGTCGGGTCGTTGCGGTCGCGCTTCATGTCGTAGGTCACCGATGTCCCTTCCTCGATCACCTCCGCGATGGCCGCCTCCACCGCGTCTGCCGCCGAACTCTCCTTCAGATGCCGCAGCATGAGGACGCCAGAGAGCATCACGGCCATTGGGTTGATCTTGTTCTGGCCGGCGTACTTGGGCGCTGATCCATGGGTGGCCTCGAAAACCGCCCCGTTGGTGCCGATGTTGGCACCCGGCGCCAGGCCCAGGCCGCCGATCATGCCCGCGCCGAGGTCGCTGACAATGTCGCCGTAGAGGTTTGGGCAGCAGAGAACGTCGTACTCCCACGGCCGCAAGACGAGCTGCATGCACATGTTGTCGACGATGCGATCCTCGAACTCGATGTCGGGGTTGCGCTCCGCCACCTCGCGACCGACCGCCAGGAACAGGCCGTCGGTGTATTTCATGATGTTGGCCTTGTGCACCAGGGTGACCTTCTTCCGGTTGTACTGGCGCGCGTAATCGAAAGCGAACTGAACGATCCGCTCCGAACCCGAGACCGAAATCGGCTTGATTGACAGGCCGCTGTCCGGGCGGATCCGCTTGCGTGAGAGGGCCGAGATCTCCTCCAGGAGCTGCCGGCACTCGGGCGTCCCCTTTTCGAACTCGACGCCCATGTAGATGTCTTCGGAGTTCTCGCGAACGATCACGACGTCGAGCCGGTCGTCGACGTTGCGAGCACCCTTGTACGCCTTCACCGGCCGCACGCACGCGTAGAGTTCGAGCTCCTGCCGCAGGGCGACGTTGACGCTCCGGAAGCCGGTTCCAACCGGCGTCGTGATGGGGCCCTTGAGGGCGACCCGCGTCATCCGGATCGACTCCAGGACGTGCTCGGGGAGCGGGGTCCCGTACTTCTGCATGACGTTCTCGCCGGCCTGCTGGACGTCCCAGTCGAACT
>CAZHAC010000450.1:0-1955 GCA_964529765.1 uncultured Actinomycetes bacterium
GCGGACCGCCTCCGCGATCTCGTCCTCGCTCACGGTGACGATGTCGTCGACCAGGCGGTGCCGCACCATGACGTCGAAGTTCCGCTCGCCGATGCTGATGGTTCGCACGCCGTCGGCGATCGTCTCCGGCGAGTCCTCCAAGCGCTGGATCTCGCCTGTCCTCAGCGTTCTGGCGGCGTCGTCCGCCCGCTCCGGCTCGACGCCAACGACCAGGGTGTTCTGGTCGTGCGACTTGGCCGAGATGGCGCTCCCACTCAGCAGGCCGCCGCCGCCGGTCGGGGTCACGATGAGGCCAACGTCGGGTCGCTCCTCCACGACCTCGCGGACGGCCGTTCCGGCGCCATGAATGATGTCCCAGTTGTCGTAGGGATGGACGATCGTGTAGCCGGTCTCGGCCGCGACCTCTTGCAGACGCTGCTCGCGGTTGGCGAACGTGATCCCGTCCTGCCTGACCTCGGCGCCGTTGGCGCGCGTCGCTGCCACCTTGGCCGGATTGGCATCCTCGGGAATGAGGATCAGTGAGGCAATCCCCGCGGTTGTCGCGGCGAGGGCCAGGGCTTGGGCGTGATTGCCCGAGCTGACGGCGATCACGCCCTTGACCGCCGGTTCGCGCTGCTTGAGCGAGAGCACCGCGTTGAAAGCGCCGCGGGCCTTGAACGAGCCGGTCCTCTGGAAGCATTCCGGCTTCAGGAGCAGCCGCTCGTCGAGCTCTGACGTGAGGAGCGGAGTGCGGCGGACGAAGGGTGCGATGCGCGCGGCTGCGGCCGCGACTTCGGTTGCGTGGGCTTCCAGGTAGGTCCCGGTCTCGGCTTGAGTCACGCGAATCAGTATCAGACGTGCGTGTCCCAGGCGTCGGTGCTGAGCGCGAAGGTGACCGGCCCATCGTTCTCGATGGTCACCAGCATGTGGGCTCCGAAACTGCCTGTCTTGGTCGGAATATCGAGCGCGCGCAGCGCCTGCGCGAAGCGTTCATAAAGGGCGCGGGCGCGCGCAGGATCGCCCGCCTGGATGAAGCTGGGCCGCCGGCCCCTCGAGGTATCGGCGTAGAGGGTGAATTGAGAGACCACCAGCGCCTCCCCGGCGACGTCGAGCAGGCTCAGGTTGGAGCGTCCCTCTTCGTCGGCGAAGACGCGCAGATTGGCGATCTTGTCGGCCAGCCGCTCAGCCTGGGCCTCGTCGCTATCGGCGCCGGCGCCGACCAGGATCGCGAAGCCGTGACCAATCGTGTTCTGGTGCTGACCGTCGTCGTCTTGCCACTCGACGCTGGCCGAGCGGACCCTCTGGATGACCGCCCGCAACGACTAGTCGAGCCGGGCCGTCCGGAGGCGGTCAGTGACCGCCAAGGCGCCTCCACCCTTTGAGGATCTTGAGGGCCTCGCGCTCGGCCTCCATCAGCGTAGGCGCATACGCCCTCAGCCCCTGGAGCGCGTATCCCCACTCCTCCGGGCCGGACGGCGTGTAGCCCTGGTTGAGCCGGTGCAGCGGCGGATAGAAGAAGATGGCCTGCCCCATCACCTTCTTGATCACCGGGCGCCGGGCCAGCATCTCCTCGAGCGAGTTGCCGCTCGGCAGGCGGCCGTTGCGGAACTCGAGATAGCGCAGCTTGGCGATCGGGTTGTCCTCGTCGCGCTGGACGGTGCGAATGCCGTACTCCGCGCTCAGGTCGCGGATGAACAGGGTCACGATCAGCGCGTCGATCTCGTCGCCGGCCAGCTTGAGGTAGCCGGCGGCGCTGATGTTTTCGCCCTCGGATGCGCGCTGCAGCCGCAGATACTCCATCTCGAACAGGCTGGCCGAGGCATCGCTCGCGATGAAGGGCGGCTCTGCCCGCCACTCGCGGGCGCCGGCCAGCGCCTCGAACTGGTCGTGAACCCCATCCAGGCGCTCGGGCGGCAGGCCGTGCAGGCGGTAATGGATGACGCGGGGCACGGCTACAGCCTACCCCTGCTCGACCC
>CAZHAC010000451.1:0-1955 GCA_964529765.1 uncultured Actinomycetes bacterium
CCGCGGAGCTCGCGAACGAAGGCGGGACCGAGCGATGAGGCCGGGAAGAGCTTCACGAAGGTGGCGCCGCACCGCCAGGCCTGGTCCGCCTCGGTCGGCGTAGCTGCCCCGGGCACGAACGGCAGCCCGGAGCCGACCGCCGCGCGCACCAGGTCAGGGTCGCATACAGGAGAGACGGCGAAGACGGCTCCGGCGAGTTGAGCGGCGCGAAGCTGCTCATGCGTGCGGACGGTGCCGGCGCCGACCGCGAAGGGGCCGTCGCCGCGAGCTGCCAGCAGCTCGGCACAGGCGGTCAGGTCACCGACGGCGTCCTCCGCATCCAGCGTCACCTCGAATATCCGGGTACCGGCGTCGGCCAGATCGCCGACCAGCGTCAGGAGCCGGTCCCGAGGCGCGACCCGCCGGAGCACGGCCACGAGTCGCTGGCGGCGGACCAGCTCGGCGACCGGCCCGCTGCGCAGGCCGCCGGCGTTCATTGGACAGCCCTGACCGGCATTGGCCGCCCAGGGTCGGTAGGAGACACGATGCCCGCCAGCCAGGCGAGGTCGATATCGGCCAGGCTGGCCACCACCGTGACCCCGGGGCCCGGCGCGATCGGAACCGCATTGGGCACGGCGACCACGTGGCAACCCGCGGCTAGGCCCGACGCGACTCCGGCCGGCGAGTCCTCGAGAACCACGCAGGCAACGGGGTCGGCGCCCAAGCGGCGAGCTGCCAGCCGGTAGGGTTCTGGGTCGGGCTTGGCCCGCTCGACGTCATCACCGGTCACTATCGCGTCGAAGCTCTGGCTGCCCAAGGACCGGAGCGCGATCTCGACCAGCGGGCGACGCGTCGAGGTGACCAGCGCCGTGGGCACGCCCGACGCCGTCACCGCTTCCAGCAGCTTCTGCGCACCCGGTCGAACGGCCAGGCCGCGAGCAAACACCTCTTCGACCTCAGCCTGGAGCCGTTCGACGACCGCCGCCACAGGGACCTCCGAGTGGGCAAGCCGGATCAGCTCCGCCGCCATGTCGTCCAGCCGGCGGCCCACGCTGGCCGCTTTAACGTCCGGTCCCCATGTCCCGCCGAGCCACTCGAACGCCGACCGCTCGGCCTGGGTCCAGGCCGGCTCACTGTCGACCAGCAGACCGTCCATGTCGAAGAACACGGCTTGCAGCCCGCGCTGACGGCCCAGACCCCGTGTCACCGCGGTGCCAGCAGCCGCGACAGGCGGCCGGCGTCCTGGAGACGGGAGGCCAGGAGGACGGCGATGATGGTCATGGCGTCAAGCACCTCTCCGCGCTCGACCATAGCCACGACCTCAGCGAAAGGCAGCGTGTAGGGGTCGATGCGCTCGGTTTCGTCCGCCGGCAGCCGCTGCGGCCGCAGCCCGGCGCCCAGGTAGAGGTGGCAGGTCTCGTCGACGACGCTCTTGCTGGAGTTGAACTCGATCAGCGGGACCAGGACGTCGGCGCGGTAGCCGACCTCCTCCATCAGCTCCCGCTGGGCGGCGTCCTCGGGCGACTCGCCAGGGTTGACGCCGCCGGTCGGCATCTCCCAGGTCCGGCGGCCCGCTATGTACCGCCACTGGCGCTCCATGAGGACGGTGTTCACGTCCAGGAAGGGCAGGACGCCCGCCGCAACCCCGGTCGCCCCGGGCCTGGCTACGACGTACGTGGTCTCCGCGCCTTCGGGGAGCACCACGCGGTCTTCCCGGACGGTGAGGAAGGGATGCTGGTAGACGACCCCGCTGCTCAGCGTGCGCCAGGGCTGAGCCTCGCCGACGTTGGGGTCGGGCTTATCAGCCATCAATGGAGCCAGGCGAAGACGCGGGCGGGGTTGGCGACCAGCAGCTCTTCGACCTGGGCCGTGCTGAGTCCAGCACGCACCAGCAAGTCGGCGAAGGTGAGAGGAATGTGAGCAAGTCCCGGCTCTCCACTGTAGGCGCGCCAGTAGGACCGGCGAGCGAGGTCTCC
>CAZHAC010000452.1:0-1946 GCA_964529765.1 uncultured Actinomycetes bacterium
CCTACGTCATGCGCAGTGTGCGTTCGGCGCCGGCCCGCTACGAGGTGCGGGTCAAAGTGTTTGCGCCAGCCACCACGATCGTCGAACGGGTGCCGCCTGGAGTCGTCGTGGAGCCTGTCGGGGAGGACGCTTGCTCGGTCCTCGCGCGCGCCAATTCGCTCGAGATGCTGGCCCTCCACCTCGGCAGCCTGGACGCCGACTTCGAAGTCACCGAGCCGCCGGAGCTGGTGGCGGCGCTGCGCAAACTCGCCAACCGCTACGCCGGCGCCTGCGCGCGCTGCGAGAGCCGGTAGAGCGTGCGCGCGTTTTCGCCGAACACGCGCTCCAGGCGCCCGGCGTCCCCACCGTGGCCGCGCAGGATCTGCTCGAGCATCCCGACCCACTCGGCGTAGCCGACGACCGCGGTGGCCACCGGCCAGTTGCCACCGAACATCACACGGTGCCAGCCGAGGCAGTCGACGGCGTGGGTCACGAAGGGCGCGACTCGCTCGGCGCGGTAGGGCTCGTCGGCATCGCCGTGGACGACCACTGAGAGTTTGCAGGTGACATTGGGGAGCCTCCCCAGCTGCTCGATTGCCCGCAGCCATACAGCGGTTGGCGGTTGGGCCAGGTCAGGCTTGCCCAGATGCTCGAGCACGATCTGCGTCTGGGGCGCCTCACGTGCAAGGCGCGGCACCGCTGCCACCTGCTCGAGCCGGACGCAGATCTCGCACAGCAGCCCGCGTTCCCCGAGCAGCTGGGCTCCGCGGATGTACTCCGGGCGGGCACAGAAGTCAGGATCGGCCTCGATCTGGCAGGTGCGCCGGACACCGCGAACTATCGCCAGCGCCTGCAGGGCGTCGAGCTCGCGGGCGACTTCCGGCGACTCCAGCTGCGCCCAGGCGATGTGCGCGCCCAGCCGGGGATGCTGGGCGGCCACCGAATCGATGTATTTGGCCTCGACCACGCCGTCGGCGAAGTCGTTCACCTGCACCTCGACCGCCGCCTCCAGCTCCGGCCCCGCCACTGAGAGGAGCTCGTCGAAGGAGAAGTCGCGCTGTAGGTAGCTCGCCGCCAGGATTCCCCGCTGCTTGGCCTCTTCGCGGCGCCAGCAGTGAAAGTGCGTATCGATCACGCCAGTGACACTAGCCCTAGATTGCGGCAATGGCAGAGACGATCGGATTCATCGGGATCGGGGATATGGGCCGGCCGATGTCGGCCAACCTGGTCAAGGCGGGCTGCACGGTGCGCGCCTACGACATCGACCCGGCACGGGCCGCCCAGCCCGGCCTGGAGCCCTGCGCATCGGTCGACGAGGTCTGCGCAGGCGCGTCCGTGGTGATCAGCCTCGTGCGCACGCTGCCCGAGACCGAGGCGGTGGCGACGGCGGTGGAGCGCGCCGCCCGGCCCGGAACCGTCCTGGTCGTGATGAGCACGATCAATCCGACCGCCATGGCGCGAATTGCCGAGCGGTTGGGCGAGCGCGAGGTCGAGGTTCTCGACGCGCCGGTCAGCGGCGGCACCGCCGGCGCGGCCGCCGGGACCCTGGCGATCATGGTGGGCGGCCCCATGGAAGTGCTCGAGCGCGTCCGCCCGATCCTCGACCTGCTCGGCAGCAACGTCTTCCACGTGGGTGAGCGGCCGGGCGACGGCCAGGCCCTCAAACTCGCCAACCAGCTGATGCTTTGCGTCAACATGCTGGGCGCCTTGGAGGGCGTGAAGCTCGCCCAGTCCTATGGCCTGAGGGCCGAGCAGGTGCTGCCGGTGATCGGCGTCTCGACCGGGATGAGCTGGGTCAGCGAGCACTGGGAGACGGTTCGCGGCTGGTGGGAAGGCCACCCGAGCGGCGGCGCCCTCGACATCATCTACAAGGACCTGCGCTCGCTCCTCGCCGACGCCGCCGACCGCCAGCTCAGCTATCCGGTCGCCGCGCTCAGCTTCAACCTGCTCCGCGAGGTCTGGTGACC
>CAZHAC010000453.1:0-1934 GCA_964529765.1 uncultured Actinomycetes bacterium
GTTGTTGAGCGCGAGCATGAACTTCCCCGTCGGTTGCGCCTTGAGCACCTTGTAGCTCTGGTCCTGCTGGAAGCTCGCAACCTGCTCGGGACCGCCGACCTGGCCGATGGCGTCGATGTCGCCCGCCTTGAGGGCGTTGTTCATTGCGTTGGCGTCGGGGATGAAGCGGAACTCGACGTCCTTCAGCTTGGCCTTGCTGCCCCAGTAGTCGTCGGTGCGCGTCAGCTGCAAGGAGGCCCCCCGATTCCAGGCCGCGAACTTGAAGGGTCCGGTGCCGACAGGATTTGTCCGGTTGCTGTCGGCGCTCTTGGAGGAAACGATGCAGGCCGAGCCGGCGGCCATGTGGAAGAGCCAGTTGTCGCTGTAGGTGCTGAGCGTCACTTTGACGGTGTGGTCGTCCACCACGTCGATCGAGTCCACCGGCGTCCAGTAAGCGGTATGAGGGTTAGGCGGCTTGGTGCTGGTGCTGCGGGCGCGGTCCCATGCGAACTTGACGTCCTGGGCAGTGAAGGGCGAGCCGTCGTGCCACTTGGCGCCCGTCACCAGGTGGAAGGTGAACGTCTTGCCGTCGCCGCTTACGTCCCAGGTCCTCGCCAGCTGAGGCACGATCTTGCCGCCCTGGTCGAGCCGGACCAATCCCTCGTAGAGGTTGTCGCGCAGCGTGACCGAAATCGAATTGGTGGCGTCCACTGTGGGGTCGAGCGAAGTCGGCTCCTGGACGATTCCGACCACCAGCTTGCTCTTGGTCGACGGCTTGGGCGCGTTGCTTCCGCCGGCGCAGGCAGCGACCAGCGAGGATGCCACGGGCAGGCTGAGCCCCAGGATGCCAAGGCGGCGCAGGGCTTCGCGCCGGCTGATCCGGCCGGCCATCAGCTGGCCGAGCTGCCGCATCACGTCGGCATCGCGTCGCAGGTCGGGGTCGTCCATCAAAGCCCTCCGTGGGTCGAATGTGTCTCGGATGCTAGCGCCCCCGGCTACAACGGCGGCGTATACCGTCCGTCCTGGGCCAGCCAACCGCCATCCACGACCAGGTGGGAGCCGGTCACGTAGCTGCCCGCGTCGGAGCAGAGGAACAGCACCGCCCCGACCATCTCCGACGGCTGGGCCCAGCGGCCGAGCGCGCTCTTGGCTGCGTAAGCGCCGTACCACTCGGGGCTGTTCTTTATCTGCTGGGTGAGCGGCGTCTCGACGACGCCGGGAGCGACGGCGTTGACGCGCACGCGCTTGGGGCCCCACTCGGAAGCCAGCGTCCGCGCCAGCTGGAGTGCGCCCGCTTTCGTCGCGGCATAGATCGACTGGCCGGGCTCCACGACCTGCGCGCGGATTGAGGAGAAGACGACGATGCTGCCGCCACGCCCGCTCTCCGCCATCGCCCGGCCGAACTCGCGCATGAGACGGAAGGTGCCGACCAGGTTGAGTTCGAACACATGGCGGACCTCGTCGTCGGTCAGGTCGGAAGCTCGCTTGCGGACGTTGATCGCGGGTGTGATGACGAGCGCGTCTGGCGCGCCAACTGAGCGCAGCGCTTCCGCGCAGGAGGCTTCGTCGGTCACGTCCAGGTGCAGCGGTGAGGCCTGGCCGCCCTCGCCGGTAATGGCGGCCGCGGTGCGCTCGGCGCCGCCAGTGTCAAGGTCCGCGCAGGTGGTCCGCGCGCCGAAGGCGGCCAGCCCGTGGGCACACGCCTCGCCAATGCCGCTGGCCGCGCCCACGACGAGTGCGGTGCGGCCGCTGAGGTCGAAGAGTTTCTGAAATTCACGCATCGCTGACGAGCCTAACCGGTGCCTTGGCGCCCAAGGCCGGCTATGAGCAGGGCGAGGCCGGTGGCAGCTGGACCGGCTCCTCTCGGGCCACGGCGCAGCGGAGAGGCAGCGCCGGCGGCAGGTCGGACTCGATGGTCCGCTCGTTGTAGGCGAGGCTCACGGTCGCCGCCAGAA
>CAZHAC010000454.1:0-1928 GCA_964529765.1 uncultured Actinomycetes bacterium
ACGACGAGCTCGATGCCGCCGTAACCACCCGGTGGAACGGGGTACCAGGGCGGTGCCACGATCGCGATCCGCAGGGGTCCATGAACCTGCGCGACGCCCGCGCTCATAGCCCCAGCGCCTGGCCGATGACCTCGACCCAGCCGGCCGCCAGACGGTCCGGTAAGAAGGCGTCCACCACGCGCTGGTGCGCAGCCTTGCCGAGCCGGACACGAAGATCGGGCCGGCGCAGAAGATCGGTCAGCCGGCGGCCGAACTCGGAGCCGTCGGCGGGATTGTTGAGAAGCAGTCCCGAGACCTGGTCCACGATCTGGTCCTGAATACCGCCGGCGCGGCTGGCCAGGACCGGCCGGCTCTTGAAGAGAGCTTCGGCGACGGTCAGTCCGAACCCCTCGTGCAGGCTCTTTTGGACGACGACGGTGGAGGCCCGCTGGAGAGCGTTGACGACCGCCGCGTTCTCCTCGGGGTCATCCATCGCCAGTGCTGCCACGTGCACGCGCTCGCGGACTACAGCCGGCAGAGCGTGCCAGCGGCGGCGCACATCTGCCAGGACATGTGCTCCCTCCGGGTCGTCGCTGACCGCGTTCACAGCCGGTCCGGCCAGCACCAGGTGGGCGCCTAATTCTGCGGGGACGTGGCCGGCGAACCCCTCCAGCACGCCGGCCGGATCTTTGAGTGGATCCCAGCGGGAGATCTGGGACACGATCGGGGCGGACTCGGGGACCGGAGCCTCCTGGAGCATGTCGGCAGGAGTTGCAACCCAGGCCACGGAGCCGTCGCCGCGCTCGAAGCTCGGGACCGCTCGGGTGGTCCCGGCGCGAAGCCCGATGGTGATCAGGATTGCGTTGACGCACTCGTCGTCGAGCGGCTGGTTCTTTGCCGCCCGGGGGTCTATGGCGGGCTGGACCACGTGCGTCCGGCCCGCCGGCAGAGCATCCCAGATGAATGCCTGGCGCGAGAAGACCATGGCGCTGGCGCGCTCGACGTAGGGACGCAAAAAATCGCGCGCCTTGTGCACGCTGTCTCCGGCGGAGTCTGTGCCGACATGGCAGCGCCAGATGACCGCGGCTCCACGGTCGGCCAGGGCTGGGATGAGGCCCGCCGGCTGCGGGTCGTGGACCACGACCACATCCCCTGGCTGGACGAGCTCACGCACCTGCGCTGCGGGCTCGCTCAGGTACAGCTCATAGGCGCGCCTGTCCGCCCTCGTCAGCCGGCGTGGGGTCTCGTGGAGTAGGTGATGGAGTCGCTTGGTGAGCTCGAAGAATCCGGTCGGAGCCGAGAGCACGAGCCAGCGGACATCGATGCCCGCTGAGGCCACCACCGGCAGGAACCAGCTCAGGAGCTCGGCAACCCCACCTCCGATGCTGGTCGAGTTGATCTGCCACAAGCAGCGCCCATCCAGCAGGCGCGCCGATTCCTCGCCTGCGCGGCGAAGGCGATTCCAGGCGTTCGCGTCGAGAACCTCGCGAAGCCGGCCGGCATCGGCACGTCGCAGTTCGACGGCTTCGATGCCACTGGCGGACTGGAGCTGCCGGGCGGCATCGCCCACGCCTTCACCGTACGGACGGGGACAGGCGCTTCGCTAGGGGCGTTCGCGACCCCTCAGCCGTTTAGTAACCGAAGCGCATTGCGACCATCAGTGCGAGCAGGACCAGAAAGCCTCCCAGCTCGATGTAGCCCACCCGCATCGTCCGGTTAAAAGCCTCCGTCTTCTCCGGCCCCGCCGGCACCTGCGCCATCATCGCTGCGCGTGGCCCGGTGACCCGCGCGCCCCAGAAGCTCAGCCCGACGCCGAGCACGAGGGCGACGATGAAGGTGATCCCATACGGAGAGGCGGGCTGGATGCCAAGGACCAAGCCGCGCAGGATCCCGAGCAGGACGGTCATGCCGCCGGCGATGGGGAAGAAGCGCTTGCTCACCAGCTCGAA
>CAZHAC010000455.1:0-1924 GCA_964529765.1 uncultured Actinomycetes bacterium
GTGTACGCGGGGTTGAGCGGGCAAGCGGTGCCGGCGACCGCGGCGGCCAGGAACAAGACGACTGCCTCGGGCCCGTTCGGGAACGACATCGCGACCCGATCGCCCCGGCCCACGCCGAGGCCGGCGAGTCGTGAGGCCGCTTCCTCCACGGTCGAGCGGAGCTGGTCATACGTAAACGTAGGCCCGTTGGGGATCACGAGAGCGCGGCTCTCGGGTCCTCCCCGAAAGGCGTCGAGAACCGTCTTCATCCCACGATCCGTCGTCAATGCGGCGCCAAACCTCCCGCAAAGGATCGTATGCGAGCGCACCGGCGGCGTGAGCCGCAGCCGGCTAACCGACCCGCTCACAGTCAGATTGGTCCTGCGGGTCAGAGCGCCGATCGCCTCGCTGTCACATCGTCCGTGTTTGGCGGGTCATTGGTATTGACACTTCAGGAAACCCGGGGATGTGACGAATGGACGAAAACCAATGGTTGGCTGAGCGTTTCGAAGAACACCGGCCCCACCTGCGGGCGGTTGCCTACCGGATGCTGGGCTCGCTGAGCGACACCGACGACGCCCTACAGGACGCCTGGCTGCGGGTCAGCCGCGCTGGGGCGGGAGACGTTGAGAACATCGGCGGCTGGCTCACCACCATCGTCGCCCGCGTCTGCCTGAACATGCTGCGCTCGCGCAACGTCAGGCGTGAAGAGGCGATCGGGCTCCACCTTCCTGACCCCATCATCAGCCGCGACGGGGAGCTTCAGCCCGAGGAAGAAGCTCTGCTCGCCGACTCCATCGGCCTTGCCCTGCAGGTCGTCCTCGACACGTTGACTCCAGCTGAGCGCTTGAGCTTCGTCCTGCATGACATGTTCGATCTGCCGTTCGAGGCGATCGCGCCCATGGTTGGCCGGACTCCGGCCGCAGCGCGGCAGTTGGCAAGCCGGGCCCGCCGGCGTGTCAGGGGCGCCGAGCTACGCAAGCCCGACCCCGACCTCACCCGCCAGCGCAGTGTCGTAGACGCCTTTTTCGCGGCCGCTCGAGGCGGTGACTTCGCTGCCCTTGTCTCGGTGCTCCATCCCGACGTGGTGCTGCGATCCGACCTCGGTGTCAAGCGGCCACGGCTCTCGGTGGTCACTCGCGGTGCAGCCGCGGTGGCCAGCCAGGCGATGATCGGAGCAATTCCTGGTGCCCGACTGCACCCGGTGCTCGTCAACGGTGCCGCGGGTGTGGTCGTGACCATCAACGAGCGGCCGTTTGCGGTCATGGGATTCATCGTTTCCGAGGGCAAGATCGTGGAGATTGATGCCATCGCCGACCCCCAGCGCGTGCGCAGGATCGCAGCCGGGCGCGGCTTCGCAGGCGGCGCCTCAGCGGCAGAGGAGAACGCATGAAACCAGCGCTTCCGAAGCATTCCGGCTTCCAGGCCGCGGCGGTTGCTTGGCTCGATCGGCGACTTCCGTTTGTCGACGCCATCGACACCGAGCTCTATCGACGCGTTCCAAACTACGCCACCGCCTTCCACCGCTATCTCGGCGCACTCGCCGTGATCCTGGTTTGCATCGAGTTCGGGACCGGGGTTCTGCTCGCTGTCTATTACGTTCCCGACGCCACCGGTAATCCCGCTCAGGCGTTCGTCAGTGTCAAAGCCATTCAGGAGACTGTGCGGCTGGGTTGGCTGGTGCGGGGAATGCACTTCTGGGGCGGGAGCGCCCTGTTGATAGTGGCCGTGCTGCATATGACCGCCGTCTTTTGGACAGGTGGCTACCGCGCGCCGCGTGAGGTCAACTGGTCCGTCGGAGTCGTTCTCCTCTTGGTCGTTGTCGGCTTCGTCCTGACCGGGTCATTGCTGCCCTGGAACGTGAACGACTACCTGGCTCGCGCGACCGAGCTGTCAATCGCCTCTGGCGAAGGCGTCTTCCCGGCGGCAGTCAGCGAGCAGATCA
>CAZHAC010000456.1:0-1924 GCA_964529765.1 uncultured Actinomycetes bacterium
GGTGGCGGCGAAGACGGAGCCCAGCGCCGGGCATGAGCTGACGCAGAACGACCTCGTTTTGACGGCGCGGTGGGTGCGGGACCTGACGACGTCTTGACGACGCGGCCGGGTCTTGTTTCGAGGGCGGCGTCTCGCGATGCCCCACCCGCGCTCCCGCTTTCGCGGTCGCGCGACCTCCCCGCCACGCGGGGATGAGGGTGCTCCTCTAACTTGAGCTGATGGGCGCAGCGGCGTCGGCCCTCTCCATCGTTCTCGGGGTGTTGCTCATCCTGTTGATGCTGGAGGACGCCTTCGAGACGATCGTCCTCCCTCGCCGTGTGCGCCGCCCGGTCAGCCTGGGCCGGTACTTCTTGTTCCTGTCCTGGCTTCCCGGTAAGACCCTGGCCCGCCTGATCAAGCATCCCGGCCGCCGAGAGAGCTTCCTCTCCTACTTCGGGCCGTCAGAGCTGATCGCTCTCCTCATCCTCTGGGTGATCGGCTGCGTGGTCGGATACGCGCTGATCTACCTGGGCCTGGTGCCCGGCCGCGGATTCGGCTACTACCTGTTCTTCAGCGGGAGCACGTTCACGACGGTCGGTTTCGCGACCCTGCCGGCGTCCACGGGGTGGACCCATGCTGTCTCGGTGGCGGAGTCGGCCACCGGGCTCGCGTTCGTGGCTCTGATCGTCGCCTACCTTCCGTCGCTCCAACAGAGCTTCTCGCGGCGCGAAGCGCAGCTGGTGATGCTCGACGAGTGGGCCGGCTCGCCGCCCTCGGCAGAGGCGCTTCTGTTGAGGCTGGAAACCAGTTCGGAGCTGACGGCGGTGACTTTCTTCGAGCAGTGGGAGCGATGGGCGGCCGAGGTGCTGGAGAGTCACCTCTCCTATCCGGTCCTCGCCTACTTTCGTTCCCAACATGACGACCATTCCTGGGTGGCGGGCCTGGCGACGATTCTCGACACTACAGCCGTGGCCGTCGCCGCGGGAGCACCCGAAGTCGTCGCCTGGCCGGCCTACCGAGCGTTTGCGATCGCCCGCCACGCGTCGGTCGATATCTGCCAAATACTGGGCGCCGAGCCGAGGCCTCCGCGCGATGGACACTGGACTGATGTTCCCGAGGAGCAGGCACGCCGGGCGGCCGAACCCTGGATGAGCGTCTCGGCGATCGATTTCGCGGAGCGGATGCGGCAGGAGCGGGAGCTTTACGAGCCCTACATAGCCGCTCTCTCCGAGCACCTGTTGATGGTGCTGCCGCCGTTCACCCCGCCGGCCGGCGCCTTGCCTGCCTGGCAGAGGACCGCGTGGGAGCGGGCACCCGGCCTGCAGCTCCGTCACCGGCACCGCTAGCAGCCGATTCTTTAAGAGGAGACAAAGCAACTGCGCAAGGTGTACCGCGGCAAGGACATCGACGTGAGCTTCGACCTCGACGTCTGCATTCACGTCGGTGAGTGCCTGCGGGGTCAGCCGGAGGTCTTCAAGCTCCACCGCCGCCCCTGGACGCTGCCCGACGCCGCCAGCGCCGACGTGGTGGCCGAGGTCGTGGAGCGCTGCCCGAGCGGCGCGCTTCTGTATCACCGGCACGACGGTGGCGCCCAGGAGTCGCACCAGGGGGTGAAGGTGACGCCGATCAAGGATGGCCCGCTGCTGGTCGTCGGCGACATCGAGGTCCGCCACCAAGACGGCACCGTCGAGACGCTCCCTCGAGCCACGCTCTGCCGCTGCGGGTTCTCGAATCACAAGCCCTTCTGCGACAACCAGCACCTCAGGGTGGGGTTCGAGGCTCCTGGGACGGTCTTCAAGATCCACATCGGCCCGGTGCGGCCGCGGCTGCGGGAGCCGATAAGCAAGGAAGAGGATCCGCGCCGGCTGTCGTGAGCGGAAGCGGCGATGCTATCGTCCGTCCCATGGCGCGAGGGCGGCGAGTCGCGCTCTTTGCGACCTGCCTG
>CAZHAC010000457.1:0-1917 GCA_964529765.1 uncultured Actinomycetes bacterium
GAGACGCTCACGACCAAGTCACGCGAGCTCGGCCACCTGGTCGAAGACCTGCTCCTTGCCGCTCGCCTGGAGACCGGCAGCCTGCCGATCCAGCAGGTCAGTTTCGACGCCGTCGCCGCTGCCGGCGAGGCGATCCAGCGGGCGGCCCCGCGGTCGGCGCTGCTCGCCGCCGACGTTCGGGCCGACCACTCTGACCAGCCGGTGACGGCTCTGGGTGACCCGCTTTACGTCGCTCGGATCCTCGACAACATCGTCAACAACGCGCTCAGCTACAGCAGGGGGACGCCGTTCGTACGCCTCCGAGTCAGACACGGAGGTGGTTGGGTCCGTTTCGAGGTCGAGGACCGGGGTCGGGGGATCGCGGCCGCGGATGCCGAACTTATCTTCGAGCGCTTCTACCGCGCGCTGCCCGAGGACCAAGCCAGCCAGCCCGGGTCCGGACTCGGGCTCTACATTTGCCGCCAGCTGGCCGCCCGGCAGGCGGGCCGGCTCGAGCTGGAATGGTCGCGCGTGGGCGAGGGGAGTCGGTTTGTCCTCACCCTGCCCGCCGCCGCCAACTGAAGGAGGAAGCCGATGCAAGCCATCGTCGCCACGCGGGTGGGCGGTCCGGAAGTCCTCGAGCTGCAGAAGGTTCCCGAGCCGGCCCCCGGGCCGGAGCAGATCAGAATCCGGGTTGCCAGCGCCGGAGTCAACTTCGCCGACGCTCTCTCGACCCAGGGCAAATACGCGGCCAGCCCGGCGCCGCCGTTTATCCCGGGCCTCGAGGTCGCCGGGCACGACGAGTCCGGCCGTCCGGTTTGCGCCCTGCTCACGAGCGGCGGCTACGCGGAAAGCGCGGTCGCCGAGCGTGCGCTGACCTTCGATGCCGCGGGACTCGATCTGTTGGAGGCGGGCGGCTATCTGCTGGCCACGCTGACGGCGTATTACGCGCTCCGTTGGTGCGTGCGGATCGAGAGCGGCGAGTCGATCCTGATCACGGCCGGCGCCGGCGGCCTTGGCACGACGGCAATCCAGGTCGCTCGCGCGCTTGGCGCCAGCCGGGTGGTCGCGGTCGCTTCAACACCGGAGAAGCGCCAGTACGCGCTGGATCGCGGGGCCGACGAGGCGATCGGCTACGAGGAGGATTTCCCCGCCTGTGATGTGGTCTTCGAAACGATCGGCGGTGACGTGTTCACGAAGGCCTGGAAGGCGACGGTGCCACTCGGCAGGGTGGCCACGATCGGAGCCTCTTCGGGAGTCCCGCCCTCGCTGCCTGGATACGACGAGGCCCGCCGCCACAACGCCGGCATCTTTGCTTTCAGCTTCGGAATGCTCCGGCGAGGCGATCCAGATCGCCTCGTGGCGACCGCAGGCGAGGGAATCGACCTGCTTCGCTCCGGGCAGGTGCGGCCGCCGGTCGCCATGCGGCTGCCCCTTGAAGAGGCGGCGGAAGCGCACCGGTTGCTGACTGGCCGGCAGACGGTGGGGAAGCTGGTGCTGAATCCTTAGAAAGAAAGCCTCCTCCCCACTTGGCTTGGTGGGGTGTGCCGGCGCGAAGCGGCAGCGGAGGGATCCGAAGCGGCTGGTTTGTTCAGTCTTCGACGACGGTCGTGCCGGCAAAGTCGTCGCCGAGGAGGCGGGCCAGGGCTTGGCCGGGGGTTATCCGCGACCCGTCGATCGATACGACGCGGATGCCCATCAGCCGCGCCCCCAGCGTCTGCCCGAAAGCCGCCCAGCTACCCACGTGGTACAGAGCGGTGATGGCAACCGTCCGCCGTACTCGAAGGCGGCCGAGTGCCAGGCAGAGCCCGACGTCAATGGCGGTGGCGACCCGTCGCGCCTGTCGCGTCGCCGCCGCGCCCGGGAGCGGGTCGCGGCCGCGCAGCTGGAGCAAAAACAGGCGCGTCACCAGGTGATGAACCTGCTTCTGGGTCAGCG
>CAZHAC010000458.1:0-1908 GCA_964529765.1 uncultured Actinomycetes bacterium
TGCGCTCGAGTGGGTTGCCCGCATGGGCGCCGAAGCGCTCCCGACTTTTTCAGCGTCCCTCCTGAACCGGCTAACCTCCCATCTGTGCTCTTCCTCACCGGGTGGCGCCGGCGCGCCCTGACGGCTGCGCTGCTGATCGTCCTGCTCGCCGGCATCACCTGGTTCCAGCTCACCCGCCCTCTGCCGGTGCTGGGCGCCCGGCAGGTCATCTCGGGAACCCAACTGGTGGCCGGCGCCAAGCCCAACGTGCCCTGGCCCGCGGACGGGATCGGCGCCATAGGCGCCACCGGGATTGGCTTGATCGACGCCAGCCCGGCCGAGCGCCAGCTCCCGATGTTCAGCGTCGCCAAGGTGATGACCGCGCTCCAGGTGCTGGCCGACCATCCGCTCAAATCCGGCGAGCAAGGACCGCAGGTGAGCATCGGTGACAGCGACGTGCAGGATTTCCAGCAGCGCAAAGCGGCTGAGGAGTCGGTGGTCGATGTGCAAGCCGGCGAGAAGCTGACCGAGTACCAGCTGCTCCAGGCGCTGCTCATCCCTTCCGGCAACAACATCGCCGACATCCTGGCCAACTGGGATGCGGGATCCGTGCCGGCCTTCGTGCAAAAGCTCAATGCGCGCGCTCAGACGATGGGACTCAAGCAGACCTCTTACGCCGATCCCTCGGGCGTGGACGAGAACACCAAGTCGACTCCGTCCGACCTCACGCGGCAGGCCGCAGTAGCCATTGCCGACCCGGTGATCGCGGACATCGTCGCCCAACCCCAGGTCGTCCTCCCGGTGGCCGGGACGCGCTACAACGTCGACTACTCGCTCGGCGTCGGCGGGGTCACCGGAATCAAAACGGGGTCGGCCACCGGTAACGGCGTTTTCATGTTCGCCTCCCCGCACCGGATCGCGGGCAAGCAGTTGACCGTCGTCGGCGCCGTGATGGGCCTACCCACCCTCGAAGAGGCATTCGCCGCTTCGCGCAAGCTGATCGACTTCACGAAGCAGACGCTGGTCTACGACCAGGCGCTGCGAGCCGGGGAAACCGTCGCCCAATACGACGTGCCCTGGCAGCAGCCGGTGCGGATCCGTTCCCTGGAGGGCGCCTACCTGCTCGAGTGGCCAGGGATGAAAGTCCAGCGGCGGCTGCGAGCGTCAGCCGCCAAGGTGCCCTCGCGGGCGGGCTCCGGCGCCGGCACGCTCGACGTCGTGCTCGGCGACCAGAACGTGACCGTGGCACTGGAGACCGAGGGTTCGGTGGCCAGACCTCGGACGTTGTGGCGGCTGACCCGGCTTACGTGACCGGGTTCGGCGAAGGCGCGGCGGGCACGCGGGCCGGCCGCTCCGCCCGCTGGTCGAGCGTCGCCTGCAAGCAAAGGTAGGCGCAGGCGACGAAGACGAGGCCGGTGACGCCGGCGTGGGCGAGCTCGCTGAGCACGCCGAAGCTCGAGAGCACCAGGTAGGCACCGGCCGCGCCCTGGAGGACCAGGGCCGCGATCGCGAGCACGGCGCCGGTGGCGAGATCGCCGCGTTCCGGCAGCCGCCTCCGGTATAGGAGGAGGAGACCCACGGCGAAGACCCCCGCCAGGCCCGCCAGAACCCGGTGCAGGACATCCACAGCCAGCGCCTCCGGCCCGCCCACGACTGCCGTTGCCGAGCACCCAGGCCAGGTCGGGCAGGCGGCCGCCGCCGCCGCGTGCCGGATGTAGGCGCCCGAGTAGACGAGCAGGTAGACGTAGGCGGCGAAGCCCCAGGTGGCCCAGGCGACGGAGGTGGGTACCGGCGCCGGGAGCGGCTCGTCGATGCGGCGCACGTAGACGGCGACCAGCACCGCCGAGGCGAGCGCGATCAGCGAGAACCCGAAGTGCAGCGCCAGCACGAGTGGAGACTGTGGGTACTTGACCGCCCAGGCCCCCATCC
>CAZHAC010000459.1:0-1904 GCA_964529765.1 uncultured Actinomycetes bacterium
CGAGGATGAATTTGAGCGGGAAGGCGGCCAGGAGCTCGGTCGCGACCTGCAGGAAAGCCATCGTGGTAGACAGCAGCAGGACCATCCGGTAGCCCTCGAGCTGGTCGTACAGGAACCTCACCGTGCGCATGTCCACCTCGTCGGGTGGTCTATGCACTCGGCCACCTCGTCGCAGAGCCCCGACAGCTCAGAGGGCCGCGGACTGTTGAGTCGATGGATGCGGCGAGCTGCGATCTTCAGCAGGCGCGAGGCCTCGAAGAGGCGCGCGCACTCCAAAGTTCGCTCGACATCTTCCGGTGTGCGGCCCTGCGCCCGCGCCGCCGCCCAGTAAGAGCGGGCGAACAGCGGGCCGGCGGCCTTGAACCATTCAATTGAACTCTGGCGCCCGCGGAACAGACCGGCGGGACGAAGGTAGGCCAGGAAGCAGCCGACATCCAGGCCGGGATCGGCCAGGCACAACGCATCGAAATCGGTGATGGCTCGCCGATCTCCTTCCAGAATGAGCTGGCTGCGTTTAAAGGCGCCGTGGGACACCACCCGCTCCTGTACTGGCAGGTCCTCAACGCGCCGGCCGAGCGTTTCCGACAACCGGGAGATGGCCGCCGCCTGATCGGGCTGCCAGGCGGCCAGCCGATCGCCTCGCTCCGCGACCCGCGCGGCCTCGTCACCGACGGTCCAATCGCCAACGGAACCGGCAGGCAGGTGGGCAGCGTGCAGACTTGCCAGCGCCACTCCGGCCCACTTCACCGCTCCTTCAGTGACCGGCAGCGAGCGACTGCTCGGGGGCCTGAGGGGGTGAGGTACGGCTTCCATCCAGGCGAGGCCGAGCTGCGCGGAAACTCCAAGCGGGCGCGGGATGATGCTCGCGCGGTCGCCAAGCTGGAAGTGCAAGCGCGCGAGGCTCCTTTGCACCCGCTCGGCCTGGGCGGGATCGGCGTAGAGCTTGCCGATTACTTCGAGACGGCGGCCGTCCTTGCCCTGGAGATGGTAGCCAAGCACGCAGCGGCTGCCCGGTTTGTAGCGCAGAGGCTCGGTCGTGGCCGAGGCCAGGTTCCAGCGAGCGTTGCCGAGCAGCACTCGGGCTGCGCCCTGGAGGCGCGTAAAGAGCGGTCCCTCGGGGCTCGTGTCGAAGCACGCCGCGAGAGTGGGGAGCGAGGTATCGGCGGGGAAGATCTGCACGGTCAGGTCGAGCTCCGGGGCGTTGAAGACTCCGGGTGAAAGCACGTGCACCGAAGCCAGCCCAGCCTGGCGGCCATCGAACTTCAGCTGGCCGCCGTGGACGCGATCGGCGCCGACGGTGACGGTGAGCAGCGGGCCGGCGGTGCGCGTCCTCGCGCGGGCGCCGAAGGAGACGGACAGGTTTCGGCGCGGCTTGAGGCGGACGGAGCGAATGGCGAGCGGCCCAGCCCAGATCCTGGCCCCGGCGCGCTCGGCCAGCGTCATCGCGATGTTCCCCAGGTCGTTCACGTAGAGGCTGTTGCCTGCCCGCGGCGCGATCATGAGACCGCCTTCCGCTCGATAAAGTCGATCAGCGCCTCCGCGCCCCCTGGGACGCCGCGGAGTCCGGGGAATGCGTTGACGTCCACAATCACCGGCCCGCTTGCAGACACCACCAGATCTACGCCGTAGACCCTGAGCGCGAAGGCTTGACCAACGTCGCGAGCGAGCTGGGCCAACGCCGGCGGCACGCTGATGGCCACCCTCGCCGCTGGGTCGCCTCCGGACAGAGGCGACGGGCTCCGCATCCCGAAGACCGTGCCGTCAACCACATACAGCTTCCGGTCGCGGCCGTCGTTCGGAAGGTACGGCTGCACCACAAAGGGCTCGTGTGGCCAGGTGGGTATCAGGGCGCGCAGCTCTTCCCGGGACGTGACCTTGCGCACCACGTCGCCGCGGTAGCTGCG
>CAZHAC010000460.1:0-1903 GCA_964529765.1 uncultured Actinomycetes bacterium
TCCGCCCGTTGGTGGTCGTCGTGGTCGCAACCGGCTTGCCCGTGGGGTCGAGCAGCTTGATCGCCGCCGGCGCCGACACCGCCGCGAGGTTGGAGTCGAACTCAATCGCGAGCTTGCCGCCGGTCTGGCTGACCGAGAGCACCTCAGGGCCTTTGCCGTAAGGGCGGGCAACGGAATCGACAGCGCTCGAAATGACTGGTTTGCCGTTGGGCCCGGCGGTGACGACGAGCGTCTCGTCGAGCTGGCTGGTGTCGCGACCGGTCTTGTCGGCGAGCACGACCCGGACCGTCTCGTGGATGCCGTCGGCAGCCTGGAAGGCGGCTACCGTGAAGTAGCGCTGGATCCCGGTTGCGGGCGGCGCCAGCGTGCGGGCTGTGCTCGCGGTAACCGCGCTCGCTCCGGCCTGGTCGCCCGACTGGCGGGCCTTCTCAAAGGTGCCCACGACCGGCGCCGCCGTCTCCGCCGTTAGCGCGGTGGCGCCGCCGGGCATGCGGGGCTGGGCGAGCGCCAACTTGCCGCCGCCGACGAGGGCGATCGAACCGTTCGGCGAAACCGCCAGCGCCGCTGCCGAGGATGGCCCGAGGACGCGATCGCCGGAACCGTCGGCCGCCACCAGGTGAAGCTGGCCCCCTGCTTGAACGGCCAGGGGGCTGGCCGCCGGCCAGTCGGCCGCGTTGGCGCCGCCCAGCGAGCCCAGCTTCGCCGGCGACTGCAGCGTGGTGTCGGAGCTGTAGAGCCCGTCCTGAGTCGCATAGAGCACCCGTGAACCGTCGGGCGACCAGGCGAGGAAGGAGGCGCTGGTGGGCCAGGCGGTCTCCTTGGCGGAGGCGAGGTCGACCAGGTGAAGCTGCTTGTCCGCCGACTGGTAGACGAGACGGGCGCCGCCGGGGGCAAACCAGGCGGCAGTTGCCGAGACCTGGAACTTCATCTCATGACCCTGGGCGTCGCTGGCGGACGACGCCGTCGCGTACTCGACCTGGCCCTGGGAACCAAAGCCGACCGCGATCGGGTTGACCCCTGCCGGTGAGGCGGGCTGTGGGTGGCTGGGGTTGGTGTAGGCCTGGCCGCCGCGCACGTATACGAGCGCGTCCCTCCCGCCGTCCGGTCCCAGCGCAAACGCGGTCACGCCGGCGGGGACCAGGACCTCGGGCGCGCCACCGTCGAGCGGGAACAGCTCGAGCTCACCGTTGGGACCGACGGCTGCGATCTTGTCCTGGTAGTTCCACTGGGGCTTCATGTCGGCCGCCGGGCCGATGACGGTCACGTCCATCGCCGGCGCCGGCGTCGCCGACGGCGTCGGAGCCGGCGTCGGCGACGGTGCGGCGACGGTGAAGACCGCCGCCGTCGAGGCGGGGACCGTCTTGCCCTGCTGAGTCTGGGCGCCCGGAGCAAGGTTCACGGTGTACTGCGTGTTGGGCGCGAAAGCGCCGGAGGTCGGGATGATCTTCACCTGCGAATCGGAGGTCCACTGGTAGGTCACGTTGGTCGCCGGCTCGATATGGAGGTTGCTCTCGACCGTTTGTCTGTTCATAGGCTGGCTGAAGGTCAGCTCGACAGGCTGCACGGCCGCCACCGGCACGGTGGGGACGACGTTGCTGTGGACGAAAAACGTCCGGTCGCCGCCCCCGCCCGACGTCGAGTAGACGACGATCGCGATCAAAAGCGCGCCCACCGCGGCCATCGCCCAGGCCACCCGCTGCGGCGCCCAGAGCCGGCGCCACCAGCCCATGCGGGGCTCGGCTTCGGTGTAGGCCTGCTGCATCAGCTGCCGCCTGAGCTGCGAACGGAACGCGGGGTCGGCGGTCACCTCGGGTGCGTGGACGGTTCGCAGCGCCTGCGCGAGGCGGCGGTCCCGCTCCTCAGGGAAGAGCTCGTCGATCTCGGGATCTGGTCGCCAGCTCAT
>CAZHAC010000461.1:0-1900 GCA_964529765.1 uncultured Actinomycetes bacterium
AGAGCATCTTTTCGAAGTGGGGGACCAGCCAGCGGCGGTCGGTCGAGTAGCGGTGGAACCCCCCGCCCAGCTGGTCGTGGATGCCGCCCGCGGCCATGCCATCGAGCGTCCGCATCGCCATCGCGAGCGCTTGCGGGCGGCCGCGCAGGTGGCTGCGCATAAGCAGCTCGAGCAGCATCGGCTGCGGAAACTTGGGCGCCGGCGAGAAACCGCCCCACTCGGCGTCGAACGACTCCTCGAGAGCCCGGGCAGCGCCGCTCAGAAGCTCGTCAGTGAGTGGTTGGCCAGAGGCCGTGAAGCCATCGCTGCGCGTAATCACACCGGCGACCTTGTCGCCTTCGGCAAGCAGGTCCGGGCGGCGCGTGCGCCAGAAGTCCGCCAGCGTCGCGACCACTCGCGCGAAGCCGGGCAGGCCCTGGCGGTCAGTGGGCGGGAAGTAGGTCCCGGCGTAGAAGGGCTTCAAGTCGGGGGTCAGAAACACGGTCATCGGCCAGCCACCCTGTCCCGTGAGGGCTTGCACCGCATCCATGTAGATGGCGTCCACGTCGGGCCGCTCTTCGCGGTCCACCTTGATGCACACGAAGCCCTCGTTCATCAAGTGCGCGATCTGCGGGTCCTCGAACGACTCATGCGCCATCACGTGGCACCAGTGGCACGCGGAGTAGCCGACGGAGAGCAGGATCGGGCGATCCTCGGCGCGAGCGCGCTCGAGCGCCTCGGGTCCCCATTCGTACCAGTCGACCGGGTTGTTCTGGTGCTGCAACAGGTAGGGGCTGGTCGCCGCCGCGAGACGGTTGGCCACGATCTCGACTCTACCCGCCTGCTTTGCGTTCCTTACCCTTGAGCAGTTGACCACACTCCAGGCGCTCTTCATGGGCCTCCTGCAGGGCGCCACCGAGCTCTTTCCAGTCTCCTCGCTGGGGCACGCCGTGATCGTGCCCAGCCTCTTGCATTGGAGCTACCGGCAGTCCGACAAGGCATTCGTCCCCTTCCTGACGCTCCTCCACCTCGGCACCGCCACCGCTCTGCTCATCCTCTACTGGCGAGATTGGCTGGCGATCGTCGCCGGCTTCTTCCGGGCCGCCTTCCGCGGCCGGATAGAGACGCCGGCGGAGCGGCTGGCGATGCTCCTGGTCGTGGGCACGATTCCGGGCGGGGTCATCGGGTTCATCGGTGAGCAGACGTTCAAGAGCTTCTTCTCCTCGGCCCGGATAGCGGCTGCTTTCCTGGTCGTCAACGGACTGATCCTGCTCGGCGCTGAGATGCTGCGCCGGCGCCGGGAGCGCCAGGCAGCCCATGAGGCGCCCGATCGAGTCTCGCAGGAGGCAACCTTCGGGGACGCGCAGGCGATCTCCTTCGGTGCCGCCGCCGTGGTCGGCGCCGCGCAGGCGCTGGCCCTGTTGCCCGGCATCTCGCGCTCGGGCGTGACGATGGCCGGCGGGCTGCTGGCCGGGCTCCGGCACCAGGAGGCCGCCCGCTTCTCGTTCCTGCTGGCGACCCCCATCATCGCCGGGGCCGGACTGCTCGAGGTCCCGCAGCTCTTCGGATCGGGAGCTCCGCTCGGCACCTATGCGGTGGCGGCGGTAGTGGCCGGTCTGGCCGCTTACGCCAGCGCTCGCTTCCTGATCCGCTGGTTCCGTGAGGGCCGCCTCGACCCCTACGGCTACTACTGCCTGGTCGCCGGGCTGGTGGCGCTGGCTCTGCTACGGTAATCCGCGATGAAAACGCTACCTATGGCGCTTGTCGTCCTCGCCGTCATCTTCGCGATACTTGCCGTTCTCTACTTCGTGGGCGCTATTCAGCTGTTCACCTCGACCGGGGCCGGTGGCCATCCGAAGCACGCGATCATCCTCGCCGTGCTCGCCATCGTGAGCTTGATCGGGGCCAACTTCGCGCGCCG
>CAZHAC010000462.1:0-1891 GCA_964529765.1 uncultured Actinomycetes bacterium
GTAGCTGACCCGAGTGTCAGGCCGGGATGGCGCCGAGTTGCTGCATCATGGCGACGCCGTCGAACTGCGTCCAGAGGTCAGTCACGCGACCGTCCTTGAGGCGGTAGAAGTTCATGCCCTCGACCCTGATCGTCTGGCCGGAGGCGGGGATCCCCATGAACTCCTGCCGCTGAGAACCGGTCAAGACCCACCGGGTGGCGACGGTGTCGCCGCCAGCAATGATGTCCTGCAAATCCTCCTCGAGGTCGGGGAAGATCGCCGCGAAGTCAGCGACCTTCTGCTTGAAACCGGTCAGCGTCGGCTCGTGGTCGGGCGCTGGATTGTGGTCGACCAGGCCGGGATCGCAGAGCTCGTCGATCGTCGCTTGGTCGCCCGCCCGAAACGCGTGCTCGAAGCGCGTGATGATCTCGATGTTGTCGGACACGGCGGCCTGGCCCTCTCTTTCCGTCGGTGTTGATGGTGTTGCTTGTGCCTTGCGGCGGGCTCTGTCTGCTGGGCTCCCAAACGGGCTTCCGCCGCCAACCTCGAGGTAGTCGCGCAGGCTTGTCATGTAGTGGTTCCAGCTGCGGGTGCACATGTCGAAGCACTCCAGTTCCTCGCTCAGTCCTTGGTGGCGGAAGTGGAGGTCGGATGTGTCGCCGTCGACCGAGGTGATGGTGAACGTGGGCCTGGTACCGATCCAGTCGGGGAGGAAGGGGCAATCGGTGACGGTCCATCGCACCGACGTCGGCCGGGTCGCTTCATCGACGTGGATCACGAGCGGTTCGGGCGCGTTCATGATGAACCTCAGTTCGCCGCCGGTCTCGCCGGACCCGGTGGCGGGGTTCCACCACGCGGCGAGCCCAGTGACGGTGGTGAGCGCGTCGAAGAGGGCGTCGGGCGACGCTTTCACGCGAATGGTTGTCTGGTAGTCCCCAGAGGCTGCGGAGAGTTGCTGGGTGCTTGTCATTGCAATGGCTCCTTTCATTCCGATTTGCTCTTTGTTGTGGGTAGAACTGGGGCGGACTTGTCGAGGTGGTCCCGTAGCGACTCGAGACGGTCGTCCCAGTCGTGGGCCAACGCGGCCAGGAACTGCTGCGCCACCTTCACGGGCGCGGAGTTGAGCCGGTAGCGGACCCGCCGACGCTCGCCGGGTTCGGGGGTCACGAGACCCGCGTCGGCCAACCGGACGAGGTGCTTGGCGATCCCCTGGCGCGTGATCGGTAAGCGATCGGGCAGATCCGTGGCGGTGGCCGGACCCTGTGCCGCCAGTGTTGCCAGGATCGCTCGGCGGGTGGGGTCGGCCAAGGCCGTGAAGACCTGCTCCGCGATCATCTCGACGTCAGCCGGCATCGAGGTAGCCCGCCAGCTCCCCGAGCTCGCTAGCCCATCCCTCGGCGTGGCTTTCGTAGGTCGTGCGGCGGGAGTCGTCGGGCAGCTGCGCGAAACCGGTCTCGACCACCCGCAGCCGCGTGCCGCCACCCACCGCTTCGAGGGTGAACTCGACATAGGTCCGGCGAGGATCGTCCTCGGGCAGGTCCGGGAGCCGCCAGGTGAACCCGAATACCTCCGGCTCCTCGATCCGTTCGAGCCGCATGTCGACCGTGACCCCACTCCTGAACGTCATCTGAGCGGCCCCTCCTGGGCGCAGGTCGATCGTCGCCTTGTCACCGAACCAAGCAGCCAGACCTTCGGGCGTGGTGAGCGCGGCCCACACCTTCGCCGGCGGATGAGCGAGCTCGATGCTTCGCTCGATCCGGTCAGGAAATCCCATCGCAGCCCTCCTGTATGTAGCAACCAATCTGTTGCGATACTATAGCAACCGTTCGGTTGCGTCAAGTCCTTGTGGCCGCCGCGGTCCCGCGCCGACGATGCAACCAACGGGTGTGATCGGACTGGACCGGGCCCGTGG
>CAZHAC010000463.1:0-1883 GCA_964529765.1 uncultured Actinomycetes bacterium
CTCGGCCACGCGGCCGCGTACAACAGCGCGGAGGCGCGCCAGTCCCGCGAGCAGGAGCTGGCGGTGCTGCTGGAGACCGCCCGCCAGCTGAACCAGGCTTCCGATATGCAAGAAGTCCTGGAGACCGTGGCTCGAGCCGCCGCCGCCTCGTCGTCGCGTGGCGCACCGCGCGCGACGGTCTGGCAGCTCGACGGCGATCGGATGCGGGCGCTGGTGGAGCGCGACGTGCGCGGACCGGCACTTGGCGGACGGGAGTTCGCGCTCACTTCAGACCTGCGCGCGATCGTTGAGACTCGCACGGCGCGCGAGGTTGCCGTCGAGCAGCTCGACCCCGAACTGCGCCGGCGGCTGACCGGGCACGGGGTGCATTCGCTGGCCGTGGCTCCAGTCATGATCGCCGGGCGCCCCTTCGGGGCGCTCTCCGCCAGCGCCCGCGACAAGAGCCACTTCGCGCCCTCCCAGCTGGCCATCCTGGCCGGTCTCGCCGATCTCGCCGGGATCGCCATCGCTCGCGCCCGGGAGCTCGAAGGCCAGCGGTCGCGAACCCGGGTGCTCGAGCTCTTGCGCGAGGTTCTGCTGGCGACGGCGTCGGCGGCGGCCCCCGAGGACGTCGCTCAGCGCGTCGTCGATGAAGCGCGGAGCATGCTCAGCGCATCCACCGTGGCGCTCGCGCTGCGCGACCGCGAGCGGCCCGGCCTCTGGATCAAGGCCGCGACACGCCCGATGACCCTGGCCGCGGTCGCCCCGGAAACCGCGCTCGGCCGCGCCTACAGCAAGGCGACGCCGGTGGTTGCGACGCCCGAGGAATGGGCGAATTCTCCCGGTGACGCCGACATAGCCGGCAGCTCCACGAATCTGCTGGTGGCGCCGGTCCTCGCCGGGCAGGAGTGCCTGGGCGCGATCGCCGCCGCTCTCGACGCGACCGCCGAAGACACGATCCACCTGCTCGCACTGCTCGGCTCACAGCTCGGTAGCGCGGTGCTCGCCTCAGAGCTGCGGGGCGAGGTGGTGGAATCGGAGCGCGTCTTCCGGTCGCTCTGTGCCGGCCTCGGCTGCGCGGCCGTGCTCCACGACGCCAGCGGCCGGACGGTGGACGCCAACTGGGCGGCCGAGAGCTTGACTGGCGTTTCCGTCCAGCAGATCACTACCGACGGGATCTTCGGACCCAACTGGTCTCTGAAGACCGAGAACGGCGCCGAGCTGCCGCTCTCGATGCGGCCTCCCCGCTACGTGATGTCCTTCGACCGGCCGCTGCTCGGCCTGGTCGCCGAGGTAACCGGCCCGGGTGGGCGGCCGGCCTGGCTGCGCATCGACTCCAACCCGATCCTCGAGCGCGGGCGGCTGAAATGGATCGTGACCACCTTCTACCCGGTGCCGGCGCCCACGGGCAAGACTTCCAAAGCTAGGAAAATCGCAGACAGGTGAAGGTTCTCGTCATCAACGGTCCCAACCTCAATCTGTTGGGCACCCGTGAGCCGGATATCTACGGGCGGGAGTCGCTCGCGGACATCGAAGCGCGGTTGCGGCAGCGGGCGGCCGAGCTCGACTGCGAGGTCGAATTCCGCCAGAGCAACCACGAGGGCGAGATCGTCGATTGGCTCCAGCAGGCGGCCGGTGCGGTTGACGCCGTCGTGCTCAATCCAGGCGCCTTCACCCACTACAGCTATGCGATCCATGACGCGATTACGGCTTCAAAGGTGCGCGTCTTCGAGGTGCACATCTCAAATCTCTACGCGCGGGAGAGCTTCCGCCAGTCGGTGATCGCCCCGGTGGCCGCCGGCATTCTCATCGGGATGGGCACCCTGGGCTACGACCTCGCCCTTGAAGCGGCGGTGCGCAGCTCGCGTTAACCCGCCGCGGATAGGATTTCAGCCCGTGATCTA
>CAZHAC010000464.1:0-1866 GCA_964529765.1 uncultured Actinomycetes bacterium
GCCCCGGCTTCCTCGGCTACCACGGGTTTCCGAAATCGATCTGCATCTCGATCAACGATGAGGCGGTCCACGGCATCCCGGGCAAGCGGCGCATAAACGACGGCGACCTCGTCAGCCTCGATCTTGGCCTTGTGCTCGACGGTTTCTGGGCGGATATGGGGGTAACGGTGCCCGTCGGCAACGTGACGCCCGCGGCCCAGAGGCTGGTGCGCGTGACCGAGGAGTCGTTCTGGAAGGCGGTCGACCAGTGCACGCCTAACAACCGGATCGGCGACATCAGCCACGCCGTCCAGGCCCACGTCGAAGCCGGCGGGTTCAGCGTGATCCGCCAGTTCGTCGGCCACGCCATCGGCCGCAACATGCACGAGGACCCACAGGTCCCTAACTTCGGGCGCGCCCACACTGGTCCTGAGCTCAAGGTGGGGATGACGCTGGCGATCGAGCCGATGGTTAACATGGGCTCGCCAGACGTCTACATCAAGCCTGATGGCTGGACGGTATGCACCAGCGACGGGTCGCTCTCCAGCTACTATGAGCACACCGTCGCCATCACCAAGGACGGTCCTGAGATCCTGACCGCCCCTGAGGACGGTGTCGCGGCGCTTCGAGCTGCCGGCTGATCCGGAACATAATTGCGCCCTTTTGAGTTACAATCACCGTTCGTGCCCCGCGCGCCCGAACTTGTTCGCGGCGTTGTGCTGGAGCCCCTCCCAAACGGAATCTTTCGGGTCGAGCTGCAGAACGGGGCCAAGGTCCTCGCTCACGTCGCCGACCGTCTCGGCACCCACTTCACCCGGCTCCGGGCCGGTGATCGGGTGACCGTCGAGCTGGCCGGCAATGACGCGAGTCGCGGGCGAATTTATGGATTTGAGAGATGAAAGTTCGACCATCAGTCAAGGTGATCTGTCCGAAGTGCAAGGTGATCAAGCGCGAAGGCGTTGTCCGCGTCATCTGCGCGAACCCGAAGCACAAGCAGCGGCAGGGGTAGTCAGGGAGCAGGCATGGCGCGAATAGCCGGTATCGACATTCCACGCGACAAGCGCGTGGTGATATCGCTGACCTATATCCACGGTATTGGCCGGACCACTTCCGAGAAGGTGCTCCAGATGGCCAACATCGACGTCGACCGCCGGGTCAAAGACCTGAGCGACGAAGAGGTGGCCCGGCTGCGCCAGGTCATCGACCGTCTGTCCAACGACAAGACGATCCTGATCGAGGGCGACCTCCGCCGCGAGGTCGCGCTCAACATCAAGCGCCTGATCGAGATCGGCACCTACCGCGGCAAGCGCCACCGCGCCGGACTGCCCGTGCACGGCCAGCGCACCCGCACCAACGCCCGCACCCGCCGCGGTCCGAAGCGGACGGTTTCAGGGCGCAAGAAGAAGGGCAAATAAGTAAGTGGGTAAGGCGAAGAAGAAGTCGGTTCGCACCCGCCGCCGCGAGCGCAAGAACGTGGTGGTCGGGCAGGCGCACATCCAGTCGACGTTCAACAACACGATCGTCTCCATCACCGACACCACGGGAAATGTCGTCGCCTGGGGCTCCGCTGGGGGCCAGGGTTTCAAGGGGAGCCGCAAGTCGACCCCCTTCGCGGCCCAGATCACGGCGGAGAACGCGGCCCGGCGCGCGATGGAGCACGGCATGCGCTCGATCGAGGTGTTCGTGAAGGGTCCGGGCGCCGGACGCGAAGCGGCCATCCGCTCGCTGCAGGCGACGGGGCTCGAGGTGACGGCGATCACCGACGTCACGCCCATCCCGCACAACGGCTGCCGGCCCCCCAAGCGCCGGCGGGTTTAAAGAGAAATCAGCGAAAGAGGGAATTTCGGAGGAGTAGTTGGCTAACTATCACGGTCCGGTCTGCCGGTT
>CAZHAC010000465.1:0-1857 GCA_964529765.1 uncultured Actinomycetes bacterium
GGCTGCGCTTCGCCAATTACGACGACCTCTGGCGCTGGTCGATCGCGAACCTCGAGGACTTCTGGGGGTCGCTTTGGGACTACTTCGAGGTTCTCTCCCACTCGCCGTACACGCGGGTCCTGGACGCTCACCGGATGCCCGGCGCTCACTGGTTTGAGGGGGCGACGCTGAACTACGCGGAGAACGCTTTGCGCTGGACGGGCGATCGCAAGGCGATCATCGGCCGCTCGCAGACGCGGGGACCCGTCGACCTGAGCTTCGACGAGCTGCGCGAGCAGGTGGCTTGGGCGCGGGTGGGCCTGCAGCGGCTGGGCGTCGGCCGCGGCGACGTGGTCGCCGCCTACCTCCCGAACATCCCCGAGACGGTGATCGCGCTGCTGGCGACGGCCAGCCTCGGCGCTATTTGGTCGTCCTGCGCGCCAGAGTTCGGCGTGCGCAGCGTGACCGACCGTTTCAGCCAGATCGAGCCGAAGGTGCTGCTGGCGGTGGACGGCTACCGGTATCGCGAGCGCGCAATCACCCGCACGGAGGAAGTCGCGCAGATCACCTCCCAGCTGCCTTCGCTGCGGCATACGGTCTGGGTGCCCTATCTCGACCCGGATTTCACCGTCCCGCCGGGGGCGACCGCCTGGTCGGAGCTGCTGTCAGAGACGGCGCCTCTGGCGTTCGAGGCGGTCCCCTTCGAGCAGCCCCTCTATGTCCTCTACTCGTCCGGTACCACCGGCCTTCCAAAGCCGATCGTGCACGCGCACGGATCGATAACGATCGAGCACTTGAAGGTCCTGTCGTTCCACCAGGACCTGGGCCCCGAATCCGTGCTCTTCCAGGTCTCCAGCACCGGCTGGATGATGTGGAACTGGATGGTTTCGGCGCTGCTGGTCGGCGCCTCGGTCGTGACCTTCGACGGGGATGTGAACCACCCGGACCCGGGCGCGCTCTGGCGCCTGATCTCAGAGCTCGAGGTGACCAACTTCGGCACCAGCGCCGCCTGGCTGTCCGCCTGCAGGAAGCTCGGCCTGACGCCCGGCCGCGATGCCGATTTCTCGAAACTCGGCATCATCGGCTCGACGGGCTCGCCGCTGCCCGCCGAAACCTACCGATGGGTGTATGAGGCGGTGACAGCGGACGTCCTGCTCAACTCCGGCTCCGGCGGAACCGACGTCTGCACCGGCTTCGTGACCGGCTGCCCGCTCCTGCCGGTGGTCGCGGGCGAGATCTCCGGGCCAGCGCTCGGCGTCGCCGTCGCCGCCTTCGATCCTGACGGCCATTCGATCGTGGGCGAGCAGGGTGAACTGGTCATCACCGAGCCCATGCCGTCGATGCCGCTTGGGTTTTGGAACGATGACGACGGCTCGCGCTTGCGGGCCGCCTACTTCGATATGTACCCGGGCGTCTGGCGGCACGGTGACTGGTTGACGGTGACCGAGCGCGGCACCTACATCATCAGCGGCCGCTCCGACTCGACCCTGAATCGGGCGGGCGTTCGCATGGGCACCGCCGAGTTCTACGACGTGGTGGAGGCGTTCGATGAGGTCGAGGACAGCCTTGTGATCCACCTCGAGGACCCTGATGGGGGACCTGGCCGGCTGATCCTGCTCGTCGCGCTGATCGGGGACGGTGCACTGGACGCTGACCTGGAGTCCCGCCTCAAAGGCCAGCTGCGATCGCAGCTCTCGCCTCGCCACGTGCCGGACGTGATCTACCAGATCCCCGCCGTGCCGCGAACGCTGACCGGCAAGAAGCTGGAGGTGCCGGTCAAGCGGGTGCTGCGGGGCGCCGACATCGACCAAGTGGTGAGCCGCGGGTCGATCACACATCCCGAGGCGCTCGAAACGCTGGCCCGACTCAGCGAGCGAG
>CAZHAC010000466.1:0-1856 GCA_964529765.1 uncultured Actinomycetes bacterium
AGGCCGAGCTCGCGGGCGCGGGCGAGCGCCTCGATCTTGCTGTGCGCCTCGAGCTTCTCGATGGTCTGCTGGACGTACCAGCGAACCGTGGCCACGGACAGGAAGAGCTTGGCCGCGATCTCCTTGGTGGCCATTCCGCGGGCCAGCATGCCCAGGATCTCCAGCTCCCGCTGCGTCAGACGCTCGCGCTCCTGCCGGGCCCTTTCCTCGACGACCAGCCGTTCTCGGCGGCGGGCAAGGACCTCGCTGACCCGTCCGGGCGGCATCACGGAACGGCCGCCGGCCGCCTGCCGGATCGCGTCCGCGATCTGGCTCGCCGGCTGCGTCTTGAAGAGGAAGCCGCGGGCGCCGGCGTCCAGCGCCGCCAGCAGCGCGTCATCGCTGTCGTCGCCGGTAAGGAAGATGATCGCGGTGGCCGGCGACGCCTTCCGGATCCAGGCGGCAAGCTCGGCCCCGGTGGCGTCGGGCAGGTTGAAGTCGAGCAAGGCAACCTCCGGCAGCGTCTCCTCCGCCAGCCGCCGCCCCTCGGCCGCGCTGACAGCGGCGCCCACCACGTCGAAACCTTGCCTGTCCAGGGAGAGCTGCAGCCCCTCGATGACCACCGGATGGTCCTCGACGATCAGTACCCGGATGGACACGAGGGCGAAGGATAGTGCCCGCTAGCGGGCCTCGCTATCAGTGAATACGAGATCGGCCAGCATGATCAGCGCGCCCACGTCTCCCCACCAGCGATGATCGTCGAGCAGTTCGGCCGCGGGACGTGTGAGGGTGGCGAGAGCGCTCGTGCACCACCGGTGGGCAGGCCGGTCGGTTTCGGGAAACTCGGGCGGGCTTGGGTCGAGCCCGGCCTCGCCCCCCGCCAGCTCCGCCGGCAGCTGTGCCCCTTCCGCTAGCAGCGCAACCGTGTAAGAGGCGCCCGAAGCGTGCAGGATCACCCCGATCAGCGCGTCGCGGACGCCGGGTCCCGAGACCACCAGAAGTGCCGAATGCCCACTTTCGACCGGGGGCATGCCGGTTGCCAGCAGCTGTCCTGGCTCCAATCGCGGGCGCATCGCGTCCGGGATCAGTGTGCCGACGAGGGCGTCCAGCTCTTCGCTGCCTTCCGGCAGCAGCTCGAGCGCACGCCGGACGAGCGGCGCGACGGCCCCCCGCGCGGTGTTCAGCTCGACGACTCCGTGGCGTCCAAAGACGGCCAGTTCGTCAAGCAGCCGTCATCTAAGGCTCCCAGCAACGCTTGGAAGCATACGGCGCCCGTCGGTTGTCGCATTAAGGTCTACACCGCTCCTTAACGATTCCCTAACCACGTGCCGCTTACGGTCCCGGCCGGGAGATGGGACTGCTGACCGCTCGAGGTTGGCGAGGGTCAGCTTTGGCCGGCCTCGCTTTTATAACGCTCAACTCCTGTTCCAGCCTCGCCGCCGACAGCCCCCCAACCCCGTCGGCGCCGGCTGACGCCGTCCTGACTGGAGCCGGCGCCACGCTGCCCGAGCCCTTCTACACGAAGGCCTTCTATGAGTACTCGCGGCTGCACACGAACGTGAGTGTCGTCTACCAGCCGGTCGGCTCCGGAATGGGCATCGCCCGCTTCACGGATGGCTCGGTTGACTTCGGCGCCTCGGACGTGCCGATGACCTTCGACGAGCTCAACCGCGCCGGCGGTCCTTCCAAGGTTGTCCAGATACCCGGCACTCTGAGCGCGATCGCCGTCGCCTACCGGATTCAGGGCGTGTCCGCCCTCAACGTCGACGGGCCGACCCTCGCTCGTATCTTCCAGGGCCAGATCTCACGCTGGAACGACCCTGTCCTGGCGCAGCTCAACCCGGGCGTAAATCTGCCCGACCTGGCCATCGTTCCGA
>CAZHAC010000467.1:0-1850 GCA_964529765.1 uncultured Actinomycetes bacterium
GTCCAGCCGGCGTACTTCGCGCTGTCCCCCCGGCAGGCGTCGAAGTAGATGTGCTGCAGCTCCTGGGTGACCTCCCCCACCTTCCCGGTGCCGACCGGCCGCTTGTCGATCTCGATCACGGGCGAGATCTGGGCCCCGGTCCCGACCAGGAAAACCTCATCGCACGTGTAGAGCTCCGTGCGGTCGATGCTTCGCTCCACGACCGGCATCCGGAGCTCGTCGCGGCCGAGGTTCATGATCAGCTTCCGGGTGACCCCTTCCAGGATGTCATCCGTCACCGCGGGGGTAATCAGCTGGCCGTCCTTGACCATGAAGATGTTCTCAGCCGACCCCTCAGAAACGTGGCCAGTCGAACTGAGGACGATCGCCTCGTCAAATCCGGCTTCGACCGCCTCTGACTTGGCGAGCGCGGAGTTGATGTAGGCGCCGGTGATCTTGGCACGCGCCGGCACCGACTCGTCGGAGACGCGGCGCCAGCTGCTGACCATGCAGCGGATCCCGGCGTCGATCTCGACGTATTTGCCGAAAGGCACCGTGTAGATAGCGAATACCTCGGCCAGGCCGTGGAGCCGCACGCCGATCTCCTCGGAGGACTTGAAGAGGATCGGCCGGATGTAGGTGTCGGTGCGGAACTCGTTGCGCCTCATCAGCTCGAGCGTGATGTTGACCAGCGACTCGGTGTCGAGCGGCACCTCCATTCGCAGAACGCGGGCCGAACGGCGCAGCCGGTCGTAGTGCTGCGGCGCCTGCAGCACGTAGAGCTGTCCCTTGCGTTGGTTCCAGTAGGCGCGGATGCCCTCGAAGCAGCCTGTTCCATAGTGGAGGGCGTGCGTCGCCAGGCCGAGGTGGACGTCGCGATAGCGAGCGAACTGGCCGTCGAAATACACCCAGCTGTCGGCCGGGCGTAAACCCGGGTTGGTGACTGCCGCCACCTCGGTTCGAGCCACGGCCGGATCATAAAGCCGAAACGCCGCCTTCCCGCCGGGATCCGCCGGTATCGGGCCAGGACCATCGTGCCCGATGTGGGAGGGCCGTAGAATCGCATCCGATGAGCCTCTACGGGATCATTGCCGACCTCCGCCGCGAGAACCCGAGCCCGGCCGCGTCGCGAACGCTCGACATGGCCGTTGCCGAGCTTGGCCGTACCAACGACAATCTGCGGGCGGCGGTTGCAAACCTGGACGGCAAGCCGATTCCGCCCGGTGGCAAGCCGGTACTCGAGGAGCTCCTGCTTCGGGCCTCGGCCGAGGGAGTCGACGACCTCGAAAGGCCCCCGGCCCCCGACGAGGTGCCGCCGCCCGAGCCGGTCGACGAGTCACAGGTAGGGATTGCGGTCCTTCTGGGTGGCAGCGCCCTCGTAGTGGTGCTGCTGGCCCTGATCGCCTGCGTGGCCGTGTTCGTCAAGCTTTAGCTTCAAAGGAAGATGCCTCAGGAGTTCTCGTTCGACGTCGTTTCCGAGTACGACGCCGCCGAGCTGACCAACGCGATCGATCAGGCGCGCCGGGAAGCGGGCACGCGTTTCGACTTCAAGGGCACTGACCCGTCGATCGAGCACAAGGGAGAGGTGATCACGCTCGAAGCCTCAACCGAGGATCGGGTGCGAGCCCTGCTCCAGGTCCTGCGCGAAAAAGCAGCCAAGCGCGGCCTTTCGACCAAGCTCTTCCAGGCGGGTGAGCCGAAGACGGTCGGCAAGGGCCGCGGGCAGATCGAGGTCAGGCTCAACGCAGGTATCGACGACAAGCTGGCCAAAGACCTTCAGAAGCGAATTCGCGAGGTTTCGCCGAAGGTCCAGGCTCGCATCCAGGGCGACCAGCTGCGGGTGACCAGCGCCAGCAAGGACAACCTGCAGG
>CAZHAC010000468.1:0-1840 GCA_964529765.1 uncultured Actinomycetes bacterium
TACCGCCCCGGCACGGGCCTGGAACCGCCCTACCTGGGCGACCGGCAGCGGCACCTGGATGACTTCCGGCGCTACCTCGAGGATCCCGGAAATCCCCGCAACGTCCTGGTCACCGGCCTCCGTGGCGTGGGCAAGACGGTTCTCCTCAATCACTACTCGACGCTCTCCGAGGCAGGCCGCTGGGCGGTCGTGGAGAGGGAGTTCAGCGAAGCCGACAGCGATCCCGCGCTCTTTGCCCGCACCGTCCTCTCCGACCTCGCCGCGCTGACCCGGCGACTCTCCGCGGGCGCCCGGCTGGGCGCGGCGGCCGGCGATGTCGCCGCCGGGGTGCAGGACTTCATCGGGTCGCTCTCGATCCAATACGGCGAGATGCGTTTCAGCATGGGGACGCGGCGCCAGGAGGTCCTGCCGGAGCGCCGGCTCGACGACGATTTGCGCGAAGCGCTGCTCCGGGTCAGTGGGCTCTGCCATCCTCACCGCCGCCGGGGATTCGTGATCCGCTACGACGAATTCCACATGGTGCGCGAGAAGCGGGGCGCTCTCACCATCTCCGCTTTGCTTGCGGCGGTGGCCGGTGCCCAGCAGCGAGGGGTACCCGTGATGCTGGTGCTCTGCGGCCTGCCGCCGCTGGTCGAGAACCTTTCACGCTCCAAGAGCTACTCAGAGCGGATGTTCATCCCGGAGCGCCTGGGCGACCTCCGGCCACCGGAGGACCGAGCCGCCCTCACCGATCCGGCGGTGCGCCTGGGGCGGCGGTTCGAGGAGGATGTCGTCGACGCGGTTGTCGAGGACACCGGCGGATACCCGTTCTTCATCCAGCTCTACGGCGACGCGCTCTGGAACGGCTCGGCCGGCCAGACGATCACCATGCGCGACCTCAAGCGCCTGCGCCCGCGGATCCTCGGCGTACTCGACGAAGGCTTCTTCGAGTCGCGCTACCAGCGGGCGGGCACGATCGAACGGCGAATTCTCCACGCCATCGCCGAGCAGGGCGGGGAGGCGGCGAGCACCGAGCAGGTGCAGATGCGAACCGGATGGACGAACAGCGAGCTCCAGCCGCGGCTCGCGGCCCTGGTCTCCAAAGGTCTGGTTTACCGGCCGGCCCGAGGCCAGGTGGCGTTCACGGCGCCGATGTTCGGTGCTTTCCTGCGCCGCCGTCCACAGAGCTGATAACGCCCGAGACTTATCCGTCGTTATCGATCGGGAAAGAAAGAGAGGGCCCGTTATGGGCCCTCTCGTCGCTCACCTCACGGGGGGCGTGAGGTACGGGTGGGGGGAGGTGCTTAGCTAGTCGCGGTCACCCTCGCGGTCGCCGTCCTGGTCGCGGTCGGAGGGCCGCTCGCTTGAGGCGTGGACCTTCGCTTTGTGAGCCCGAGCATCATCGGGGTCGCTTTTGGCAGCCGGCTTGGCAGCCGGCGCCACCGCAACCGGCCGCACGGTCACAGTGCTCTGCGCGCCTTGCGCGCTGAACGTCGCCTCCGGCTCCGGGCTGTCTTCTCTGGCTGCGGTCGCGGTGTTCTCTTCGGGTGCCGTGCGGCTGTTGGCGGCAGCCGTGCTGGCCGGCGAGAAGCACGCCCAGGCGGTCGCGCCGCCGACGGTGGCCGCGGTCAGAGCGGCACCGGCCGCGATAGTCGTCGTGGCTGTCCTACGCATTTGGGAAACCTCCTGCTCGCGTGGTGTCAGTCGGACGTTTCCAACGGTACATGGCAGTACCAGTGGACTGCAGGCGACTCCCAACTCGGCGCCTACAAAAAGTCGTGAAGATACGTTTCCAGCCGTCAAGGCCGGGTTATCGGCGCGACGGTCTAACCTGCGGTGGTGGTGCGTCCTGAGCGCTGGA
>CAZHAC010000469.1:0-1834 GCA_964529765.1 uncultured Actinomycetes bacterium
CGGCTATTGCTCGCAATTCTCCGCGACAGGTCCATCTGAGCCCTTAAATGGGCTGGCTGATCCCATGTTGCCGGTTGAGATGGAAATGGACACACATCAGCAGCGTCGCGGCCGCCGGCAGTAGGAAGACATGACCGGTGAAGATGCGCTGGGGTGTCCGGACGGAATCGCCGGCCCGCCTTGCAAGACGTCGCTATAAGCATCCCCGGGCAGCAGATGGTCCAGTAGCGCGACGAACTCGGGTGCGGCCACGCTGTAGTAAGGATCGTGGGCCTTACCGGCGCCATCCCGTGCAAGGAGCTTCTTGCCGATGCGGGCGGCCCGACCAAGAGCACGCCGTTGGGTCCCCGTCGCCGAGCCGGCTGATAACGCTAAGCGCCGCCCAGGAAGTCGACCGCCTCAGCCAGCTCCTGCTCGTACCTCTGAAGGAGGAACAGGTGGCCGATGAGCAGCACGATCAAGCGACTGCCAGAAGGGCCACCAGGTCGGCCTCGGAGGACGCTCCTGCCGCTAAGGTGGGTCTCCGGCTTCTGGGTTGCGAACACGATCAACTACGCAGGCGGGTTTCTACCGGACGTTCAGCTCCAGCCGCTAGCGGGTCGTGCCGATACTGATGACCTCAAGGACGAGGAAGCCGCTCAGGAAGACGGCGGTGGCAGCCTCCGAAATGATCGCGACGATGACTTCCGGCCGGTACCCGTTCTCCATGAAGACGCCGAATAGAGCACTCTGCTCGCTGATGAGGACGAAGGCGAGCCCGACAAGCGCGATCGATACGCCGCCGAGCGCAAGTACCCCATCCACCACGCCACCCAGCCGGGGCGCGAGGCGCGGGATCGGGAAGATCAGCGCGACCGCGACGACCGTCGCGCCGGCGAAGTTGAGCAAGAACAGCGGGCCTATCAGAGGAATGACCGAGAGGCCGGCGATGAACTGCTCGAGGTGAACAGCGCCCACGGAGAGGAGGGCGAGGGCACCGAGAACCTGAAGCGATGAACGGAGCCTGGCCATCCTCATGCCTCGTAACCCTCCGACCGGGTCTCGAACACTCTCAACTGCAGCAGCGGCACGCCGACGCCAAGGGCGGCGAAGACGATGTGAAAGGCCAGCGACGTGCCCATGGTCGCCTTGGCGATGGTGGCGTTGTCCAATCCAGCTCCTCCTGACCTACACCAGCGGACTAGGGACGGCCTACGGCGCGATGCCGGGCCGTCCGCTTGCGTTCAACTACGCGGTGGCGTTACAGGGACACGAAAGCTCTACCAGCAAGCTGGTCAGCCGTGGCCATTCTCGATCCCGAAACTCATGGCCGCCGCCGCAACGGCGCATTGAGCTTCCGCTAGATCGTGATGCGTTGAGGCGACCCCAGTTTGACAGCAGTTTTCGGCTGATCAAGCATGCTGCGTCATAACCCACCTCTATGTTTGTGGTGGTCCTGACCTAGGGAGTATTGACGGTGCTACGACAGCTCTGTGGGCCGTCCAGCTGTCTGGTCCCGAGCGACCAGGCAAGCTTCAGTAGCCAGTGGTACTCGCCGTCGTTTTACGCAAGGCCGGAGTTCGAGCCGTCTCCGTGGTCTGTGCAGGCTCGCCCGGGTTTAAGCTTCCACCGACTTGGGCCGTGCGGTCGTAATCGGGCTTGCGGCACTGGCCGTCGTGCTGGTCGGCGTGATCGGCGCAGGCCTCGGCTTTGTTTACTTCTCGAGCTCGCCCGTAGGGGAGGTCCGCCGCGAATATCAGGCCGGCGAACTCGGCCCGTCAGGGGTGTACTCGAACTTCCAGGTGGTCACGAGCACGTCGGACTACGTCGAGTTCGAGTTCGACATCGCCGACGG
>CAZHAC010000470.1:0-1824 GCA_964529765.1 uncultured Actinomycetes bacterium
CGTGACTCGAGTCGGTGTCGTCGCCGATACTCACTCGCCGGAGTTCCTCGACCGGCTGCCGGATTCCCTATTCGCAGCGCTCGACGGCTGCGAACTGATCCTGCACGCGGGCGATGTCGGCGGCCAGTCGACGTTGGAGCGGCTGCGGGAGGTGGCGCCGGTGGTGGCTGTCAGGGGCGACCACGATCGCGCGCTCAATCTGCCGCTGGAACGAACCCTCGAGATTGCCGGACGCCGGGTTGCGCTCGTTCACGGCAACCGCTCGCGACTGATCGAGGAGCCGGTTACTTTGCTGGGAACCCTCTCCCTCGGCTACGTGTGGCCCACTCCGCGACTCCACGAACACCTGCGCGGCCGTTTCCCGGAGGCCGACGTGATCGTGTACGGACACACGCACACGCCGGCCGTGGACCTCGACAGCGGCCGGCTCGTCTTCAATCCAGGAGGCGTCTACCAGGTCGACCGCAAGGCGGCTCTCACGCGCCTGGCGCGCCACCCCGACTGGTTTGAGTGGAGCTGGCTCCAAGTGATCCGCCACCGCCGCCGTGTAGTCCGGCCTTCGATCGGCATTCTCGAGTTCGGCCCCGGATCGCTGACTCCGCGCATCATCCCCCTGGGATCGGGGTAAGTATTAACGCGATGCCGAAGACCAAGGACTACTACGAGGCGCTTGGGGTGGACCGGAAGGCGTCGCAGAAGGAGATCTCGGCGGCCTTCCGCAAGCTGGCCCGGAAGTATCACCCGGACGTCAACAAGGAGCCCGAGGCTGAGCAGCGCTTCAAGGAGATAAGCGAGGCCCACGAGGTGCTCTCGGACCCCGAGAAGCGGAAGCTGTACGACGCCTTCGGTGCCGACTGGCAGGCCGCCAGGGCGGCCGGGGTCGATCCGAGCCAGGCTGGACGGCGCCCAAGCGGCTTCGGTGGCTTCGGAACGCAGGACGGTACTCGTGTCGAATACGACAACTTCTCCGAGCAGGACTTCGCCGACATCTTTGGCGGAGCCGGAGCGCGCGGGGGCGGCTTCGAGGACCTCTTCGGTTCCATCTTCGGTGGCGGCCGGCGGCGTACCGCAGATGCCCGCCAGGCGCAGCCGACCGAGGTCGAAGGGACTGTGCCCATCACCCTCAAGGAGGCCTTCACCGGCACCAAGCGGCTGGTCGACCTGCCCGGCGGGCGGCGCCTCGAAGTCACCGTTCCGGCCGGTGTCGCCGACGGAACCGTGCTCCGTGTCCCCGGCCTGCGGGCACGCGTACAGATCGAGCCCGACCCCAACTTCGTGCGCGAAGGCAAGAACCTGCGGACGTCCGTGTGGGTGCCGCTCGAGGTTTGCCTGCTCGGCGGAGAGGTCGAAGTGCCCACCCTGAAGGGCACCCAGGTCAAGCTGACCATCAAGCCCGAAACCCAGAACGGCACCCGGCTCCGCCTGCGCGGGCTGGGCATGCCGGATCCGAAGGCCGGCGCCGCTGGCGATCTCTTCGCCGAGGTCAAGGTCAGGCTGCCCGTCCCGATGGACGAGGCGACTCGCGCCTGGGCGCAGCAGATGCCGCGCTCAGGGCGCCAGTAGCGCCCGACCGGCCGAGCGCTCGGGGGCATCCCGCCCATCCTGGGCGGATAGTCTTGAGCCCTTGATCGCCCGCCGCCTGCTGCTGCCGCTCGTTTTCATCTCCGGAATGGCGTCCCTCGCGGCCGAGTTCGGCGCCTCTCGCCTGCTGGCGCCCTACTTTGGTACCAGCCTCTACGTCTGGGGGGTCCTGATCGGGCTCGTCCTGATCTACCTCTCGGTGGGCTACGTGATCGGTGGCCGGATCGCGGATCGCTTCCCGCG
>CAZHAC010000471.1:0-1822 GCA_964529765.1 uncultured Actinomycetes bacterium
GGCTGTCGATCTCGACCGCCTTGACCACGATCTCGTCGCCCACGTTGACGACCTCCTCGACCCTATCGACCCGGTGGTCGGTCAGCTTCGAGATGTGGACCAGTCCGTCCTGGTTGGGCAGGACCTCGACGAAGGCGCCGAAGGGCATGATGCGCACCACCTTGCCCCGGTAGATCCGGCCGATCTCGACCTCGTCGGTCAGCGACTTGATCCAGTCGATCGCGCGGCGAGCGCCCTCCTGCTCCGTGGAGGCGATGAAGACACGGCCGTCGTCCTCGATGTCGATCTGGGCGCCGGTCTCCTCGACGATCTTGCGGATCACCTTGCCGCCGGGGCCGATCACGTCCCGGATCTTGTCGGGGTTGATCTGGATGGTGGTGATCCGCGGAGCGAACGGGCTCATCGTCGAGCGCGGCTGCGGGATCACCGTCAGCATCCGGTCCAGGATGTAGAGCCGAGCCTCGCGTGCCTGCTCGAGCGCCTCCGCCATCAGCTCGCGGGTGAGGCCCTTGATCTTGATGTCCATCTGCAGCGCGGTGATGCCATCGCGGGTGCCGGCGACCTTGAAGTCCATGTCACCGAGCGCATCCTCGACGCCCTGGATGTCGGTCAGCACCCGGTAGCCGCCCTCTCGGGTGACCAGGCCCATAGCGATTCCTGCCACCGGCGCCTTGATCGGCACGCCGGCGTCCATCAGGCTCAGCGTGGAGCCGCAGACCGAGGCCATCGAGGTCGAGCCGTTCGAGCTCAGGATCTCGGAGACCACGCGCATCGTGTACGGCCACTCCTCGACGCTCGGTAGGACCGCCAGCAGCGCCCGCTCGGCGAGCGCGCCGTGACCGATCTCGCGCCGGCCCGGGCTCCGCAGCGGGCGGGCTTCGCCGGTCGAGTAGGGCGGCATGTTGTAGTGGTGCAAGTAGCGCTTGAATTCCTCGAGCCCGAGCCCGTCCAGCTTCTGCTGGTCGGCCATCGTGCCGAGGGTCAGGATCGAGAGCGCCTGTGTCTGGCCGCGGGTGAAGAGACCGGAGCCGTGCGTGCGCGGCAGGACCCCAACCTCAACCGAGATCGGGCGGATGTCCTTGGGCCCGCGCTCATCCGGGCGCACGCCCTCCTCAACGATCCGCTGGCGGACGCGATCCTTGAGCTTCTTGTCAAAGAGGACCCCGATCGTGGCCGCCTGATCGGGGAAGCGCTCACCGACCACGGCGACCGTCTGCACACGCAGCTCGTCGAGCGCCGTCCCGCGCTCGGTCTTCTCCCGCCGGTAGGCGGCCTCGTCGATCCTCGGTGTCACGTACTCGTTGACAGCGTCGACCAGGTCCTGCGGGTAGGTGGGCGGCGTGAACTCGTACTTGGGGACGCCGGCGGCGTCCCGCAGCTCGTTCAGCCCTTGACAGATCTGGCGGATGGCGTCGTGGGCCATCTCCAGGGCGTCGACGACGACCTGCTCGCTGACCCCCTTGGCTCCCGCCTCGACCATCAGGATGGCGTCGGCGGTGCCGGCGACGACGAGGTCGAGCTGCGACTCCTCGAGCTGAGGGATGCTCGGGTTGACGACCAGCTGGCCGTCGATGTAGCCCATGCGAACGGCGCCGATCGGGCCCTCGAAGGGAATGTCGCTGACCGTCAGAGCGGCTGAGGCGCCGTTGATGGCGAGGGTCGCCGGATCGTTCTCCTGGTCAACCGAGAGCACGGTGGCCACGACCTGGACGTCGTTTCTGAAACCGCTTGGAAAGAGCGGCCGGATCGGCCGGTCGATCAGGCGGCTGTTGAGGACCGCCTGCTCGGTGGGCCGGCCTTCACGGCGCATGAAAGCGCCGGG
>CAZHAC010000472.1:0-1821 GCA_964529765.1 uncultured Actinomycetes bacterium
ATGGTTGAGCCCGAGGAGCGCGTCGACGTCCGGCTGCTGTCAATGGGCCCGTTCGTGACGATGTTCGACCGCTTCGCGATCGCACCCCTCCTGATTCCGATCAGCCGCGACTTCCACGCCTCGCTCGGGCTTGTCGCCATCACGGCGACCGCCTACTACTTCCTCTACGGCCTGGGCCAGCCGTTCTGGGGGTTGTTGAGTGATCGCGCCGGCCGGATCAAGGTGATGCGTTGGAGCCTGGCCGCGGTTGCGGTGGGTGCGGGGCTTTCAGCGCTGGCTCCGAACCTGCCGGCACTCATCGTGGCCCGCATCGTGACTGGCGTCGGCGTCTGCGCAATCGTGCCGACCGCGCTGGTTTACGTCGGAGACACGGTGCCCTTGGGCAGACGTCAGAGCGTGATCGCGGACGTCCAGGCGATGCTCGCGGTCGGCACCGCCCTGGGAACCGTCTGCGCCGGCCTGGCTGCTCACTACCTGACCTGGCGGCTCGCCTTCGCGGCACCCGCGCTGATCGCGGCGCTGCTCGTCCTAGCGTTCCGGCGGCTGCCCGAATCCCGTCCTTCCAGCCTGTCGGGCGGGCCGGCAGCCCAGCTGCGTCTCGCTCTGCGGCGAGGATGGGCCCGCTTCCTGATCGCTTACGCGCTCCCCGAGGGGGCGGTGATTCTGGGCTTCCTCGTCTACCTCGCTCCCGCTCTCGAATTCAGCGGATTCAACCCGGCAGTGTCTGGTCTGGTGGTCGCCACCTACGGGGTGGCTGTCCTGGTCGGATCGCAGCTCGTGAAGCAGCTGGTCAAGTGGTCGCCGCCCTGGGTGCCGATCGCGGTCGGCGGGGCGATGGCCTGCCTCGGCTATCTGGCGGCGGCTCTCGACCAGCACGTGGCCGGTATCTTCATCGCCAGCGTCATGATCGGCGGCTGCTACTCCTTCATGCACTCGGGGCTCCAGGCGTGGGCGACGGATATCGAGCCGGCGGCCCGTGGGATCTCGACCGCGCTGTTCGTCACCGGCGCGTTCACCGGTGGCGCGCTCGGCTCGGCCGCCGGGTCGGTCCTCGCTCAGGCCCACGATTACCGCCTGCTGTTTCTGGGCGCGCTGGCCCTCAGCATCCCGGTGGTCGCGATCGGCGTGGTCGCGCGCAGCCGCTATCCCGGCGCGGAAACCCACCTCGAAGCCGCAGTCTCCTAGGATTTGCGGCTGTGAATCTCGCGGGAGCCGGCGTGCTGGTGACCGGTGGCGCGTCGGGTCTTGGCCTTGCTACGGCAGAAGCGATGGCGGCGCGCGGCGCGCGTGTATGTCTCTTCGACCTTCCGACCTCGGCGGGCGAGGAGCACGCGATCCGCATCGGCGGCGGATTCGTTCCCGGTGACGTCACCTCGGAGGCAGACGCCCAGCGGGCGGTGGCCGCGGTCGACAACCTTCGGGTTCTCGTCAACTGCGCGGGGATCGGTACTTCGGCACGGACGGTCGGCCGCGACGGCCCCTTTCCGCTCGACCTCTTCAAGCGCGTTATCGACGTCAACCTCGTCGGCACCTTCAACGTCCTCCGCCTGGCCGCACAAAAGATGGCGGAGAGCGAGGCTGTGGACGGCGAACGGGGCGTAATCGTCAACACCGCCTCGGTCGCCGCATTCGAGGGGCAGGTCGGGCAAGCGGCTTACTCGGCGTCGAAAGGTGGCATCGTCGCCCTGACCATCGTCGCCGCGCGCGACCTGGCGTCGCTCGGGATTCGTGTCTGCACGATCGCTCCCGGCATCATGGACACGCCCCTTCTGGGGAAGTTGTCGGAGGAGTTCCGGCAGTCACTTTCGGCGTCGGTTCCGA
>CAZHAC010000473.1:0-1809 GCA_964529765.1 uncultured Actinomycetes bacterium
AGGACGCCGCTGCGCCGATCCTGCTCGATATCGGGCAGCGCCTGCGTGAAGTGTCCGGCGGCGCCGGCGGCGGCGGCAGCCGCGACTGCCCACCACGCCGGGAGGTGCGTGATCGGCGGGCCGAGCGTGACGTACACAGGGACCATCGCGAACGCGAAGGCATAGGCGAGGACGCTGAATGGTGTCCGTTTGATCCCGGCGTTGTAGCCGGTCGCGGCCGCCAAGCCGGCGAAGTGAGCGGCGGCGGCGCCCAGCCCGACGGCCAGCGAGAGCGGCACGCAGGCGATGCCCGCGGCTCCGGCTGCGATACGGGCGGTTCGAACCGGCAGCTGCCCGGCGGCGATCGGCTTGTCCTCACGCCGCTGCTCGGCGTCCAGCCGCGCGTCCAGGATGTCATTGCTCCAGCCGATGAAGAGATGACCGCAGAGCACGGCGGCGCCGCAGAGCGCGCTCATCAGGGCACCGCGGCCGGCGGAGTAAGCGAGCGCGGTCACGATCAGCGTTACCGCAACCACCGGCTCGGGGTGTGCCGCCCGAACCAGTGCGGTAACTGGAGTCACGCCACGGTTTCGTCCGAGTGTGCGGCCCAGGCCTTCTCCATGTTCTCAACGTCGCGCGCTGCGTGCCGAAGACCGGTTGCGGCGGCCACCGCCGCGAGGATCAGGAGCGGCGGCGCCATGAAAGTCAGGGCCAGCGACAGGCTGCCGAACGTGTCCGAAAGAATGCCGGCTGCCCATGGCGACCAGGAGTCGCCGAGCAGGTGGCCGAAAAACAGCCCGAGCGTGATCGCGCTCGCGCGCAGCGTGGGCACGACCACGTTCTGCTGGAGGGCGGTGAAGGGCGCGACATACAGGTAGAGGACGATCGCGCTGAGGAGCGCGAGGGGCACGAACAGCGAGAGCGACGGCGCCTGCAGCGCCGCGGCGAGCGCCACCGCGCCGGCGACGAAGGAGGCGGCCGAAATCTCCAGGTAGCCTCTGGCGGTCCGGCGGCCGCGCCAGTCGCCAATCCAGCCTCCGAGCAGGGTGCCCACCAACCCGCCGCCGATCAGCACGCCGCCGCCGAGCGTGGCCGCGCCGCTGACCGAAAGGCCGTAGCGGCGCTGGATGTACGTCGGGAGCCAGTTGGCGATCGCCGCCAGCACCGCGTAAAGCAGTATCTGGGCCAAAACCACCGACCGGTAACTGGGAATCCTGAGGAGGCCGAGGAAGGCCCCGAAGTCGACGTCATGCGGCCGGCGGACGATAGGCCCGGCGGCCTCGGCCGCGCCGCGCAGAGGCTCCCGGAGCCGGAAGGCAAGAACCGCGCAGATCAGCCCGGGGACGGCCGTGCCATAAAACGCCCAGCGCCAGCCGAACTGCTGGGCCACGATCCCGCCGCCGATGAAGCCGACCGCGATCCCAAAGACGCTGCCCGAATTCCAGATCGAGGCCGCTCGGGCGCGAAAGTGCTTGACGAAGTAGTCACCAAGCAGCGAGGTTCCGGCAGGGAAGTAGCCAGCCTCGCCGATTCCGAGCACAGCCCGGGCGGCGAAGAGCTGGACCACGTTTTGCGTCAGTCCGGTGAGCAACGTGGCCAGGCTCCAGATCGTGACGCCGGTCCCGATCACCGTCTTGCGGACGCCGCGGTCGGCCCAGTATCCGAATGGGAGTACGGTCAACGAGTAGAAGAGCAGGAACGCGCTGAGCACCGCTCCCATTGCCGAGTCGTCGATGTGAAATTCCTTCTGGATCGAGCTCGCTGCGGCGGGCAGAACATAGCGATCGAGGTAGTTGAGGAAGTTGATCGCGAACATGACGGCGAGGACGT
>CAZHAC010000474.1:0-1801 GCA_964529765.1 uncultured Actinomycetes bacterium
CCTACGATCGCAACAACCCCCGGGTGGGGGGCTTTGGTGGCGGGAACTGTGGGTGTGGTAACGGCGCTTAGCCGCTCCCGGCGCGCTGGCTCGTGGGGCGCCCCGTAACTCCCTGCGGGGGAACCGTCAGGTTGACGACCGCAGCCACCCCGGGCACTGCCTGAGCCAGGTTGGCGGCGCTGTCGGCGAGGATGGGGTCGACCGTCCCTCGCAGGTAGACGGTCCGTCCCTCGATGGCAACCTCGAGCCCCTCCGGGAGGCCACTCTCGAGTGCCTCCGCGATCGCGCTTTCGACCTCCATTCGCAGCGCTCCCACGTCGAGCGCGGCCTGCCCACGGACGCGGCTCATGACGTCATCGACTGCGGAAGCGATCCCGGTGCCCCGCGCGACGGCCGTTGTTCGACTGCCGAGCTGCGTGACCTGACCGCCGATCATCTCGCGCCGGCGCTGGTCGTACAGCAGCCAGGCGACGCCCAGCGTGACCACGCCGAGCACGACCAATCCCCACGGGAACGAGCGTCGTTGGCGCCGCGCCAACCGCATCTTCTGGAGCTCCGCAGCCCTCTTCCCCAGGCGACGGCGCGCCTGCGCGGTGGACGCGTAGGCCTGGTTGGTGAACTCCTTGGTATCGATCCGCTCCAGGCGGCTGGCCGCCTCCTCGAGGCGATCGGCGATCTCGTCGCGGGCCACCTCGACAGTCTTTGCGATCTCGGTGAGCGCGCGATCGCCCTGCTTCCGGGTCTTGGCAAGCTCCGAGAGCGCGCGATCGCCCTGCTTCCTGATGTTAGCTTTCATATCACTCACCCTATCAAGCAGAACGTGGCCGTGCGAATACCTCGGAGGGGTCGACAAGCTTCTCCTGCCGGCTGCCGGGAAAGTGCACGCGCACGCCGGGCCGCCCCGGGCTGCCGAGGTCCCAGCCGGCCGCGTAGAGCTTGGCCGCCTCGCCCAGGTCCTTTGCCTGAACCGCCTGACGCCCATCCGTGAAGTGGACGGCCTGGACGCGGGCGCCTGGGAAGCCAAGCCTCACTTCACCTCCTGTCTTGAGGTTGAAAACGAAATCGTCGAACCGCCCCTCGGTCGCGCTCTCGACCAACTGGGCGACGGTTGGGAAGACGCCATCACGCATCTGCGACTTGAGGTCGGCCCGCGTGCGCACATGCGCCATGCGCTCGCGCCGCCGCTGCTCGGTCAAGAGCACGTCGCGCTGGGAACGGAGCTCGTCCAGCTCGGCCTGAAGCGGCCGCATGCGCTCGCGCAGCTCCGCGATCCGCGACTGGAGCTCCTCTGCGCCGAGTGCCGCCAACTCCTCTTTATCCGGGGGGCCTTTATCCGGGGGGTTTTCGTGGGCCCTCCCCCGCATGTCATCACTCATGCTCAATTTGTCATCCAGTCCACCTGCACGTCGGCTGCGGGCAGTTTATCAATGCCGCAGTTGATAAATGGGTACAATCGCTGATGTGGGGCGCCGAGAGGACATCCTTCGCTTTCTTCGCTCAAGAGGCGAAGCCAGCCTGGCCGAGATCGCCGAGCGTGCCGAGCTCAGCAAGCAAGGCGTGCTGCGCCATGTGGAAGCGCTGGAGGCGGCTGGGCTGATCGAGCGGATCGCGGTCGCGCGTCCAGGCCCGGGACGGCCCGAGCACCACTATCGGGCGCTTCCGGCGGCCGCGGATCTGGTCCCAGGCGCCCACCGCCAGCTGGCGTCCGAGCTCATGGACTTCATGCCCAACGAAGAGCTCGAGGCATTCTTCAAGATGAGAGCTGAGAGGCTGGAGAAGGAGTACGCCGAGCGTCTCGCCG
>CAZHAC010000475.1:0-1796 GCA_964529765.1 uncultured Actinomycetes bacterium
CGCGTCGCCCTCGGCTGCGAGCACTACCTCGAGGGGTGGAACGAAAGCGGGCGCCAGTACGTGGAAGCCAACCTTAAGACGGAGCTCCGTTTGTTCGATCGCCAGGTGGCAGGCGCTTTGCTCGTAGCCCTCAGCCTGGCCGCCCGTCACCGGGGCGGACGAGCGGACGCCGTCGCCCTTGCCGAGCGCGCGGCGGCGCTGCTCGAGGGCAACGAGGTGTTCGAGCCGCTCGCCGAGCACGCGGCTCGGCCCGAGGCGATGCCCTGGCTGGAGTCGCGAGCCCGGCAGGCGATGGCGCTCGTACTGCCGGCGCCGGCCGGCGCCGGCACGTTCAGCGGATGAAGGGGCTGGCCAGCAGCAGCTGCTTCTCGGAGTCGAGGAGGTAGGTATCCGGCCAATCCCGGAAACCGCTGTACATCAGAGAACGGCAGTTCGCGTGACTGGGATCGGAGTCGCAGGGCGCGGGGTGAGGTAGGCCGAGCGCGTGACCGAGCTCGTGGGCGAGGCCGCCGACCCAGCGAGGAACGGCCATCTCCGCCGGCCACATCGAACGGCCGTCCAGACCGAGCAGATCGTGGAGTGGGAGGAGGCAGACTCCTGACGTCCCGCCGATCGACTGGCTGGCCGCCGGCTCCGCCTGCACATAGATGACGTACCGGTGGCGAGGATCGTCAAAGTGCGCTCCAGCGCCGGCGATCGCGTTCTCCCAGAACCACTGGGTGCGTGGCGAGCCGTGACCGTCGTGGTCCCGGAACCAGGCGGCCGGGTGCGGGCTCTGCCGCACCTCAAGCACGGGCTCGTCGAGCTCGATCGTCGGGCCGCCCAACTGCCGCGCCAGCCAGTCGCGAACCTCGATCAGTGCCGCCGCAACCGCCCGCTCGAACCGCCGGTCGGGCTCCTCGTCGGCAGGGACCAGATACAGGGCCCGAACATTGGGGCGTCCGGTCAACTCAGCGTTGTGCTTACCTCAGCCTCGGGTCCAGCGCGTCGCGCAGGCCGTCGCCGACCAGGTTGAACGCCAGCACGGCGCCGAAGATCGCCAGCCCAGGGTAGGTGACGAGCGCGGTGTCGCTGAAGATGAAGCTGCGCGAAAAGCCCAGCATGGACCCCCACTCGGGCGTTGGCGCCTGGACGCCGAAGCCGAGGAAGCCGAGACCTGCCGCGACCAGGATCGCGTTGCCCAGTTGGAGCGTGGCCTGAACGATGACTGGGGCCAGCGAGTTGGGGATGACGTGGCGCACCAGGATGAGCGGACTCGGCAGCCCGAGCGCCCGCGCCGCCTCGACATAGGTAAGCTCGCGGATCGAGAGGGCGGAAGCGCGGACGAGGCGGATGAACCCCGGAATCGAGGTGATGCCGACCGCGATGATCACGTTCTGGATGCCAGGCCCGATGCCGGCCACGAGCGCGAGCGCGAGCAGGATTCCAGGGAAGGCAAGCAGGATGTCGGTCAGCCGCTGCAGTAGGAGGTCCACCCGGCCACCGAAGTACCCGCTGACAGCGCCGAGCGGCAGACCTACCGCCAGCCCGATGGCGACCGCGAAAAACCCGATCACCAGCGTGTAGCGGGCGCCCAGCATCAACCGCAGCAGCTCGTCGCGCCCGAGATCGTCGGTTCCGAGCGGGTGCTGGAGCGAGGGCGTGAGGAAGGCGTCGCCCAGGTTGTTCGCGAAGGCGTCGCTGTGAATGAGAAATGGCCCGATCAGGCTCAGAAGGACGTAGAGACCGAGCACGCCGATGCCGGCCAGGGCGCTCGGATGCGTGCGCAGCCGCTGCCAGACGCGGCTGCCGCTGAC
>CAZHAC010000476.1:0-1792 GCA_964529765.1 uncultured Actinomycetes bacterium
GGCCAGGTCCCATACCCGCACCGTCCGGTCTGACCCGCAGCTGACGGCGATCGGCCGGCCGTCGAGAGTGCCGAACGCGACCCCTCTGACCCGGTCGGTGTGACCCAGCAGCGGCTCCCCGATCGGCTCGCCCGCGGCCAGGTCCCAGACCCGCAGCGTCCGGTCGTCACCCCCGCTGACGGCGATCGGCCGCCCATCGAGAGCGCCGAACGCCACTCCTCTGACGCGGTCGGTGTGACCCACCAGCGGTTCACCGACCTGCTCGACCGAGGCCAGATCCCAGACCCGCAGCGCCCCGTCGTCGCCGCCGCTTACCGCTACCGGTCGGTCCTTCACCGCGCCGACGACCACCGAGTTCACCGGGCCTCGATGCCGCCCGGCGATGACATGTGCTGTCGAACGGAGGGGGCGACTCCATGGGATTGACCAGGCGCGAGGGGAAGGCGGCCTCTCCATCAGCCAACACTGTCACGCGGGCCGGACCGGTTGTGGAGGTAAATACCGGGCAACGGAATGGGGCCAAAAGGTTCCCCGTAGGACAAGCGCCACCGCCTTAGGGCGAAGAGCCCATTTGCCGCTGCGGCAACCGCCACTACGCTTTGCCTTAACCATTTCTTAATCGTTACTGCGGGCTGGCTTAGGACGGGGCGGGGCCTGCCTCTGGGGTGGGCGGTGAGTATTTCGCGGGGAGCACGCGCGTGCGCTTTTGCTTCATCGTCGAACAGCGTTATCTCGACGATGAGATGCCGCTGGCAGCGGTCGAGCCGATTCAACGTGGCGGTCACCTAGCCGACGTCCTGACACCGCAAGCGAGCATCACTTCGCTCTGGGACCTGGGGCGAAACGGCAACGCCTATGACGCCTACGTGCTCAAGACCGCAAGCGAAGGACCAGGCCTGAGCATCCTCGAAGCCGCCGGCGCCGCCGGAATTCCAACCATCAACCACTGGCGCTCCATCTCTCTGGTGAGAGACAAGGCGGTAGCGGTGGCGAGGGCTCGAGCCCATGGACTACCGGTTCCACCAACCTACTTTGTCAGCGCCTTGGGCTTGCTACAGCAAATCCGTCCCGAGCACTTCCCGCTGGTCGTCAAACCCAACCATGGGTCCGCAGGCCGGGCCATCCGGGTGGTTGAGCGGCAGGAACAGCTTGCGGACCTCGACCTGGATGAGCGAGGCGAGCGCGACTTCGTGGCTCAGGCCTATGTGCCCAACGATGGCTTCGACGTGAAGCTCTACAACACAGGGCGCGACATCTTTGCCGTCCGCTGGCCCTCTCCGCTGCATCCGGAGGTGCACGTGACACCAGCCCTGCTCCCGTTGACGCCCGAGCTGCGAGCCATCGCCATCAGGGTCGGTCGCGTCTTCGGCTTGCGAATCTACGGTGTCGACGTGCTGCCCAGCCCAAACGGATGGGTCGCCGTCGACATCAACGACTTCCCGAGCTTCCACCACGTTCCGGACGCATCGAAGCGAATCGCCGCCAGCGTCATCCGCATCGCGAAGCGAGCCATGGGCAGGCGAGTTCCGGCCGCGACGGAGGGGCATCTTGCATCTCTGCCTGATCACTGACAGGCCGGCGCACCCGGTGATCGATGCCGTCCTGGCCGAGCTGCGTTTAAGGCACCGGGTCCGCGTCATCGACCCTGACGGTTCCGACGACCTCCCGGGCGCCCTTCGCTCGGAAATGCGCGACCTCGCCGACGTCTACCTGCTGAGGTCGCACAGCCGGAGCAGCTTTGATTTTGCGGCGCGCCTGGAGCGCGCTGGGGCCCTGCTCATCAACGAGCCGG
>CAZHAC010000477.1:0-1789 GCA_964529765.1 uncultured Actinomycetes bacterium
CACGGTCTGCACCAGCGCCGGCTCGCTCTCGACCTCAACGTAGGCGAAGATGTCCGGCTTTCCCCAGCAGGCGTGAGCCTGCTTCACCTCTGGCATCCCGCGGAGCGCGGATACGACCGGCTCGTTGTTGCCAGGCTCTACCGATACGAGCACATAGGCGGCGACCATGGCGCGTGATCCGGACGGATTGAGTCTACGTCCGGTTCTCCTGGCTGGCCAGCGGTGAGTTCGGCGTGTGGAGCGAGCGGATCCTCGGCGAGCTGGAGCGCAACCTGATCGAGGATGGGCTGACGCCCGAGCAGGCGGCTCGGCGGCTGGGGCGATGCGCCAGGCCTTCGCCGCATCCGCAGTGCCGCAAGAGGCGATCGCGCGGCTTAAGGGAGCAATGCCAACCAAGCGGGGAGGGGGCCCGGGCCCTGGCGGCGTGATCCCCCGCTGTCGGCGGGGAGCAGCCCTGCTGAGCTGGTCAACCCCATAGCCCTCGAGGTGATGGCTGATGTTGGCATCGACGTTTCGAAGGAAACGCCGAACTCCTCAAGGAGAGTGCCGTCCAGCAGGCCGACGTGGTCATCACGATGGGCTGCGGTGACGCCTGCCCGTTCTACCCAGGCAACCGCTACGAGGACTGGGAGCTGGCCGACACGGGTCGGGCGCCTGGGACTGATCAAACGCGAGACACGTTTCCGGCCGAGTCGACTTCGAAAACCTTCCAGTGCCGGCGGACCGTGACGGCCATGCGCCGCCGGCCGGACTCAGGCAACGCTGTTGCATTCGCGACCTTCGCAACGGCGTCCTCCGCGTTGCCAGCGTCTTCTTCTCCGATAAGGCGAAATGGTCCGCCCTGGTCTTCGAAGACCACGAAGTGACCAGTGTTGACCGCCCCAGTTGGCGGCGGGACGAGCCACTCGTGGGGCTGTCCTGTGATTGCCGCAATCAGTTCGTAATCGTGGTCGAAGTGAAGCACTGTTAGCCGTTCGCGCACCGCTGCTGCTGCCACGACGAGATCGACGACCTTCACCTTGCGGTGATGAAAATGGGCCGAGAGCCGTTCCTGGACACCCAGTGCGACCTGTAGGTCCGCTTCTTCGATCAGCACCCACGGGAGGGCGCGCGCGCCATCAAGCAGTTCGCGGTAGCTCTTCGGTGACTGAGCTCCAACGAGGAACTCAAGCTGGCTCAGAGAGCAGGTGGCAACCTCTCCTGAAGGGACAAGCTGATCGATCCGCGCGGCGGCGGCCCGATCGCCTCTCGCGCAGGTCCAGGCGCTCGTGTCGGCGAGATACCTCAGCGCCACGCGTCCTCACGCTCGTAGTCCGGATCCAGCGATGAGGGTTCGTGGAGGGCTGCGAGGAACTTCTGGCGGCGCGCCTCATCGGCGACGTGGCGAACCGAGCGCCTGAGAGTCTCGAGCAACTCGGGCGTCTGCAGTACCTTGCTCGCGATCGTCACGTCTTCCTCGTCCAGCGTTTGGATGAACTGCAGCAACGTTCCGACCGCTTCGTTGACGCCCCGCGCGCGCAGGCGGCGCTTGGCATCATGGATCAGGTCCTCCGGCTGGCGAATGGTGGTGGCGGGCACGCTCGAATGATAGCACGTCGGAGCCGCAGCGACGCCACTATTGAGCTCGTCGTGGCGTCACGGCAGAAGCGACCGGTGCACTTCAGGTGCCGTCTGGCCAAGGCGCTGTCTGCACAGACTCCTCGAGTTAGTCCTTGGGCGTCTTTAGCGAGGTGGATAGCACCTTTCCATTGATAGCGCTCACGGGTGAGAATCCCCGCTGATCGGCCGC
>CAZHAC010000478.1:0-1789 GCA_964529765.1 uncultured Actinomycetes bacterium
CTGTTCCACGTGCCGTACGCGCTCGAGACATACGGCAGTACCCCGGTCGCCTGGCTCCGTCCCGGCCTGCACGCAACAGTAGTCGGCACCGTGGTCACGACCAAGGCCAAGGTGTCCAGGTACAAGAAGGTCAAGCTGACCGAGGCGGTCGTCAACGATGGCACGGGCGAGCTGCACGTCACGTTCCTCTACCAGCCGTGGCAGGCCGCGAAGCTGCGCGGGCGCCGGGTCGCGCTGGCCGGCCTCGTGCGTCCCGGCCGCGAGATGGTCAATCCTCACGTGGAGCTGGTCGGGGATGGGACGCCGCGCGTCGTGTCGCAGCTCATCCCGCGGTACCCAGTCACCTCCGGCATCAACAGCCAGAAGATCCGTGGGTTCGTTCTCGCCGCCCTGCCCATGGCCGAGCAGCTTGAGGAGACGCTGCCGCCCGAGGTCCTGCAGCGGCAGCGGTTGCTGCCGGTGGTGCAAGCGATTCGCTCGCTCCATGAGCCGGAGACCGCGGCCGAGTGGGAGGAGGCCCGCCGCCGGCTGACGTTCCAGGAGATTTTTGAGCTGCAGGCTGCGTTCGTCGCTCTCCGCCGCGAGCAGGCCGAGGACCGAGCCACGGTGGTGCCCTATCGCCAGGAGGTGATCGAGGCCTTCAAGGCCGCCCTCGGCTTCGAGCTCACCCAGGCCCAGAAGCGCGCGACCTGGGACGTTTACAAGGACATGCAGCAGGAGCTGCCGATGAACCGGCTCATCAACGGAGATGTCGGCTCCGGCAAGACGGCGGTCGCCGCAGCCGCTGCCGTGATGGTCCGCGCGGCGGGCATGCAAACGGTGGTGATGGCTCCGACCGAGATCCTGGCCCGTCAGCACCTGCAAAAGTTCCGGGCTTACCTTGAGCCTGCCTTCCCGGGCCTCTCCGTCGAGCTGCTGGTCTCGGGACTTCCCGCCGCTGAGCGGAGGCGGGTTCTGATGGCGGCCGCGTCAGGCCACTGTGATGTCCTGGTGGGAACGCACGCGCTGATCGAGGACAAAGTCCAGCTCGCCAACCTTGGGCTGGCGATCGTCGACGAGCAGCACCGGTTCGGGACGCGCCAGCGTGAGCTGCTGCGGGCCAAAGCCGGGCGTGCTCGGCCGCACTTCCTGGCCATGACCGCCACGCCCATCCCACGGACACTGGCGCTCGCCGTCTACGGGGAGATGGCGATGTCGGTGATCGACGAGATGCCGCCCGGCCGCACGCCGGTCGAGACCCGCGTGATGGCGCCCGACGACCGCGGCGGGGCCTACGACCTGGTCCGCCAGCAGGTCGGGGCAGGTCGCCAGGTCTTCGTGATCTGCCCGCTGATCGAGGAGTCGGAGAAGCTGGAGGTCAAAGCCGCGGAGGCCGAGTACGAGCGGCTCCGGATGGAGGTCTTCCCCGATCTCCGCGTCTCCCTCGTCCACGGCCGAATGAAGGAGAAGGACGCGGTGATGCGCGCGTTCCGCGAGGGCGGCGCCGACATCCTGGTCGCCACCTCTGTGATCGAGGTCGGCGTCGACGTCCCCAACGCGACGGTCATGCTGATCGAGGGCGCCGACCGCTTCGGCTTGGCCCAGCTCCACCAGTTCCGCGGCCGCGTCGGGCGCAGCGCCGCCCGCTCCTACTGCCTGCTCCTGAGCGACGACCCTTCCGAGGAGGCGATCCGGAGGCTGAACCTGATGCAGACGGAGCACAACGGCTTTCGCCTGGCCGAGGCCGACATGCAGCTCCGCGGCATCGGCCAGCTCATGGGCGCCCGCCAGCACGGTGTTTCCGACGAGG
>CAZHAC010000479.1:0-1783 GCA_964529765.1 uncultured Actinomycetes bacterium
TGTTCCAGCTGGGCGAGGATGGCCAGGCCGCAGCAGCGGGCAGCCTCCCGCGCCTGCTCGACGCTGACCTCGCTCGGAACCCGACCGGTGTAGAGAGCGCCGTCTGAGCGGCGGGGAATCTGGCCGGCTACGTACACCATCGCGCGCCCGTCTCCCACCGGCATAACCTGGGTTGGAACGTAGTTGGCGGCAGGCGCCGGTGCTTCCGGTAGCTCGAGCCCGAGGGATGTCAGGCGATCATGGGGCGTAGTCACGGGCATCGAATTTAGCGGCTACGGTGAAGTTGATGCTCAAGTTCTATCCCGACCACGTACCAGCCCGTATCCCGCGACTGGTGGGAGACGTCCTGGTCATCATCTGGGGCGTGGCCTGGGCGGCGGCAGGCTGGGCCGTATACCAGGTCGTCCAGGGGCTGCAGACGGTGTCGGATGGCTTGACCAGCACCGGCCAAACGCTGAACAGCTGGATCCATGCCTTCCGCGGAGTCGTGCCCGGCGGCATACCCGGCATCAGCAGCTTCTTCGGCAACATCGCCACCACCCTCCAGCGGAACTCGGGGGATCAGCTGATCGCGTTAGGTGCCCAGGCTCACTCAGTGGTCGACACCCTGGCGCTCGTCCTCGCCCTGATCACGGCCGTGCCTCCGATCGTCATCGTCGGCGGCGCTTACCTGCTCTGGCGGTGGCGCGACGCCCGGGAAATGGGGGCCGCCCTCCAGTTCGTGCGTAGCGCCGAGCGCAGCGGCCGGATCGAGGAAGCGCGGGCGCTGCTCGCCTACCGGGCCCTGGCACAGCTGAGCTTCGACCGCCTGATGAGAGCTACCGCCGATCCCGTGGGCGACGTCATAGACCGCCGCTACGACGCGCTCGCCTCCGCGATGCTCAGGCGGGCCGGCCTGGAGTCTTTCCGGCTCTACAAAGCGGGTGCGCCGAAGCTAGAGCAGGGTGATGAAAAGAGTCGCATGGCGAATCGGTGATCCAGGTGGGCCAGATCCTAGGAGGCGTTGGAGCACCGGAGGGAGCGTAGCGGAGCTACGTGACCGAGGAGCGGACGAGCCGACAACGGAGATGGCCCGCATGGGCGCCGAGGCGCTCTCGACTTTTTCAGCAGCCTGCTCATAGCCGGCGCCTGCGAGCTCTGGCGACGTACGCGATGAGCGTCAGGATGACCACCAGCCCGGCGCCGGCGCCAAGAGCCAGGAAGGGGGCTTCGGGCCCGGCAATCAAGGCCAGTAGCCAGTCCCTCGAAGGCGGCGGCGGGGCCTTGGCGGCCGCGGCGCCGATCGGCTTGGGCGAAGGCAGCACCGGTGGAGCCTGCGGCAATCCTCCTGTGTCGCGGTAGCTGAACAGGAAGACCGAGTGGTCCACTGGCCGGAAAGTCGCCACGTAGACGATCGGTTGTTCGTCGTTGGAGATGGCGAGCGCGGTGACCGTGGACACCGGTACCTGCAGTGAGGCGAAGTGCTGGCCGGAGTCGCCGGTCGACCAGACGCCGCCCCGATCGGAAGCACCGCCGTCGCTGGCGACGTAGTAGCGCTCGGCGTGAGTCGTAACGAACGTCGCCGCGATGAAGTCAGTAGCGGGCAGGACGCCGCCACCCGTCAGCTGGCTCCAGGTCTGGCCGTTGTCGACCGACTGGTAGAGCGCTGCGTTGGTTCCCATGAGCACCGGCCGGGTGTCGTTTTTGGGAGGCAGCGGGCCGGCAGCCAGGGCGCTGACCATCGAGGCCGCCGTCGAAGGCGGCTTGAGGGGATTCCAGGTCGTGCCATTGTCGGCGCTCGAGT
>CAZHAC010000480.1:0-1780 GCA_964529765.1 uncultured Actinomycetes bacterium
GCTGGTTCGCCGACTACGCCGACGGCTCCTGCTACACGCGTCAGGAACTGGCCACCCGCGTCGGGCAGGAGTCGGACAATACGGCGGCACATATCCTGGCGGACGCGATCGGTGGCGGTTCCGGGCTCAACGCCTACGCCCGCGCGCACGGTGCCACCGAGTCGCACTTCTACGACCCCAACAGCACGACAGCCAACGACCTCGCCCGGCTCTGGGTCAACGAGGCAAGCGGCCAGGCGGGCGGCCAGTCGGCGCAGCGGTGGCTGTACCCGCTCCTGACGCGCACCGCCTACGAGTCGGGTATCCCGGCCGGCACCCCGGCGGGCGCCAACGTCGTCCACAAGATCGGAATTCTCGACAGCGAGGTCAACGACGCGGCCCTTGTGACGAACGGGCCGCAAGGCGCGTATGTGCTCGTGGTGATGACCGACGGACCCGGCGGGAGCAGTGGCTGGCAGCTGGTGGCTGCGATTTCCCAGGCAGTCTGGCAGTTCGAGGCGGCGCGCCAGTAAAGCCTGGACCTGGATCGTGCGAGAGGCGGGTGCTGGACCTGGCCCGCCCTCCCGTACCCTGGGGCGCGATGCGCCTCGACCAAGAAAGCAGGCACCTGCTCGGCGCCTCCCGCATCGGCATGCTCGCCCTGGCGACCCCCACTTATCCGGTCGTCAACCCGGCCGCCTTCGCCTTCGCGGGTGACTCGATCTGGATGACGACCTCGCGCTATGCGGCCAAGCTCGGCATCGCGGGGCGCGACCCGCGCGCCTCCTTCCTGGTCAGGCGAGGCGAGCGGAGCGTGCTCGTGCAGGGCATCCTCGAGCCATACGATCCGCGGACGCTGTCGGGCGCCTTCCGGGCGGCAATGGGCGGTCCTCGCTTCGCGTTCAGCATGGCCAGCTACGCACTCAAGAACGCGGCCTTCATCGGGGGCTACATGGTCGATATCACGGGCGTTCCCCGCGAGTGGTGGCCGCAGAACCGTGTCATCCTGCGCCTCCACCCAGAACATTCCCGGGTCCTGATGGCGGGCTCGGCCGAGGCCAAGCGCCAGGATAGGATCGTCGGCCCTCCGGCAGTGGTGGCCAAAGGCCTCGAACGTGAGTCGCTGGCGGTCCTCTGCTGGCTCCAGCGCGGCGGACACGGCCCGCAGATGGTGCCGGCGCTCTGGGCCGTTGACGCCGAGGATGTGTTGAGCTGGGTGCCGAGCGGCCTGACCCCTCCGGCAAACGACGCGCCGGGTGCGATCGCGGTCGACTACCACCACCCCTTTCGGGCGACCCGGATGCTCGGCGCCTGCCCGCGCGGGCACTTCGAGCGGGACGACTCAGCGCGCGGCGCGATCGAGAAGCGCTATGGGGTGGAACTCGCTGAAGGCGCCGGTCTTCGCCTGCGCACCCGCCGCGTGACCTGGTGGCGCGGCTTCGAGGTCGGCACTACCACGGTGGCGGCGGTCATCCGGCGGCCCGCGTCTTGAAGTGGTTGCGCGCCACCAGGCGCAGCACCACCTCGCCTTGCTCGTTGACCAGCTCGCCTCGGCCGCGCAGGGTTCCGCGTCCAGGCTGGTTCGCCGAGGGCACCGCTTCGAGGATCTGGTAGCGTCCGCGAAGCACATCGCCCGGACGGACAGGCCGCAGCCAGCGCAGCTCTTCGAGGCCGGGCGAGGCCAGGCTTGCCGCTCGATTGAGGAACTCGGTCGCGAACAGGCGCATGAACAGAGCGCCCGTGTGCCATCCACTCGCGATGAGACCGCCGAAGGGCCCTTCGCGCGCGGCTTCGGGGTCGA
>CAZHAC010000481.1:0-1765 GCA_964529765.1 uncultured Actinomycetes bacterium
TCACCTTGACGGCGTCGAGGGCGGTGCCGCCGGCGGGCGGCGGGGCGGGATTCACGGGGATGGTGGAGCCGGCACCGGGCCGAGCTGAGCTGGCGGGGGTTGGCGGCTGAGGAGCGTTCAGTTGTGTCTGGCAGCCGGAGAGTGAGATCAGCAGAACAAAGCCCGCGAGCAGAGTTGGGCGCAGGAAAGTGGGCATGGGCACGTCTATATGTACATAACGGCCGGTTGCGGCGCGCTGCAGCAACCGTAAAACCGTCGTAAAAGAAAAGCTCTCCTCTCTCCAGGGGACTCCGGGTCGCATGGCCTTTGGAGTCCCTTTTTTATGCACGGAGGGAGGGGGGAGAGATCAGGAAGTCGAAGCCGCCCCGTCCGGACACCCGTGAGGCGTCAGTCCCGCCCGGTCCAGCGGATGGCTGAGCGTCGTGCGGGCTCCAGCCGCAGTCGCTGGCTCGGGAGCACGTGGACCTCGCGCTGCCACTCCGGCCAGCACTCGAGCTCGCGTTCCACGAAGGCGAGTGATTGCCGGTCGGGCAGCAGCGCGAACCAAGCCAGGACGTGCTCGCCGCTGCGCACCGGCAGCCTCGGGAAGTTGTTCTCGCTGGGCTCGGTCACGAGCGTGGCGAGGAGCTGCACGCCCATCTCGCCCAGCCTTCGCCGGAGCTCCGCGTCGACCAGCTCGACCAGCTCGTCACGCGCCGGCCCTCGCAGCCAGTAGGTGATGGCGAGGACTAGTCCACGCTCGCCGGGCCGGTCTGGCCGCGACACCGGCTGGAAGCCGGACCCCGGGCGCGCCGGTCGCAGGAGCAGGACGTCGTCGGAGTCGATCATGGTGGCGTTCGCCTGGTCGCGATGGCGCGCCCAGACCTCGCCACCGTAGAACGACTCCAGGGCGATGGCGCGCTGTCATGTCCCGGAACCCACGCACCCATACGAAGCGGTCGGGCCGGTCGAGGTCGCGGAAGTGACCGGCGACGATGGCGCCCACCTCCTCCTGGGGCTCGATGAATTCCCGCTCGAACAGGGTGATGAGGGTGTCCGCCTGCCCGGGGAACAGGGTGTACTGGCGGAGCTCGAAGACTCCACAGAGCCCACGATCCTGCTCCTCGCCGCGCTCCCTCTCCTGGCTCACCGCCGTCAGAGTCTAGGGGAGTCCCGGACGGCAGGACAGGCCTGGACTGCTAACCCCAGGTTGACCAGTAGTAGACGCGAGAGAGCCAGGTCGGGTCCGATCTGAACGCGGCGGCGAAGCCCTGGATCGAGGCGACGTAGTCGGCGTCGTTGTTGTAGCGGTAGATCGCCCGGTCCATGTTGGCCGGGCCACCCATCGCCCTCAGGTAGCGCGCTGCAGCTTCGATCGAGTCTCGTGGGCTCATCACGTCCCCGCCGTTCCCGAAATCGGCCCAGGTCCCCGGCATGAACTGCATCGGGCCCAGAGCGCCCGCCGAAGAGGGACCGTTGTTGCGTCCGAAATCGCTCTCCACGTAGTTGATGGAAGCCAGGTAGGACCAGTCGATCGAGTGCCGGCTGCCCGACGTCTTGTAAAAGCCGGTGAGGTCAGCGACCGGCGCCGACTCCGTGAAGTCGCGGTTGTGACGGATGTGCACGGTCGAGAAATCAGCGATTCCAGCCGCGTGCCAGAGCGAGCGCAGCCCGTCGATCGTGTAGCGGATCGTGGGCACCTGCTGCTGGGGCAGCATCGGCTCGGCCGCCGCCTGGACCTGCGGGTCGACCGCCATCGCGTAGACCACCACCTGTTCGATGCGGG
>CAZHAC010000482.1:0-1764 GCA_964529765.1 uncultured Actinomycetes bacterium
GCCATGGCTTGACCCTCGAGGATGACTCCATCGTCACGATGCGGCGCGACTGCTTATGCAGCGTGGAGCGTTTGCTGCCTTGGGGTGCGGGTCGGCCGATGACGGTGATGAGGAGTGGGGAGGTGAGCGGCGCGGGCCCTCGCCTTCCCGGGCCGCTCACCTCCTTGCCGCCCGCCGGGGGCCGCTTTTCCGCGGCGGGCGGCTGGGCCACCGGAGGAGCGACGGGGGCACGCTCAACTCCGGTGGCGTCTGTGGGGTGGGTCACGACATCCATCCGAGTTCTTCGCAGATGTCGGCGAGGCCGCTGTCGAGGAGCTCCTCGGCGTAGTCCCAGAAGAGGCTTTCGGCGGCGGGGTCTGCGAGGGGTTGGACGTGTTCGGGGTGGCCGGGCATGTCCTCGATGGGGTTCGCGGGGTCAGCGTGCATCGCCGGCCTCGCTCTCGTACTGGTGGTCGCGGCATCCGGGCCACCAGCCGCGTACATCGGTCGCGGCGCCGTGGGTGGCGCGCTTGCCGTCGTCGGCCCAGCACTTGAAGAAGCCGCGTTCGTTCGGGGAGCGGAACACGCAGTTGCGGCAGCGTCGGCCATCGGCTCGGACGTCATGGACGGGTGCGGCCTCTTCATGCAGGAACACGTAGTTGCCGTTGCCGAGCTTGATCGGGTGAGCTCCGGCCTGGAGCGTGGCGAGCTGCTTGGCGGTCCGCTTCTGCTGCGCGGACATGTCGGGTTGTACTTCCGCGCGGACCTGTGCGGGGTCGAGGTCGAAGAGGCCGGGGTCAGCCATCGGCCGGCCTCTGTGTGATGTCGGCTGCGGTGCGGGGTTCGCGGCCGTTGATGAGTCCGGCGGTGGTGGGCGCGAGGAGTACGAGGAGGAAGTCTCCGTGTTCGACGGCCCACCAGGCCAGGTGCAGGAGCGGCATCAGAACGGGGGCTCCTCACGGTGCACCAGGGCGGTCAGCCCGTGCTCGCGGAGCGCCTTGTCCGGTTCCATGTCTCCGACGGCGGAGTACATGCGCGGGCCCCAGCCGTCGTTTCCGCAGACCCACAGCGTGTTGGCTCGGTCGCGCCAGACGTCGTTGTGGAACGGTGGCCAGTGCTCTGGGACGGCGCGTTCGACTGTGACGCCGTCCGCCTTGAGGTTCACGGTGTGGGTACGGTCTTCGAAACGTTCGAGGTCGGGGTGGCGGAAGACGAGGACGGTGCCGGTGTCCTCTCTCGGACCGTCAACGGGCTTGCGGCCGGTCGTGTAGCTGTTCACCACCACGGCACCCTTGATGGTGATGTTGACGATGTCGCCGGGCTTGAAGTCGCTCATGCCGCAGCCAACTTCCTGGCCAGCTTCCGCGCGTCCCGCAGCTCCTTCTGGACCTCGGGCGGGGCGACGCGGCGGCCGGTCGAGACGAACGCGCGACGGAACCGGTGCGCGACCCACGCGGCCAGCGCCAGCACCGCGCCGGTCAGCCCGGTCCGGTGGTGCGCGAAGTAGTGGGCGAGCCCCACCAGGTCGCCGAGACCGAGCGCGATGAGCACGTAGCCGATCACCGGGTCACCTCCGCCTCGCCAGGCCGGATCATGCGCCCGTACAGCTCGATGGCGGAGTCCTGGAGGGTCTCGACGGTCGGCTGTAGGGCGTCCCGAGCGGCGGCCCGAGCGGCGTCCCAAGCGGCGTCCCAAGCGGCGTCCCGAGCGGCGTCCCGAGCGGCGGCCCCAGCGGCGGCCCGAGCGGCGTCCCGAGCGGCGGCCCGAGCGGCGTCCCGAGCGGCG
>CAZHAC010000483.1:0-1759 GCA_964529765.1 uncultured Actinomycetes bacterium
CAAGTTCATGTCCGACGAGCTGGTGGTAGTGGCGCCGGCCGGCCATCCGCTCGCCGGCCGCAACGGACTCGCGCTGCGGGACCTCAAAGACGAGCCGTTCATCATGCGCGAGCCGGGGTCAGGCAGTCGATGGGCGGTCGAAAAGGCGGCCCACCGGGCCGGCCTCACGCTCCGAGCGGAGATGGAGCTCGGGAGCAACGGCGCCATCAAGCACGCCGTCGAGAGCGGGCTCGGCCTGGCCGTCCTCTCCCGCTACGCGATCGGTCTCGAGTCGGCCAGCGGCGGATTGGTGGTGCTCGACGTGGCCGGGTTTCCGCTCCGGCGCGACTGGCACATCGTTCACCTGCGCCGGCGCAAGCTGCCCAACGCGGTGTCCGAGTTCATCGCCTTCCTGAAGCGGGGCCGCTGGCTTCCCCGCGGTAGCCGGGCACCTTCCGATTAGCTGCCGCGCCGGTGGCGGGCGCACTATCTATGGGTCGTCACCGGCCAATACAACCAGGAGGCATCGGCATGGCTCTCAACGACCAGGTGAAGTTCACTTGGGTGGGTCACGGGACCTGGAGGGCGCGCAGCGCTCGTGGGAAGGAGATCCTCCTCGACGCCTGGGTGATGAACAACCCGGCCGCTCCGGACCACCTCAAAAGGGTCGATCGCTGCGACCTGATGCTCATCACTCACGGTCACTACGACCACATCCAGGACGGGGTCGAGATCGCCAAGCAGACCGGCTGCACGGTGCACGCGATCTTCGAGACGGCGGCCTGGATGGGCTCGAAGGGGATCGAGAAGGTCGACGGCGGCAACCTCGGGGGGACCCACGACTTCGACGGGATCAAGGTCACGATGGTCCACGCCGAGCACAGCTGCGGGATCCAGGACGGCGACCGGACCGTCTATGGCGGCGCCGCCTGCGGATACGTGATCGAGTTCGAGAACGGCTACAAGATCTACTTCGCGGGCGACACCGACGTCTTCGGCGATATGAGGCTGATCGGCGAGCTGAGCAAGCCGGACGCCGCCTTCCTGCCGATCGGCGACTACTACACGATGTCGCCCGAGCGAGCGGCAAAGGCAGTCGAGCTGCTGGGCGTGAAGACCGTCGTTCCTATGCACTTCGGCACCTACCCCGTCCTGAACGGCCGGCCGGACCAGCTCCAGGAGCTGGTCGGCAGCGGCGTCCACGTCTACGACATCAAGCCGGGCGACGAGGTGTAATCTCGATTACCTGCCGTGAGTTACCGCTACAGCCGGTGGGACGGCACTCAGCACCTCGACCCGCTCGATGCCGACGAAGTGCTGGATGCGCTCTCCGAGGACCTGATGTCTTACGGGGACCTCTCGGCCGCGCTCCAGCGCCTCTATCGCTGGGGGTCGGAGCAGACGCCTGGTCTCGAGCAGCTTTTGAAGGAGCTCCGAGAGCAGCGGGAACGGGAGCTCTCGCACTACAACCTCGATTCCACGGTTGAAAAACTGCGGGAGCAGCTGCACGAGGTCGTCGACATGGAGCGCGCCGGCATCGACCGGCGCGTCAACGAGACCCCCGAAGGCTCGCCCCGGCGGGTGATGGAACGGATGGCCAAGCAGCGGAAGGACCAGCTCGACCGGGTTCCGGAGGACCTGGGCGGGCGGGTCAAGGCGCTGCGCAACTACGAGTTCATGGACCCCGAGGCGAAGCAGAAGTTCGACGAGCTGCTGCAGGGACTCCAGCAGCAGATGCTCGACCAGATGTTCCAGGGCATGAAGCAGGGCATTCAGCAGA
>CAZHAC010000484.1:0-1746 GCA_964529765.1 uncultured Actinomycetes bacterium
CCAAGGACGTGGTGGCGGACATCCACTGCGTCACCGGCTGGAGCCGCCTTGGCGACACCTGGACCGGCGTTCCAATTCAGGCCATCCTGGAGCGCGTCAAGCCGGCACCGGAGGCCCATTACGTGACCGCGCACTGCGAGTACGGGTACACGACGAGCGTCCCGCTGGAGGTCCTCGACGACGAGGACGTGCTCCTCTGCTACGCGTGGAACGGCAAAGACCTGACACCAGACCACGGCTGGCCGCTGCGTTTGCTGGTGCCCAAGAAGTACTTCTGGAAGTCGGCCAAGTGGCTGCGCGGGCTCGAGTTCATGCCCAAGAACCGGCTTGGGTTCTGGGAGCAGCGCGGGTACCACGACGACGCCGACCCCTGGCGAGAAACCCGGTACTGGTAGCGTAGGCGCGCCTATGGCGCGACCCGCGGCCCCTCGCACGGTGGTAACTCTGACCACTGACTTCGGCGCCGGGTCGCCGTATGTCGCGGCCATGAAAGGAGTGCTTCTCGGCACCGCCCCCGACGCGACCCTGGTCGACATCTCCCACGCGGTGCCCGCCTTCGACCTGCGAGCGGCGTCTTTCATGGTGTGGGCGGGCACGCGGCACTTCGGGCCAGGTGCGGTCCACCTCGTCGTCGTCGATCCTGGCGTGGGCACTGAGAGGCGTGCGGTCGCTTTCGAGCTCGGTGGTTCGTTGTATGTGGGACCCGACAACGGCGTCTTCACTCGCCTGCTCGAGGAGTCCGGTCCGGCCGTCCCGACAGTGGTTGAACTGCGACGTGCCGAGGGAGCGTCGCCGACGTTCGAGGGTCGCGACGTCTTCGCGCCCGCTGCCGCCGCCCTCGCCTCTGGCAGGCGGCTGCGTGACCTCGGCGAGCCCGTCGAAGGCCTGGTGCGGCTGCCCGATCGCGCTCCCTCCGTCCTCTGGGTGGACAGCTTTGGGAACCTGATCACTTCGCTCAAGCCGCCCGTGGCCGGTGTCCGGATCGGGTCGGTAGCGATTGCCCGGTCGGCGCGTACGTTCGGCGAGGCGCCGCGCGGTGCGCTCTTCTTCTACGTGGGGAGCATGGGCCTGGTCGAGGTCGCCGTACGCGAGGGACGCGCGGACACGCTCCTCGGGGCGGGTCCCGGCACCGCCGTCAGCGCTCTTTGAACGGAAATTAACAACCACTGTTGGTGGCCGTTGCGGCGGACCTCACGATCGGCGCATGCAGCTGGTCGCGGTTCTCCTGCTCCTCGTCCTTATGTCGGCCTGCGGCGCGCTTCCCGTGCCTGCGCAGCCCATCTCACCGCCCGTCGCCTCGACAGCTGGCGCGGGTCCAGTGCGTCTTTGGCAGGACGCGGCGATTTTTGACGCGGTCCGCGAGCTGGCGGGTGCCGCACGCCAGCGCCTCTTGGTCGAGATGTACGAATTCGGGCGCCGCGACCTCGCGCTCCTGCTCCGCGCCGCCGCCGAGCGCGGCGTCGACGTGCGCCTGGTCTACGACCCCTCAGTAGCCCAGACTGTTGCCACCGTGGCGGCCTTACACGCGGCCGGCTTGCCCGTGCGCGCTTACCCGCTGGATGACCGTCGCCACCAGATCGACCACGTCAAGCTCGTTGTCGCCGACGGAACCGCGCTGGTGGGCGGGATGAACTGGGGAACTGGCAGCGCCGCCAACCATGACTACGCCCTCGAGACCGTGGCCGCTGAAGCGGTTGCCAGGCTGAAGGCGATCTTCGAGCAGGACTGGGCGATCGCCGGCGGCCA
>CAZHAC010000485.1:0-1745 GCA_964529765.1 uncultured Actinomycetes bacterium
CTGCATTCCGTCTGCACCCGGGCGCCGGCCTCGGCCCACATCTGCTTGACGGCGTCGAGAGTGTCCGCGACAGCGGCCGTCGAACAGACTCCGAGCAGCGAGAACCGGAGCTGGCGGCCGTTCTTGACCCGAATTCCGTCCGGCCCGGTCTTCCAGCCGTCCGCATCCAGGATGGATCGGGCGGCTGCCAGGTCTCGAGCGGTACGTGTCGAGGGATTGCCCCAGGCCGACAGCGGGGCGGGGTAGAGGCCGCGGCTGGGGCGCCCCAGGCCACGGAGGGGTCCCGACACGATGCCGTCGCGGTCGGTGGCCAGCGCCAGAGCGTCGAGGACCGGCGGGTCGCCGACCCAGGGCGGCGCCTTCCCGGTCGCCGTGTTGAGGTCGTGGTTGGGGTTGAGAGACTCGTCACGCAGCCCGGTGTGTACGTCCGCGCGAACTCGGGCGAAGCCGTTGACCGTCGCCGCGTCTTCCAGGCCGAGCCCAAACCCCACCTCCACCTCGCCGGCGTGAAGTCCGCTCAGAAGCGCGTCCTTGCTCGGGTAGAGGCGGTAGACGACCCGGTCGAGGTAGGGCGCGTGGACGAAGGGCGCGGGCTCGCCGTAGGCGTTAGGCGCCGAGCGCCCGTCGGCGTAATGAGGGTTGGCGGCGAAGGCGATCTGGGACTCGGGCACGACCTGGTTGACGGTGAATGGGCCCGAGACGACGTCCGGCTGCTGGAAATACGCGCTCGCACTCCACTGGCTGTGGGGCAGCTGGGCCAGCCGGTGCGCGGGCAGGAGGGTCATCGCCGCTCCCAGCTGCAGGTAGCCCGCGTAGGGCTTGTCAAAGTGCCACAGCGTCTCGGTGTCGCTCTTGCGGTCGATTCCCGTCACCCGATCGAACCCCTGAGTCAGCTGGGCGCCCACCACCGGGTCGGTGATCGCCTGCCAGGTGAAGACAACGTCATCGGACGTGATCGGGCTGCCGTCGCTCCAGCGGAGACCGGGAACCAGGCGGACGTCCATGGTCATAGCGCCCGCGCTGAGCTTGATGTCGCCGTTCTCGAGGGTCGGCACCTGGGCGGCGAGGTCGGGATGGGGCTTGAGCCCGGGGTCCAGACCCCAGAGCGGCGAGAAGGCGAGGGCGCTCGCCCGAACGCCGCTCTCGGTCGCGGTGGTGAGCGGGTTGAGCGTGTCCACTGCCTCCCAGGCGCCGAGCACGACCGTCCCTCCGCGCATGCCTGGAGCCGACGGATGATAAGCGGCGGGCGGGGGTGCGGCCGGCGCCGGCTGGCTGAATGGGGAGCAGGCGGTCACGGTGATCAGAGCGGCGGCCGCGAGGGAGCGGCGAGATGGCGGCCGGAGCACCTTATTAGCAAGGGTAAAATCGGGCGCACATGACGGAAAGCCACGGTTCAGGCACTGACGGCGTACTCAAGGGCGGTTTCAAGGTCAAGGCCGGCTTGGCCGAGATGCTCAAGGGCGGCGTGATCATGGACGTCGTCACCCCGGAGCAGGCCAAGATCGCCGAGGAGGCGGGTGCCGCGGCCGTGATGGCCCTGGAGCGTGTCCCTGCCGACATCCGCGCCCATGGCGGAGTCGCGCGAATGTCGGATCCGGAGCTCATCCGGTCGATCAAGGCCGCGGTGACGATCCCGGTCATGGCCAAGTGCCGGATTGGCCACTTCGTCGAGGCCCAGATCCTCGAAGCCCTCGAGATCGACTACATCGACGAGTCCGAGGTGCTGACGCCCGCCGACGAGGACA
>CAZHAC010000486.1:0-1744 GCA_964529765.1 uncultured Actinomycetes bacterium
CCTTGACGATGACTGTTGGGCAACGCGCACATTAGCCACCGCCCCGGCCGGGAGTCCAGCGATCATACCCCGGCAGCGAAGCGGTTAATCCTTCTCCGGGACAACGCGGACGGCCAGCTCCTCGAGCTGCTTCGGATCGACCTGACTGGGCGCGTCCATCATCAGGTCGGTCATCGACTGAGTCTTGGGGAAGGCGATGACGTCGCGAATGTTGTCAGTCCCCATCAGCATCATCACAACCCGGTCGATCCCCCACGCGATGCCCCCGTGCGGAGGCACGCCGTACTCGAATGACTGGAGCAGGTAGCCGAAGCGGTCGCGGATCGTCTCCCGGTCGAGACCGAGGATCTCGAACACGCGCTGCTGCATCTCCGGGTCGTAGATCCGGAGGCTTCCACCGCCAAGCTCATAGCCGTTGAGAACGATGTCGTAGGCGTGGGCGCGGACGTCGTACGGGCGCTCCTCGACGAGCGGGAAGTCTTCGGCGACCGGCCTCGTGAACGGATGGTGCGCGTAGGTCAGATTGCCCTCGTCGTCCTCATCGAACAGGTAGGTCGGCGTGATCCAGAGGAACCTCCACTCCCCCTCCCGGATCAGCTTCCGGCGGCGCGCGATCTCCGAGCGGATCAAGCCCATGACCGTCTCGGCGCGGCGCTTGCGGTCGGCGGCGACCAGGACGAGGTCGCCCTCGGCAGCGCCTGTCGCCGACCTGATCGACGCCACCTCCTGCTCGCTCAGGTTCTGGGCACCCGGGCCCCCCGGGAGCCAGAAGAGTCCCTTGCCGCCGGCGCCGCGAGCAAGCGTGACCAGCTCGTCCAGCTCTCGCCGGGTCATATCCGAGCCGCCCGGGACGGCCAGCGCTCGAACGACGCCCCCGTCCGCGATGATCTGCTGGAAGACGCGGAACTCTGTCGCTCGAAGCGCGTCCGTGACGTCTGCGATCTCCAGCTCGTAGCGCAGGTCGGGCTTGTCGGTTCCGTAGCGGAGAAGTGAGTCCCGGATGTTGAGCCGCGGGAAGGGCGTCGCAATCTCGACCCCGAGGATCTCCTTCCAGAGCCGGGCGAAGAGGCCCTCGTTGAGGGCGTAGATGTCCTCCTCAGAGGGGAAGGACAGCTCGATGTCGAGCTGCGTGAACTCTGGCTGCCGGTCGGCGCGCAGGTTTTCGTCGCGAAAGCAGCGGGCGATCTGGTAGTAGCGCTGCATTCCGGCCACCATCAGGATTTGCTTCAGCACCTGGGGCGCCTGGGGCAGGGCGTAGAACTCGCCGTGATGGAGCCGTGACGGCACCAGGAAGTCGCGGGCGCCGCCCGGGCTCGTCTTGCCGAGGATCGGGGTCTCGACCTCGATGAACTCGTGCTCGGACATGTAGGCGTGGATGACCTTGTTGACGAGCGACCGCGTCATCAGGATCTGCGTCATCCGCGGGTTGCGGAGGTCGAGGTAGCGATACTGGAGCCGGATCTTCTCGTCGACGTCCGCCTCGCCGATCTGGAACGGCAGCGGCTTCGACCGGGTGATGATCTCGACCTCGCTGGCTATGACCTCCACCTCGCCGGTCGGCAAGTTGGGGTTGACATTCGCCTCCGGCCGCCTCTCGACGCGCCCCTGAATATGAACCACGAACTCGTTCCGCAGATCCTGCGCCGCCACGTAAGCCGCCTCGGAGACGTTGGCCTCGTTGATGGTGACCTGCACCTTCCCCCAGCGGTCGCGGAGGTCGATGAAGATCAGGCCGCCGTGATCG
>CAZHAC010000487.1:0-1736 GCA_964529765.1 uncultured Actinomycetes bacterium
CTCCTGGGCGTTCCCCAGGGAGTCGCTCCGCCCAACCAAGTCGCCGAAGGCGTCGTAGGTGTAGGAGGCCGAGCCGGCTGTCAGCAGATGCCGCAGGGCCGCCCGGAAAAGGGCGACCTATGGTGAATCGAGGGTTAGTGGGTTATCACGACAACCAGCTGGGTATGTCGATGGAACCGACGGCCGGCTGGCGGCATCGCTGAGAGATCTGACTTCCAGCCGTTCGGTGCCTACTCGCAGAGCGGCCTAACTGCGGTGCGCAGTCGGGTCAGTCGACTAGTGGACAGATCGTCAGAATACCGTGCCATCGCTGATTCGACCTCTGGCAGGAGTTGACAGGCTTGTGCGTCGCGGTCGAGGACAGCGAGGGTTGCCGCTGTCAGCAGTTTGAGCGGAAGGTTGGCAGGAATTACGAAGTCGCGCTGGTCGATCGGATTTCGGTTTTCCAAGAGATAATTCCGGACTGCCTTCCGGTTCGGAAAGTCCTCCAAGCGTTTAGCCACGACCGCGGCATCGTCTCGCACTGCCGCAGCAATTTCCTCTACCTTCGATCTATCAACGCCGGACTCAAGCGTCCATGATTGTCCGGGCGCAGGACGACGAATGCCGCTCGGCGTGCCGCTCAGAACAGCCTGCCCAACATCCTTCGGGTCCGTCGAGGCCCCCCAGATGATCTCGGCTGCACCGTCGGTGTTGACTCCCCACTGCAGATCGTAGAACTTTCGCCGGTGAAGGATGGTAACCAAGTGGCGCACATCCTGAGATAAACGAACCCACGTGAGCTTGCGCGTATCCGCCACAAACCCCGCCGGAACGAGAACGGAGTCTAGGCCCTCTTTGCATACCACTCGAAGGGCAGCTTGAACCGTCAGAGTCAAGGCCGGATCACGTCCACGACGGTCAACACTCCCTGCTCGTCATAGGTCACAAGGTAACCTTCCTGAGCTCCGAAAGCGTTGACGTAGCGACGGAGTTGCGACCTACCCGCCGCTAACCCTGACGGTGTGTTTGGCTTCAGTTCGACAGGTTGACCATTGAAGAAGGCGTCCGGACGATTCGGGCCGGAGCGCAGCCCCGGCTGCCATCTTGGATCCGTCTGGCTCAGCTCCCGGACGGTTTGGTCAAACTGCTCATGCATAGCCCTGCCATTGGCAGCAGCCGACGACTCCCCGCAGTTGTGGACGAGGATCGCGAGCTCGCCCGCGAAGTAGGTGTGGAGGTCGGCGACCGAGAGGTTGTAGACCGTGGTCCGCTCGCTCCACGCCCGGGTCGAGTCGACCTCGACCACCCGCCCATCCGCCAGCTGGACGTGCTCGCCCACCCGCAGGTCGCCTGCCGGCACCCACTCCTGGCGGTCGGCAGACCAGAAGGGGTGGTTGTCGGTCGCGGTCAGCGTGTCGCCGTCGATGACCAGGGTGACCAGGTGCTTCTCGCCCTGGCCCACGATCACCGCCGTCACCGGCTCCGATCGCTCGGTGCCGGTCGAGGGGTCCTCGGCGAGCACCTTATCCCCGACCTGGACCTGCTCGATCGGCTTCTCCGAGCCGTCCGCCATCAGGACCGGCGTCCCCGCGGCGAACGAGTTGGGCACCGCGCAGGCGACTAGGTCGCTCTCCGGCGCCCTCCCCACTTCGCCCAGGGCCGGGCGCACCGCCTGCTGCTCGGCGTCGCGCGCCGCCGTCTCCCCCATCTGCTTGCCGAGGGCCTCGCCGGCGTCCCGCGCCAGCGTCTCCCCC
>CAZHAC010000488.1:0-1734 GCA_964529765.1 uncultured Actinomycetes bacterium
CCAGGCGGCGTAGTAGGTGGCCGAGCGCGCGCTCTCGGTCTCCAGCAGCATGTCGGAGAGCTTGTGCGAGACCGCCTGGTAGACGCCGATCGGCTTGCCGAACTGCTGGCGCGTCTTCGCATAGTCCACGGACCGCTCGAGCACCGTCGAAGCTCCGCCGACCATTTCCGCGCAGAGCGCCGCCTCGCCCCACTCCAGCGCTCGCCGCAGCGCCGGCCAGGCCTGGCCAGGCTGTCCCATCACCGCGTCGGGGCCCAGCGTCACACCGTCCAGGTGGAGTTCGTACCAGTGCCGCGTGCGGTCGAGCGTCTTCATCGGCTTCACCGACAGACCCGATGGCCGGCCTTTGACCAAGAAGAGGGAGATCCCTTCCTCACCGGTGCCGCGCGACCGGGCGGCGACCACGATGTAGTCGGCCACGCCGGCGTCGGGGACGAAGAGCTTTGCGCCCTGCAGCGTCCAGTTATCACCGGACTGGGTGGCCTCGAGCGCAATGCCTTCAGCGTCCCAGCGCCCGGAGGGCTCGGTCAGAGCGAGCGTTGCCTTGGCGCGACCGCCGGCGATCGCCGTCAACGCCTCCTTCCTCTGGGCCTCTGTCCCGGCCTCCAGCAGGGCGGGCACGGCAAGGCCCATGGTGCTGAAGAAAGGCCCGGGCAGAAGGAAGCGTCCCGCTTCCTCGAGCACGACTACGAGGTCGAGGAAGGTGCCGAAGCCGCCGTACTCCTCGGGGATCCCGAGCGCGGTCCAGCCATTCTCGGCCAGCTTCGCCCAGAGGGCCTCGTCGTGGGCGCCGTCGGTTTCCATGACCTCGCGAACCCGTGTGGTCGGACATTCCTTGGCAAGGAAGCTGCGCGCCTCTCGGCGCAGCTGCTCCTGCTCATCAGAGAACGCGAAATCCATGCGCCGTCCGAGTCTAAGGTTTCCCGGTCAGCGCGAGCGAGGGAGGCCTAGCACCCGCTCGGCGAGGATGTTCCGGAGGACTTCCGACGTTCCCGCCTCGATTGTGTTGGCTCGCGCGCGCAGAAACTGGTACTGCCAGGAGCCGCCGCCGTCGTAGACCTGCCCCATCGGGCCGGCGAGATCGACGGCGGTCTCCGTCATCCGCTGATTGAGCTCTGACCAGGCCAGCTTGAGGAATGAACCCTCCGGGCCCGGCCCGCCCGTCTTCAGCACGCGCGTGATTCCGCGGTATGCGTTGAGCTGCAGGGCTCGAGATTCGATCCAGTGCTGGGCCAGGCGCTGCCGGACCAAAGGATCGGACCCTCGCCCGAGCGACCGCGCGTGGTCGGCCAGCTCGCCGACGGTGATCTGGGCCTGGGTGGCGAGCGCCATGCCCAGCGTGCCTCGCTCGTGGAGCAGGGTGGTCATCGCGACCTCCCAGCCGCGCCCGGGCTCGCCCAGCACCTGCGACTTCGGCACTCGCACGTCGGTGAAGTAGATCTCGTTGAACTCCGCATCACCGGTGATCTGGACCAGCGGCCGCACCTCGACGCCCGGGCTCTCCATGTCCACGATCAGGTAGGTCAAACCGTCACGCGGGTTGGCCTCCCGGCGCTCGCGGGCGAGCAGCAAGCACCACTTCGCGACGTGGGCGAAGCTGGTCCAGACCTTCTGCCCATTGACCAGGTAATGGTCGCCGCGGTCTTCGGCCCGGGTCTGGAGCGCGGACAGGTCCGATCCCGCGTTGGGCTCGCTGAAGCCCTGGCACCAGATCTCGTCAGCGGAGAGCAGCGG
>CAZHAC010000489.1:0-1728 GCA_964529765.1 uncultured Actinomycetes bacterium
TGCTGACTCCGCAGACGCTGTCGATCCTGACCAGCATCTTCCCGGCGGAGCGCCGGGGGGCGGCGTTCGGCATCTGGGGAGCGGTCGCCGGCCTGGCGGCCATCGCCGGTCCGACTCTCGGTGGCTTCCTGGTCTCGGACGTGAACTGGCGCTGGATCTTCTACGTCAACGTTCCCATCGGGCTCTTCACGATCGTCTTCGGCTCCCTCCTGATCCCTGACCTGCGGCCGGGGCGCCGGCACCGCCTCGACCTGCCCGGCGTCCTGCTCTCATCGGCGGGGCTCTTCCTGGTCGTCTACGGGCTGATCGAAGGCCAGAGGTTCAACTGGGGACACATCACCGCCGAGGCGGGAGTCACGATGCCGGAGTTCGTGACCATCCCGGCCGTGATCGCGACGGGCGTCGCCCTGCTGATCCTGTTCGTGCTCGTCGAGACCCGGACCGATGAGCCGCTGGTCCCGCTCACGCTGTTCAAGAACCGCAACTACGCGCTGATGAACTGGATCGCCGGCGCGGTCGCGTTCGGCATGCTCGGCCTGTTCCTGCCCTTCATCATCTACCTGCAGTCGGTGCTCGGCATGTCAGCCATCCAGGCCGGCCTGACCGTCATCCCGATGTCACTGGTGTCGATGCCGGTGGCGCCTTTCGCCGGCCGGCTCGCGGACCGGATCGGCGGCAAGTACATCCTGATGTTCGGGCTCGGCTGCTTCGCCGCCGGCATGGGCCTGGTCGCCTTCGTCGCTTCGGGCAGCTCCCATTGGTATGACTTCGTGCTCCCCGAGATGGTCGCCGGCCTCGGCATGGGCTGTACCTTCGCTCCCATGACGACCGTGGCCATGCGGACCGTCGAGCCCCGGATGGCGGGGGCGGCTTCAGGCGTCTTCAACACCACTCGCCAGCTGGGGGGCGTGCTGGGCAGCGCGGTCGTCGGCGCCGTGCTTCAGAATCGGCTGGCGACGGCCTTCCGCGACCAAGCGACTGCGGCCGCCAGCCAGCTGCCGCCGCAGGTCCGCCAGCCCTTCGTCCAGGCCTTCGACCGGGCCGCTACGGGCGGATTCTCGGTCGGGCGGGGGCAGAACGGCGCCGCCTTCCAGCTGCCTCCAGGCGTCCCGCCGCAGGTCGCGGCGCAGATCACAAGGGCAGCTCATGACGTCTTCGTCAACGGCTACGTGAACGCGATGCGGCCGACGCTCGCGGTGCCCGTGGCCGTCCTGGCGCTGAGTGCGCTCAGCTGCACCTTGATCCAGCGACGCCGCGCCGAGCGGACGGCGGCGCGAGAGACCCACGGCGAAGCCGCCGCGGTCTAATCTCACGGCGTGCGCGACGGCTGGCTGGAGCATGACGGTGTCCGCCTGCACTACGTCGAGTGGGAGGCCACCGATCCGGAGGAGGACGATGGAACAGCCCTCTTCCTGCTCCACGGCCTGAGCGCGAACGCGCGCTACTGGGAGCGCTTCGCGGCCCGCTTTCCCCACCGGCGGCTGGTCGCGCTCGACCAGCGTTCGCACGGCGCCAGCGATCGGCCGCCAACGGGGTACGAGATCGAGACGGTGGCGGCCGACGCCGCCCATGCGATCCGTGCGATCGGGCTCGACCGCCCCGTCGTCGCCGGGCACTCGTGGGGCTGCACAACCGCGCTCGCTCTCGCCGGCCTCCATCCCGACCTCGTGAGTGGGCTGGCGGTGATCGACGGACCGGTTCAGCCTATGAGCGAGCGCCTCGCCTGGG
>CAZHAC010000490.1:0-1725 GCA_964529765.1 uncultured Actinomycetes bacterium
GGGTCCCGTGGTCGCGCTGGGCGGTTAACATCCGCCCATGCCCGACCGACGGGTCCGCCGGACCGGCGTGCACGTGCGTCCGGGGGCGGTCCGCCAGGCCCGCCTCGAAGCCGGTCTCTCACTCGCCCAGGTGGCGGGCGGCGAGGTCAGCCGCAACGCCATTCACCTCGTCGAGGTCGGGCGCACGCGCCCATCGCTGAACACGCTGCGGCTGATCGCCCAGCGCACCGGCCACCCGGTCGAGTACTTCCTCGCGGGCGCGCCCGATAGCACTGCTGAGGCTTGGGCGGACGAGCACATCGACCTCGTGCAGATTGAGGCGGCGCTCGCCCGCGGCGAACTCGAAGTCGCGCTCCACGACGGGCGGCGCCTGCTCGAAAAGGTCGGCCAGGAACCGCTGGGCGCCATGGTCCGCCTGCGCCTCGCGGAGGCTCACTGCCGGCTCCATCAGCCGGACGAGGCGCTCGAGCTGCTGGCCAGCGCGAAGCCCGCTCTCGAGGCGAGCGGCGACGAATGGGCTGCGATCGAGGCGCTCGACTGGGAGGCGGCAGCCCGCTTCCTGCTCGAGGACCCCCGCGCTGTTGATCTACTTGAGGAGGCGCTGCGCCGCTGCCTGGCGGTCGTACCGACGAATCCGACGCTGCTGGCGCGCATCGAGACCCACTTGGCGACCGTACACGTGCAGCGTCACGCCTGGCGCAGCGCGATTCGGGCCTTCGAGTCCGCCATTGAACACTCGACTGACGTTGTCGATCTCCTCGAGTTGGCCCATGTGCACAATGGGCTCGGATTCGCCTACAAGGAGATTGGGCAGCCGGCCAGGGCACTCATGCACGCGTCGCGAGCCCTTGGTCTTTATGAACTGAGGTCTGAAGCCCGCATGCGGGCAGCAGCACACAACAACCTTGCCGAGCTCCTGCTCCGCGAAGGCCAGCTTGATGCCGCCGAAACCCATATTCGCGCTGCGGTAGGCGAGTTGCGGAAACACCACAGTGAGGCGTCGGTCGGCCACCCGCTGTGCACGCTTGCTGAACTCGAACTCGCCCGCGGCAACTCCCTAGCTGCGTTGGAAGCGGCGCTGGAGGCGATCGAGGCAGGACGCCGGTCGGGTGAGCGAGTCGTCATCGGCCTCGGACATGTCCTCCTTGGCGCTGCCCACGAACAGCTGGGTGCCACGGGGGACGCCGACGCCGCCTTCGACCAAGCGCTCGCGGTGCTGAGCGAGCTCGATCAGCCTCTTCGCCTGCGCGACGCACACATGCGAATCGCCGAAATCTGCGAAGCGCGCGGGAGCATCGAGAAGGCGGCCGCCCACTGGCGGGCCGCCGCGGAGCTCGGCCGCGACCACTCGACGCCGGCACCGCAGACCGCCGAGTGGCTCCACCCCGCCGCCGTCTGACAAACTGGGCTAACCCGCCACCCCGGATCCCCCGCTCGGCCTGCTAGCCTAGCCCTGAGGTCAGGCGGCTGATGGCCAGGTACCTCGTTGTGGCGCACCAGACTGCGGAAAGCCCTGAGCTGAGGCAGGCCATGACCGACCTGGTGGCGAGCGACAGCGACGCCGACTTCGTCCTCCTCGTCCCCGCCACGCCGCCCGCCAGCCTGCTCGTCTGGGACGAAGGCGAAGCTCGAGACATCGCGGCCAGGCGCGCCGCGAGCGTCCGACTCACCCTCGAAGCCGCGGGATTCAAGGTGGCCGACGCCAGGGTCGGCGACCCCAACCCT
>CAZHAC010000491.1:0-1714 GCA_964529765.1 uncultured Actinomycetes bacterium
GAGAGCTCGCCTCCCGTTCGCCGAGTGACGGCCACGAGCGCGCTCGCGGGACTGCTGCCGGCGCCCAGCTCGAGGCAGGCCAACTCCAGTGTGGGAGCCAGCTCGGCCAGCAGCCGCCGCCTGCGGGCGGCCCCGGCCGCGAGCAGGAACTGAATGGAAAGGCCGGCGCCGATGACCGATCCGAGCCCGGCGAGCACGATGCTGGAGGCTCCATCGCCCAGGGAACCGGCAACAGCGCCGCCGGCTCCGAGGGCAACGGTGACCAGGCCCGCCAGCGCTATGAACCGGTCGGGCGTCTCCGCCCAACCAGCGCGCTCGAGCCGAAGCGCAAGCCAGGTTTGAGCGCTGGTAGGCAGCCGCGGCATTGGTGCCGAGACCGGGCCTCCACTGGCTCGCCGACGCCGCCGGTTCAGCCACCGCGCCGCCTCGCCGACCGTCTGCGGCTGGGCCGAATGGAGCAGGGCGAGTGCGAAGCAGATCCCGGCGGCCAGGGCCGCGACCACCTGCAGTCGATCAAGCATCGGCGACCTCGAGCCTCGGCTCTGCCGGCAGCCGCAGCCAGCGCAGCACCCAGGCGTAGCTGGCCCCTATGACCGCGAGCATGGCGGCGAGGAAGGCCGAGCCGGTGGGGGTGTGGTAAGCGTCCAGATAGGGTGATTTGAGAACCGAGAGCACGAACAGAAACGCCAGCGGCAGAACAACGACGAGAGCGGCGGCGGAGCGTGCCTGGACCTGGAGCGCCTGCGCTTCGCGCGTCACCTCATGAATGCCCGCCACCGATTCCTCGAGGTCGGCGAACAGGGGCGCGAGGGCGCCGCCTGCCGGTCGCTGCACGAAGATCGCCGCGCACAGCATGTCGAAGAGCGGATCGGCGACTCGGGCACGGGCTGCTTTCCAGGCTTGCGGCTGGCGGCCCGAGGCGCCGGCGGCAACGATCATGGCGAACTCGGAACGCAGCCGCAGCGGTCCGCGATCGGCGAGCACGGCCAGGGCCTGCTGCACGCCGACGCCGCCCGATTCGAGGAGGCCGCGCAGCATCCGGACCGATTCCAGAACCGCGTCCTGGCGCGAGCGTAGGTTGCTCGAGGCCCGGATCCGAAGGGCCATGCGAATGCCGGCCGCGGCGACCAGGCCGGTCGCAGCAGCCACCACCAGCAGACCGGTGACGACCCACGCGCCGGCAAACACGACGGCGGCGGCGGCCAGCTCGAGGCCAGTGAACAGGCGCCAATCAGTACCGGGGACGGCGGCGGCCGCAAGCGCCACCTCCGAACGCCAAACGCGCGCGACGAAGCCGGGCAGCGCGGGTGGCGCGACTGGCGCTGAGGTCGCGGCCAGAGCGCCGACGGCAACCAGGACCCCGGCGAGGATGGCGCCGGCGGTGCTTGCGTCAGGCACCGAAGCCCTCCAGCAGCCGTTCGAGGTCGGCGACCTCCCGTAGCTTCGCCTGCACGCGCTCGGGGAGTGCCGCGATTCCCGTCTGCCGGCGCCAGGCGCCGGCGCCATTGACACCCACGAGCTCGTCCACGACCGGCTGCCCAGCCTCGACGCCGGCCAGATAGCCGATCGAACCCACGCGACGGCGGCGCACGCCAGCGACCGTTCGCGCCTCCAGCTGCAGGACGAGGTCGACGGTCCGCGCGATCTCGGTCACCACCGCCTCCGGACGCGGCGCGTGCGGGTTGCGGAGGGCGAGCCGGGCAAGCCTCGGCAG
>CAZHAC010000492.1:0-1707 GCA_964529765.1 uncultured Actinomycetes bacterium
CCGGTGTGCAGAAAGCCATCGGTGAAGCTCTCAGCGGTGGCGTCCGGCCGCTGCCAGTAGCCGGGCACCACCTGGGGACCCCGCGTCCAGAGCTCGCCGATCTCACCCGGAGGCAACGGCTCGCGCGTCTCCAGGTCGACGATCCGGACCTCCGTCGAGGGCAGCGGCAGCCCGACCGATAAGGCGCCCGAGTCCGGGTCGACCGGCGCCCGGCAGCCGAGCGGCACCGCGTGCGAGGGCGAGGTGGTCTCGGTCAGGCCATAGAAGTTGTGGATGTAGGCGCCGGTCAGCCGCTGCCAGCGCTCGACAGTGGCCGGGGCCACCGGCGCTCCCCCGCTGCAAACCTTGCGCAGCCGTGAGAGGTTGCGGCGCCCGGCGTCGGGGTGGTCCATCAGGGCCAGAAACGCCGTGATGCTGGCGATCGTGAAGGTGGCGCCCCAGCGCTCCGCCAGCGACAGCGCCGAGGCCGCGTCGAAGCGGTGAAACAGCACAACCGGAATACCGGCCAGCATCGCCACCGAGAGGTGGCCGATGAGGCCCGTGATGTGGAAGAGCGGCGCCAGTCCGAGCACCACGTCATCCGGCCCGAGCTGCAGCCAGGTCCGATAGGCCTCGGAGTTGAAGGTCACGTTGCCATGGGTGTTGATGGCGCCCTTCGGCCGCCCGGTCGTTCCGCTGGTATAGGTGAGAAAGGCGATGTCGTCGGGGCCAAGCCGCGGGTTAGGGACGCCGCGGTCGCGGTACAGCGCGACCAGCTCACGCAGCTCGCTGGCCAGGACGACGCTTTCGATCGGGTACTCATCGCGGGCCGCCGTGACGACCGGATCGAGCTCATCGAGGGCGAGAATCGCGCGGGCTCCCGAGTCCGAGAGCTGAAAGGCGACCTCCTGGCCCTTGAGCATCGGGTTGAGCGGGACTGCTGCAGCTCCCAGTTTCCATGTCGCGAGCAGCGAGAGCACGAACTCGGGGTCGTTCTGCATGAAGATCCCGATCCGGTCGCCACGCCCCACCCCCCGCTCCGTGAGCGCGGCCGCCAGCGCGCTCGAATCGCGGTCCAGCTCGCCGAAGCTGATCGTCTCCTCGAAGTAGTGGAGGGCGGGCGCGTCCGGGCGCATGCGGACGCTGTTGAGGAAGAGGTCGAGGCCGCTGGGCGCCGGCAGATCGAGTCCGGCGGGGACCCAGTCCGGATACAGGGCGAGCCAGGGACGGCCGGCCACCGCGTTCATACCGCCAGGTAGCGCTCCTTCAGCTCGCTGTTGTCTCCGATCTCGGCGGCCGTGCCGGTTGCCTTCGTCGTTCCCTCGTCGAGGACGTAGGCGCGGTTCGCGAGGCGCAGTGCCATCACGGCATTCTGCTCCACCAGCAGCACGCCGACGCCCGATTCGGCGACCCGGCTCAGTGTCTTGCCGATGTCCGCGGCCACGATCGGGGCGAGGCCCTGGGTCGGCTCGTCGACCAGGAGCAGGCGCGGCCGGGCGACCAGCGCGCGGGCGACCGCGACCATCTGCTGCTGGCCACCCGACAGCCTGGCCGCCTCGCGGGCGGCGTGCTCTTTAAGGGTGGGAAAGAGCTCCCAGGTCGCAACCAGAGCCTGGCGCTGATCGGCCGGGCCGATGCCGGCGCCGATGCCGGCCAGGCGCAGATTGTCAGTTACCGAGAGCCCCGGGAACATGCGCCGGTCCTCCGGTACATAGCCGATGCCCAACC
>CAZHAC010000493.1:0-1706 GCA_964529765.1 uncultured Actinomycetes bacterium
GCCGCTGAAATGGTGGCGGCGCTGATCGTGACCAGTCTCGTTCGCGGGTGGCTCGGTCACCGCAGCTGGCGCGCGGTTCACTGGCTTGCCTACGCGTCGTGGCCGGTCGCCCTCGCGCACGGCTTGGGCACAGGGACGGACGTCACCTCGGCCTGGTTTTTCGTGATCGGCGTCGCCTGCGCGGCAGCGGTCCTGCTGGCCGTCTGCGTCCGGCTCTGGCTCGGCCCCAGGGATCCGCTGGCCGCCGGCCGGGCGGCCTTCCAGTCCAGCGTCCGCCGCGAGCAAGCGCCATGAGCGGCGGCGTCCTGCTCGCCGGCCCGGAGCTGACACGCGGTCCCGAAACGTACAGAGATCACGTCCGGCGCCTCGGCCCGACACCGGATGCCGGCCAGTCGCTGATCGACGTTCTCGAGCGCAGCGGCCTGCGCGGCCGCGGTGGCGCGGCCTTTCCCGTCGGGACCAAGTGGCGATCGGTCGCCTCCCGCTCGCGCGGGAGCGCAGTCGTCATCGCCAACGGGGCGGAGGGCGAGCCGCTGAGCCGGAAGGACCGCACGCTGCTCACGGGGCGGCCGCACCTCGTCCTCGACGGCGCCTTCATGGCCGCCGCCTCCGTCGGCGCCTCCGAAGTCGTGGTCTACGTCGGAGAGGAGCATGGCACCGCCTACCAGGCCGTGGCACACGCGCTGAACGAGCGCCCCGAGACGAGCCGTCTGACGGTGCGGCTGGTGCCTGCCCCCGCTCGCTACGTCGCCGGCGAAGAAAGCGCTGCGGTGCATTTCGTCAACTCCGGCGTGGCGGCACCGACGACCGTGCCCCCTCGGCCTTATGAGAAGGGCGTGGGTGGCAGACCGACGCTGGTCCAGAACGTGGAGAGCCTGGCTCACGCCGCGCTCATCGCGCGCTTCGGGGATGCTTGGTTTAATTCCCTGGGTGTCGACGGCTCCGCAGGCACGCACCTGCTGACCATGGCTGGCGGCGTCCGGCGCCCGGGCGTCATCGAGGTGCGAGCCGGCATCTCGCTGGGGGAAGCTTTGGAGGTCGCCGGCGGCTTGACTGAGCCTGCGCAGGCCGTCCTGCTGGGAGGCTACTTCGGTGCCTGGATCGACGCCCGCGACGCCTGGGAACTCCCGCTTGACGCCGCTGCTCTGCGCGCTCGGGGCGCCACACTCGGCTGCGGCGTCATCGCCGTGCTTCCGGCCGGCAGCTGCGGTCCGTGCGAGACCGCCGCCGTCATGGCCTACCTCGCCGGCGAGAGCGCCCACCAGTGCGGTCCCTGCATCTTCGGGCTGCACGCCCTTGCCGATGCTGCGCGGCGGCTTACCGGCGAGGCGCCGGACGAGGCCGATCTTCAGCGCCTGCGCCGCTGGTCGCGTGAGGTTCGCGGACGCGGCGCTTGCCACCATCCCGACGGCGCGGTCGGCTTTTTGCAGTCCGCGCTGCGTGTCTTCGAAGATGACTTCGCCGCCCACCGCCCGCACATCTACAGCGAGGTCGCCTGATGGCCGAGCGGCACCTGGTGGTCGACCGGATCCGCTGTGACGGGCGCGGCCACTGCGCCGAGCTGCTGCCCGAGCTGATCCGGCTCGACGACTGGGGCTATCCGATCATCGATGGCCGCCCGGTGCCCAGACATCTGACGGCCCACGCCAAGGCCGCCGTCGACGCATGTCCGGTGCTCGCCCTGGCGCTCCGGCGCGAGCCGCAAA
>CAZHAC010000494.1:0-1699 GCA_964529765.1 uncultured Actinomycetes bacterium
TCGCCATAAAACTTGGTGAGACCCTGGACTTCGATCAAGACCGGCCGCCCATTCTAGGTTTCAAGGTTTAACGCTCGTGTCGACGACCATCATCGCCATCGGCGACGAGCTGCTCGCAGGCTTCGTTCTCGACACCAATTCCCGGTGGATGGCCCAGCGGCTGCGCGCCCTGGGACATCCCTTAAAGCGGATCTCAGTGGTGAGCGATCGCCCTCCGGAGATCGTGGACCAGGTCCGCCGCGACCTGGCCGACCCCGATGTCGATCGCATCTTCACGGATGGAGGCTTGGGACCGACCCCGGACGACCGGACTTTCGAGGCGATGGGGCTGGCTCTCGGCCGCGAGCTCGTGATCTGGCCAGAGGTCCGCGACCGGATCGAGGATCGGGTGCGGCGCATGCACGCCGCCGGCCTGCTGGAGTCACCTGAGCCAACCGAAGCCAGCCTTCGGATGGCGCGGATCCCGGCCCGCCCGGGGCACGTTTTTCACAACCGCAAGGGCCTCGCGCCGGGAGTGGCGTACGAGGAGAACGGCACCCAGCTGTTCGTGCTTCCGGGCGTCCCGATGGAGATGAGGACGATCTTCACCGAGGAGCTGGAACCCCGGTATCTGGCGGGGGGCCGGCCCGTGGCAGTTCGCGAAGTGCGCTTCCGCTACGCGATCGAGCAGCTGTTCTACCCGCTGATGCGGGAGCTCGAGGAGCGCTACCCGGACGTGGCGGTGGGGAGCTACCCGAGCTTTGAGACGAAGGAGCTCACGCTCAGGAGCACCGGGGCGGACGAGAAGCGCGTCGAGGAGGTGGCGCGGCTGATCAGGACCCGCGCCACCCAGCTCGGTTTCGCCTAGTGCTCTAAGCCCGCGCTTCTTCCTTACTTAGGGACCGGACGATTTCGCCGTCGTGCCACTCCGGGTCAGCCTCCAAGAGCTCGCGCATCTGCATGTAGCTCTGGTTCTGCTCCGGGCTGTCAGCGTTCGCGCGGTAGCTCTCCCGATCCGTGAAGACCGCCGCCAACCAGAACTCGCGAGGATCGGTGTCCGAGCGATAGAGCTGAGCCGAGACGAAACCGGGCACTCGATTGACGTCGTCGCGCATCTGCTCGAGCAGAGAGCTTTCGGCGCCCGGCTTGGCCCGCATTCGCGCGACCGTTCCGTACATGGCTACCTCCCCGCGGCGCCGGGCCGGAGACCGCTCACAGGCCCCAGCCAGCCCGTTGCGCCACCGAGGTCAGTGTCGCACACGGGTCCCAGCCGTCCGCGGAAGGCTCAGCAGCCCTTGAATTCCGGCTGCTGTTTCTGGAGGAAGGCGACGACGCCGGTGACCGCGTCCTCGGTCAGCGATGCCCGGGCGAAGTTGCGAGCCTCGATCTCGAGCGCCTGTTCGAGCGGTAGGTCCTGGCCGCGCTCGACGGCGTCTTTGATCATCGCGAGCGCCACCGTGGCCGACCTTGCCAGCCGCTCGGCGAGATCCCGGACGGCGCCTTCGAACTCCTCGGGCGGTACCGCCGCGTTGACCAGGCCGATCTCTTCGGCTTCCTTCGCGGAGAGCCGCTTCGACTCGTAAAGGAGGGGCAGAGCCTTCGCCTTGCCGATCAGCCGCACCAGTCTCTGCGTGCCGCCCGCGCCTGGGATGATGCCAAGCGCGGATTCCGTCTGGCCGATCTTGGAGCGCCCGTCCTCGACCATGATCCGGTAGTCGCA
>CAZHAC010000495.1:0-1697 GCA_964529765.1 uncultured Actinomycetes bacterium
TGGGCGCCATCCTCTTTCTGGCCGCTCTGCGGCTCGGCCAGGACCGGCAGACGATCGCCGTCTGGCGCACCCGCGGCTGGCCTCGGCGTCTGATCGCCACCCTCCTCGCCGGCGAGCTCGGCGCCCTGGCGCTGCTGGCCCTGGTGCCCGGCGCCGCCGCCGGCACGGCCGCCGCCTGGATCGTCACCGCTCGCGCCTATCCGGCAACCGAGGTGCCGCTCGCCGACGTTCTCCGCGGTGTTGCCGCAACTGTCGCGATCGCCTGGGTGGCCGCCGCCGCTTCCCTCGCGGTTCTCGTGGCCATCGCCGCGCGTTCGGCTGTGCTCAGCGCTCGCGCCGCTGCCACCCGGCCCCGGCCTGCCTGGTGGCAGCGGCCCCCGGTTGCGGCGGTTGCCGCTCTGCTGGCCGGTTGGGCGCTCTTTGCGGCCCGCACTCTTGGCGACGCGCGTCTTCGAGAGGCAGGCGCCGGACAGCCTTATGACCTTCTTCTGCCCGGCGTCGGGATTGCGCTCGCCGGCGTCGCGGCGATGCCCCTGGTCCGGCTGACCGGCGTGCTCGCCCGCAGCGTCTCGGGCGCCGTCGACGTCCGGCTGGCCTCGATCCAGCTGACGCGCTCGGCAGCCGGGCAGCAGGCGCTGGCGCTGCTGCTAGCCGGAACCACCGCCCTCGGCATCCTCGCCGCCGCCTATTCGGGCACCGCGGCTCGGAACGCGGCCGACCGCGCCGCCTACTCCGTGGGGGCCGACCTCAACGCTGTGGCCCGACCAGGGCAGCCAGTCGACCTGGATGCGCTTGCCGTGCCCAATGCAGAGTCCAGGACCCGCGTCTTTCGCGGCTACATGCGGCCGGGATCCTCGGGCACCGACATTCAGGCCCTCGGCGTCGACCCCTGGACCTTCGGCAAGACGGCCTGGTCGCGACCCGGCCTGGTGCCGCCCGGGGTTGGCGTATTGATGGACCGGCTGGCCCGGATGGAGCCGCCTACGGTGATGCTCCCGCGCGGAGCAGACGCGCTCTCGGTCTGGGTCTACGGAGAGCACACCGGAGGGCGGCTCGTCGCCCACCTGACCGACGCGGCGGGCAGGCCCGTGAGCGCCGGCTTCGGGTCGCTCGATTTCGACGGCTGGAAGCAGCTCACGGCTTCCCTGACGCCTTCTGGCGTGGCCCAGCCACTGCGCCTCCGGCGCCTGACCTTCAGTCCGGTGAGCCAGGCGGGGACGGTCGCGATTTCCCACCTGGCCGCGCTGACCGGCGGCAGCGAGAGTGCGGTCATCGCGGACTTCAGCTCCGGCACCGGCGCGCAGTTCTCCGGACCCGGCCCCTTCGCCAGCCTCTCCTGGTGGCTGAGCGACGGCAAGACTGGGAGCTTCCTGCAGACGTTCGTCCCCGACTCTCGCTATGCGAGGGACGGACGGCCGACGGCCCACGTCTACCTCGACCCGAGCTACCTGCCGGTCTCCCTGCACGCGCCCACAGGCGCGTCCGGCCCCATACGCGGCGGTTTCCGGGTGATGGCCGAGCCCGTCCCCGCACTGGTGACCCCATCCGTGCTCGACCGCCAGCGGGTCAGAGTCGGCGACCAGCTCAACTTCACGGTCGACCATTTCTCGGTCACGGCGGTCATCGTGGGCACGTTCGACAACTTCCCAACGCTCTACGGCGACGCCGTTGTGCTCTCGCTCGAGCCCCTTCTCGAG
>CAZHAC010000496.1:0-1694 GCA_964529765.1 uncultured Actinomycetes bacterium
TGGAAGCGATCCGCGAGTCGGGGACCGTCAGCCAGAGCGAGCTGGCGCGGATGACCGGTTTGACCCGTTCGACCGTGTCCGCGATCGTCGGCGAGCTCAAGGCCAGCGGGATCCTGGTCGAGCGGGGTCTGCAGCCGGCGCAGCCGCGTGGGGGCCGCCCGGCGGTCGATCTCAGCCTGAGAAGCGAAGGCCGATACGCACTGGGGGTGGACTTCGGCCACACCCACGTCCAGGTCGCACTGTCGGATCTCGACCTGAACGTCATCGGCAAGCGGTTCCGCCAGGCGGACGTCGACCGCAACGCCTTCGAAGCGATTGCGGCCGCCGCCGAGATGGCGTCTGAGCTGCTGGCCGAGAACGGCGTCGAGCGGCGCGCGGTGGTCGGCGTGGGTATCGGAGTCCCCGGGCCCGTCGATCATGCCCAGGGTTTGGTTGGATCGAAAACCATCCTGCCCGGGTGGGTCGGGCTTCGCGTCGCGGACGAGATGGAGCGGCGGTTCGAACTGCCGGTCGAGATCGACAACGACGCCAACCTCGGAGCGCTGGCCGAGCTCTCGCTGGGCGCGGCGCGCGGAGCCGCCGACGTGATCTACATAAAGGCGTCGACCGGTATCGGCGCCGGGATAATTCTGGGCGGCCGGCTGCACAGGGGCGTTACGGGCACTGCCGGCGAGATCGGCCACATGACGATCGACGAGAACGGCGCCCTGTGTCACTGCGGCAACCGTGGCTGCCTGGAGACGGTCGCCGGTGGTCCGGCCATCCTGCGGCTGGTCCGGCAGAACCGGCCGGACGTCAGCTTCACGACCGTCCTCAAGCTGGCGGCCGACGGAGATCCGGTCTGCGGGCGTGCGATCTTCGACTCCGGACGCCAGATCGGCGTCGCCATCGCGGGCCTTTGCAACCTGATCAATCCCGACCGAGTCGTGGTCGGGGGACTGATAAGCCGCGCCGGCGATCTCCTGCTCGATGCCATCTGGGAGTCGGTGCGGCGATGCGCGGTATCGGCGGCGGTCGAACAACTGACGATCGTGCCGGCGAAGCTGCTCGATTCAGCGGAGCTGATGGGCGCGCTGGCGTTGGTGGCGCGCGGTCCGAACCCGGTCTTTGTCGACCGGATATTCGCCCCCATGCGGGGAGGGGCGTAAAGCAAGTTCCCCTCGAACGAATAGTGGAGGAGGTTTCGATGCACGGAATCAAAGCAGCCGTCGCGGTCGGGTTCGCTGCCCTGATCGCGGTCGCCGGCTGCGGCACCGGCGGTGGTGGCAACCAAGGCAGCGGAAACACCGGAGGCAAGATCGCGCTCCTGCTGCCGGAGACCAAGACGGCTCGTTACGAGAGCAAGGACCGGCCCCTCTTCGAGGCCAAGGTCAAGGCGCTCTGCAGCTCTTGCGAGATCCTCTACAGCAACGCCAACCAGGACGCAGCGCAGCAGCAGTCGCAGGCCGAGGCCGCGCTGACCAACGGCGCCAAGGTCCTCGTCCTGGACGCGGTTGACGGTGCGGCGGCGGCGGCAATCGCCAACAAGGCGAAGCAGCAGAACGTGCCCGTCATCTCGTACGACCGGCTGATCACCGGTACGCCCAACGTCGACTACTACATCTCGTTCGACAACGCCGGCGTGGGCAAGCTGCAGGGCCAGGCGCTGCTGCAGGCCCTGGGCAGCAAGACCAACGCTTCGGTGGTCATGATCA
>CAZHAC010000497.1:0-1692 GCA_964529765.1 uncultured Actinomycetes bacterium
CACCACCCGGTCTGCGTCCTGGAGCCGGCCGTGCCAGGCGGCCGTCGTCGCCGACTGGGCCGCCTGGCCAAGGCCCAACCGATCCCTTCCGGTCAGCTGCCGGAGAACTGGCCACGAGCCAGGGCCGGGCAACCCCATGACCTCAGCATGATCCAGCGGACCCACGTCTGCCAAGCGAGCTCGGCAGCCCTGAGCGTCCACTGTCCCGCGATCGGCCGCAGCCGCTCGGGCAGCCGATGAAGCGGAACTGAACGAGGCGTCCAGCTCCGCGTGAGGAAGACAGACCTACTTGCTTGTCCGGATGAGTGCCAGCATCGCCTCCAGCACCCGGCGAGCTGCGTCTTCCGGGAGGTCGTGTCCAACCCCCTCAAGGGCCAGGAAGCAGGCACCCGGAATCGCCGCCGCCAGGTCGCTGCCGGCGGTGAAGGGGACCAGGGGATCGCGGTCGCCGTGGGCGATCAGGGTCGGCCGGTCGATGCGCGCGAGCTCGGCGATACGGTTGGGCGTCGCGAGCACCGCCGCCGCCTGGCGCATTGTCCCGGCCGGAAAGTAAGCCCGCAGCACCTGCTCCTCCGCGCGCAGCCGGGCGAGCTGGACGTCGAAGTCGTCGCTCGCGGCGAGCACGCGGCGCAGCTCAACCGCAGCCGCCACCCGGCCCGCGAAGTCTTCGACTGGCGTCCGCAGCATCACCTCCACGACCTCGGGCGCAGGAGCTGCCGACGGCCGGCCGGCCGGGCCGGACATCAGGCAGGTGAGCGTCAGGACACGCTCCGGGTGCCGGAGCGCGAGCAGCTGCGCGACCATCCCGCCCATCGAGATGCCGAGGAGATGCGCCTTCTCGACTCCGGCCGCGTCGAGCACGGCGACGGCGTCATCCGCGAGGTCGTCGAGGGTGTAAGCGGCCGGGACACTGCCGAGAAGCGCGCCCAGCAGATCGGGCAGGCCGGCGTGGTCGAGCTTGGTCGAAAGGCCCGCGTCTCGATTGTCGAAGCGAATGACATGGAGGCCGGCGGCTACCAGCTCGGAGCAGAAGCGATCGTCCCAGCTGATCAGCTGCCCACCCAGCCCGGCCAGGAGGAGGACGGTTGGTCGTCCAGGATCGCCGAACACCTCGTACTCGAGCTCGACCTCCCCGGCAGCTGCCCTCGGCACGAGCAGCAGCATAGTGTCGGGTGTGCGCGGCTCGTCAGGCTGCCCGGGGCTGGGTCCCTGCCAGTAGTGCCTCGTAGTGGCGGCGCAAATCGGCGGTCGCGGCGGGCCACGACCACGCCTCCGAGAAGCGGCGGCCGCGAACGCGCATGAGCTCGAGCTCCAGGCGGTTGGCGAGCAGCCGGCGAACTCCGGCGGCAGCGTCCGCCGCATCGCCCGGCCTGAACAGCTGCCCGTTGTGCTCGTGCTCGATGAGGTCGGGAATACCACCGGCAGCGGCTGCGACCACGGGCGTCCCGGCCGCCATCGCCTCCAGCGCGACCAGGCCGAGCGTCTCCGTGCTGGACGGGAAGAGGAGCACGTCCGCGCTCGCCATCGCCGAGGCGAGCTCGGGACCGTGAAGATAACCGACGAACGTGACTGAGCGCCCCTTCAGGCTTTCATCGAGCGCCGCGCGCCGCGGTCCGTCGCCCACGATCGCCAGGTGAGTGCCGGGCAGGCAGGCGGTGATCGGGGCCAGGAGGTCGACGTTCTTTTCGGCAC
>CAZHAC010000498.1:0-1686 GCA_964529765.1 uncultured Actinomycetes bacterium
GCTGCGGCTCCCACGCTTTGGATGGACGCCTACCTGCTGGCCGTGATGGACATGTGGGAGGCGGTCCTGCACTCCCCGATGCCAGACCACGAGGTCAACCAGGCGATCGTCCTGCTCGCCTTCGGCCGGACCACTTTCGACCGGCTCGTCCCGGCGGTGGTACGCGAGATGGACCGGCACCCGATCGCACGCGAGACGATGCTGCGGTATGTCGCCTGCGACCGGGAGCAGGACCTGCGGCCGCTGGCCGGGCGGATCGACGCCCCGGTGCTCGTCATCTGCGGAATGGAGGACGCGCTCGCCGGTCCGGGCCAGGCTCGGGCGGTGGTCGGCGCTGTGCCGGGGGCCCGGCTGGAGCTGCTGGAAGGGGTCGGCCACAGTCCACAGATCGAGGCGCCGGCGGCGTTCAACCGGCTCGTGGCGGGGTTCCTAGCGCGTTAGGCGGCCCGCCAGGGCGCCAGGTGCGCCCAGGCCGCCGCCGCCAGGGCCAGCGGCAGCGGAATCCCGGGTGCGGCGACATAGCGGTCGTGCCACTCGGGCCGGAACTTGGCCTTGAAGCGCTGAAGGCCCGCGGGTGCGTGGTCACCGATCACGCCCAGGCTCGCCCAGGTGCGACCCTGCTCGCGAGCGCTCACGAGACCGTCGTGGATCAGCAGCTCCATGGCGCCAGGGACGGCGTCCGGGCGGCGCCGCATGAGGTCGAGCACGACACCATGGCCGTCAGCTGAGTCGAGCCAGGTGACGGCCGCTTCAACCCTTCCGTGGCATGTGGCTACCGTCCAGAGACGGCCGTCGGTGGCGTCGGCCAGAGAGGAGAGGGTCAGACGCAGGCGAATGGGGTGGCGTCGCCGCCACTGGCGCTCGAGCCCGCGGAGCTGCGCTCGCACCTCAGGCGGGAGCTCCGCCCAGGAGCCGCTCAGGATCTCGACGCCCGCGCGGCGGGCGCGGGCAACCGAATGGCGGAGATTGGCGGCGCCCGGAGAGGCGAGGTCGTGGCGAGCGAGCTGCACTATCGCCTCTTTTCCGAGATGGTAGCCATTGCCCGCCTTGGACCCGGCGCCGTACCAGACGATAGGCCGCCGGCCCGCCCAGCGCCGGAACTCGGCCTGCGCCCGGTGGGCCTGTTGTGGGTCGCCGGCCGGTCCGCCGAGGACCACCAGCATCGGGCCCGCGCGCCGGTAGGCGATGGCATGGCGGTAGACGGCAGCTGTCTTGTTGGCTCGGTAGGCGCCAAACGCGGCGCCGGCCAGCAGGTCTTCGCGGGTAATCGGGCGGCCGCCGCCCCAGGGAATCGCGGAGGTGGGAAGACGGTCTAGAGCGTCGCTGACTCCGGCCCGTGCGGCTACCGCGGCCGCAGTCGCGGCCGCGAAGATGAGTGCCAGCGACTCCATGCCGCCGGCTGCCGGCAGGTGGTGGTGGGAGGCGGCGGCAACCCGGCTCTCAAGGCCCAGATGGATGTGAAAGTGCGTCCATACCAGGCACACGACGACGCCGGCGAGAGCGGGGAGGCGGAGGCGCCGCGTGGCGCGAGGGAAGTCGGCCATGACACGTGTGCAAGATCGAACGGCGGGTTACCGGTGTCGGTAACCCATCCTAGCTAGTGCGACTGGCTGAGCGCGAAGATCCCGAAGCCGAGGACGACGAGGGCGATCACGGCCACGAGAAGGATCGAGAGCGCCAGGTGCA
>CAZHAC010000499.1:0-1682 GCA_964529765.1 uncultured Actinomycetes bacterium
TTGAGAGCGGGCCGGCCAAGATGTGCTGCATCGGCATCGGCAAGCAGCCCGGCGCCCAGCTGATGCACTCGGACGGACCTGCCGGGCTGACTCGCCGGGTGCCCCAGGCGGCGCGAACCGCCGAGAGTTCCGGACTCCTGCTCGGGGCCCTGGCGATCGTCGAGAACCAGCGCGACGAGACCGCGGCGATACGCGGGTTGAGCGCCTCCGATGTGGGTGGGCCGGCCGAGGAGGAGCTGCTCGAGATCGCGGCTCGGCTCCTCCCGCGGCTGCCCTTCGACCGCCTGGACGTGCTTCTCGTCGACCGCATGGGCAAGGACATCAGCGGCACCGGGATGGACACCAACGTGATCAACCGTTTCCGTATCGTCGGCCAGCCGGAAGCCGGCGAGCCCGAGGTGAAGACGATCGTCGTCATGGATTTGACCGAGGCGACCCATGGCAACGCCATGGGCATCGGCAACGCCGACTTCATTCCCGCGCGCCTGCTGGCCAAGATCGATTTGGTGGCGACCTACACGAACGCGATCACCGCGGGCTCGATCGGCATCCTTCGCCCGCACCTGCCGGCGGTCCTGGCCGACGGCCGCGACGCCGTGCGGGCGGCGGTCACGATGTGTGGGGCGCCGGAAGGCGAGGTTCGGCTGGCCTGGATCCACGACACGCTGCACACCGAGGTGATGGCCGTCAGCCCGGCGCTGCTGGCCGCGACCCCCGGCCTCGAGGTGCTGCGCGATCCGGCCCCGATGCCTTTCGACCCACAGGGCGAGCTGGAACCTCTACTTGAAGACTGACTCCAGCTCGGCCAGATGCTCGCGCTGGTGGCGCACCATCGCGCGCATCCCGGAAGCCACAGTTCGCCCGGCGTAGGGGCCCATCGAGAGCACCTTGCTCAGGTCCGTCTCGCGTAGCGCGGCGCGCAGCTCGACGGTTCCCGACTGGACTTCCTTGACCAGGCCGGCGACCGGAACCTCAGCGCGCTTCCGAAGCTGCGAGGCGTTCCAGCGATTGGAGTCGAAGGGCTCGCCACCGCCCTGTCCACCAACTTTGGACTGGTCGTCGGCGGCACGCACCAGTGCCGCCAGCGACGACTGGGTGCTCGCCAGGTGGGCGAGCAGGTCCTTGGCGCTCCAACCGGCGTTTGCCGTTCGGGAATAGTCGCCGACCAGCTCACTCAGCCGGCGCGCGACCTCGTTGAAGCCCGCTTCCAGGCAAAGCCGCTCGACGTCCGCCGCCAGCGGGTCGGGAGCAATCTGCGGGATGTCGTGACGGGAGTCGTACCAGCGGACGTCCACACCCGGCGCCACCTCGGCGACGCTCGCCGCGCCCGCCTCTTTCCAGGCCCGCATCGCCTCGTCGGCACCGGCCAGCGCCAGGAGCGCGGGCACTTCGAGCCGCGCCCACAGGATCTGTGGCTGGAAGTCGTACATGTGGCGCAGGATCTGGAGGCGCACCCCGGAGGTCAGCGGGAGCACCCAGGCGTCGCCCTCGTGGATGAACCCGGCGTCGACGCCCGGCTGGAGATCCTCGCCCCAGGCATTACCGACGTAGGTGCGCGCCTGCGCGTAGGCCTCCTCGAGCGAGGCGTAGCGCGGCAGCGGCGGCTGCATCAAATGCATCACGTCAGCCCAGGCGAGGCGCTCGCTCATAGGCTGAACCGGTCCGTCGATCACCGCCAGCCC
>CAZHAC010000500.1:0-1682 GCA_964529765.1 uncultured Actinomycetes bacterium
AGGCCAGCGATTCGACCAGCGCGGCGTTGAGCTCGCCCGCGATCCGGTCGGCCTCGGAGCGAACGACCAGATAGCCGATGCCGGCCCCGATGCTGGTCAGAGCGCCGAGCAACCCAGACGGCAGGCGGCGCTTGACCGCCTTCATGCGAGTCGACATGACGGCGATTCTATGGACCCGGGTTGGCCGCTCGGGCCGCTTCGAGATAGAGGTCCAGGTAGGCGTCGACGACCCCGTCGAGCGTGAAGTTCCGCTCCAACCGGTCCCGGCCGGCGGCCGCCAGCTCACGTCGGACGCCCTCGTCGCAGGCCAGCCTGACCAGCGCCTCGGCCAGCTTTGCCGGGTCGCCCGGGGGGACGAGCACGCCGGCTGCGCCAACCACCCAGCGCATTGCCGGGCTATCGCCGGCGATCACAGGCAGATCGTTCGCCCACGCTTCCAGGACCGTGAGGCCGAAGGACTCATAGCGCGATGGCGAAGCAAAGACGTCGCTGTCGGCGAGCAGGTCGGGCTTGTCCTGGTCGGGCACGTTCTCAATGAGCAGGGCGCGGGAACGTGCGGCCTCTGGGAGCGACGCCAGCAGCGAGCGCAGGCGCGGGGCATACGGTGTCGGGGCGCCGGCGATCACGAGCCACGCGTCTGGGCGCGAGTGCAGGAGCGCCGGGAAGGACTTGACCAGCTCCCCCACCCCTTTGTGCTCGGCCAGCTGGCCCAGGAACGTGACCAGGACACCGTCGGCGGGCAGGCCGCGACTCGCCCGAAAGCGGCCCCGGGCGCCTCGCGCGCGGCCCGGATCGATCCCCTCGGGAATCACGCGCACACGATCGCTGGGCGCACCCCGCGCGACCAGCCAGTCACGCTCCGGGCCGGTGTGGGCGACCGTCGAATATGCGCGCCGGGTGAGACCCAGCAAGGAGGGGCGCTCGTAGCCCCAGGCGTCCTCTGGGTGGATCGACCCCAACAGCACAACCGGCGTCGAATCGCGACGCCGGAAGGGATAGAAGAGGTGGTTGAGCGGGAACGAGGCGGCCGAGATCACGTCACAGTCGGCGGCGAGAGTCGCCCGCAGCATGCCTGGGCTGACGGGCCCGTGGAACCAGGTGCGCAGGCGGTCGTTCCCCGGTAATCGGAGCCGCCAGGCGCCCGACTGCAGGACTCGCAGAGGGCCCGGGAAGGGCACGTTTCCGCTGAAGCGCAGAATGCGCACGCCGTTGCGAAACTCCTCCGCCTCCTGGATGCGGGGCAAGCGCGGATCCCGGAGACCGGCGTTGTTGTAGGCGTCCGTGGTTAGCACCGTGACCTCCACCCCCCGCGCGGCGAGTCCCTCGCACACGTCGCGCACCGCGGTCTCCACGCCGCCGACCGCCGGCGGGTACCCGTGGACAAGCTGCAGAAGGCGCAGCGGAGGCTTCACTTAAGAGGTCTCCAGGCCGGCGATCAGCGGGCTCAACTGCTCGACGATTCGCTCCCGGAACACGCTCTTAGACCAGCGACGAGTCTTGGCGGCGGCGGTGCGGGCGAGCCGGTCGCGGAGCGTCCCGTCCCGCGCGAGCTGCGCGGTCCGCTCATGGAGCTGGCCGAGCTCGGTCCAGAGGAAGCCATCGCGGTCGTTCTCCACGACCTCCACCTGCCCGCCGCGGCCGAACACGACCGGCACCGCACCCCGCGCCATCGCCTCGACGGT
>CAZHAC010000501.1:0-1674 GCA_964529765.1 uncultured Actinomycetes bacterium
TGCCTGGCGCCCGGCTCCCGCTCGGCGCCGCTGGCCATGGCCTTTGCCCGCCATCCTCGCCTTCGGTTATGGGTGATGGTCGACGAACGCTCCTGCTCGTTCTTCGCGCTCGGGCTGGCGAAGACGACCGACCGGCCGGTCGCCGTGCTCTGTACATCGGGCACCGCGGCCGCCGAGCTTCACCCCGCGGTCGTCGAGGCGGACATGTCGCGGACTCCACTCATCGTCCTGACCGCCGACCGCCCGCCGGAGCTGATCGGTGTGGGGGCCAACCAGGCCATCGACCAGGCTCGGATCTACGGCGGCGCGGTCCGCTGGTACGCCGACCCCGGGCCGCCCGAGGATGGGCCCCACGCCGCCATGGGCTGGCGCCGTCTGGCGGCTCGGGCGGTGGCGGAAGCCCTGAACATCCCGGCCGGGCCGGTTCACCTCAACCTGCCCTTCCGGGAGCCGCTCGTCCCCGGGTTGGGCGAGCTGGCAGAGCCGGTGCCGGCGCCGGCCCCTTCGGTGCTGGCGAGCGCACCCGCTTGTGACCTCTCCTCGTTCGCCGAGACGGTGGCGGCCTCCAAACGACCTGTTCTGGTCGCCGGCGAGCTGCGTGCCGGCGCTCGAGCGCGAGCGGCGGCTCTCGGGCTCCAGATTCCGCTGCTAGCCGAGCCCTCTTCGCAGATGCGGGTGGCCGGCCTGCCCTATGACGCCATGCTGCGCGACCCAGATTGGGCGGCGGCTCATCAGCCGGACTTGGTCGTCCGGGTCGGCGCCACCCCAACTTCCAAGCCCCTCAACCGGTGGCTGGCGGCTTCGGGGGCCCGGACCTTCCTGGTCGATCCTGCGGGCTGGCGCGACCCCGATCTGGCCGCCACCGACGTCCTCAGGTGTGAGCCGCTGGCTGCGGTCGAAGCGCTGGCCGGTATCGAAGCACCGGGCGCGTGGAACTCGTCTTGGGCCGCTGCCGGCCGCGCCGCTACACAAGCCCTCGAAGCCGCACTCAACTCCGCCCCGATGTTCGAGGCCCACGCCGTGCGCGCACTGGCGCAGGCGCTGCCCGAAGAAGCCTCGGTGTTCGTGGGGTCGAGCATGCCGATTCGGGACGTGGACACGTTCTGGCCTGGATCCGCGGCCGGCCATCGCTTTCTCGGCAACCGTGGCGCCAGTGGGATCGACGGGCTGGTCTCCTCCGGCCTCGGGATGGCGGCTGCCGACCCGGCGCGCGCGGGGGTCCTGCTGCTTGGCGATCTGAGCCTCTACCACGACATGAACGGGCTCTGGGCGATCGGGCGCCATCGTCTGCGGGCGACCGTGGTCGTCCTCGACAACGGCGGTGGCGGGATCTTCTCGTTCCTGCCGCAGGCGGTCCATGAGGACGTCTTCGAGGAGGTCTTCGGCACACCCCTGGGACTGCGCATGGAAGACGTGGCGAAGCTCTATGACCTCGATTTCTGCCCGGTCGAGGCGAAGGAGGAGCTGACGCCCGCGCTGGCGCGGGCACTCTCTGGTGAGCGTCCCGCGATGGTGGTGGTGCGCTTCAGCCGCCCGGACAGCGTCGCCGGCCATCGCGCCTGCTGGCGTGCGGTGGCTGACGCTCTACGCGACTAGCGCGCTGAGTACCGCTCGCAGCTTGACCTCGGTCTCGTCGAGCTCGGCGGCGGGGTCGCTGGCGGGCATGACACCCAC
>CAZHAC010000502.1:0-1673 GCA_964529765.1 uncultured Actinomycetes bacterium
GAAAAGGCGGCTCCACTCCCCAGGAATGCCAGCTGCATCGCGGGAGTGGAGCTTAGCCCGAATCCACCGACGTCGGCGTCGGCGCCTTGGCGCCCATGCACCCGATCTGGCGGCCCGTCTTCTGCGCTCCTCGGTCACGCAGCTTCAGCTGCGCTCCCTCCGGTGCTCGGCGCCGAACCACCATCTCGGGCACCTGGATCACCAATTCGCTCGACGTCGATCGGTGGATCCGGTCTTACCGGCAGTGGTGCCCTTAGGCCAGAGTGATCCTCTTGTCCAGGTAGACGTCCTGGATCGCGTTGAGCAGGGCCACGCCCTCGTCCATCGGCTTCTGGAACGCCTTCCGCCCGGAGATCAGCCCGGTGCCCCCGGCCCGCTTGTTGATGACCGCGGTCCGAACCGCTTCCTGGAGGTCGCTGGCGCCCTTTGACTCGCCACCCGAGTTGATCAGGCCTGCCCGGCCCATGTAGCAGTTGGCGACCTGGTATCGCGTGAGGTCGATCGGGTTGTCAGTCGTCAGCTTCTCGTAGACCAGCGGGGACGTCTTGCCGAACTTGATGGCGTTGAAGCCACCGTTGTTGGTGGGCTGCTTCTGCTTGATGATGTCGGCCTCGATCGTGACGCCGAGGTGGTTGGCCTGGCCAGTGAGATCGGCCGAGCTTTCGTAGTTGACGCCGTCCTTGGTGAACGCCGGGTTGCGGAGGTAGCACCAGAGCACTGTCGCCATACCCAGCTCGTGTGCCTCGTGGAACGCATGCGAGATCTCGATGATCTGCCGGCTCGACTGCTCCGACCCGAAGTAGACGGTGGCCCCGACCGCGGCGGCGCCCATCTCCCAGGCCTCGCGGACGGTTCCGAAGAGGATCTGGTCGTGCTCGTTCGGATAGGTCAGCAGCTGGTTGTGGTTGATCTTGACGATGAACGGGATCTTGTGCGCGTACTTTCGAGCCACCGAGCCGAGCACGCCGAAGGTGGAGGCGACGGCGTTGCAGCCGCCCTCGATGGCCAGCTTGACGATGTTCTCGCCGTCGAAATAGATCGGGTTGGGCGCGAAGCTGGCGCCCGCCGAGTGCTCGATGCCCTGGTCGACGGGAAGGATGGACAGGTAACCGGTGCCCGCCAGACGGCCGTGGTTGAACAGCTGCTGCAGGTTGCGCAGGACCTGGGGCGAGCGGTCCGAGCCCACCCAGACCCGGTCCAAGAAGTCCGGCCCGGGTACGTGAAGGAGGTCGGCCGGGATCGTTTGAGAGCGGTGGTTGAGGAGGCTGTCCGCCTCCTCGCCGAGCAGCTGTTCGATGCTCCCGGCCGAAGCCTTGGTCGCAGTTGCCATCCTCTGACTCCTTGGTAATTTCAAGGCGACAGCGCCAGATTCGCGCCAGCCCACCGTCTTTCATATTGCACCTTGATCAAGTCACAGCGGTGGTCCGACCAAGCCGCGCGCGCCCTCACCGAGCGGCTCGACGGGATCGTGAAAGAGGCGGTCTCCGAGCTTCGCGTTCGGGTCCCCGAGTACCTGCGTGCCCTCGTGGCGGCGGGTGAGGACCCACGCAGCGTGTGTCAGGGAACGATCGGACTCCTGGTCGGCGCGCTGCGCAGCAACGATGCGGTGGTCACCGCCGGGTCCGCTTTGCGGCGCGTCGGTCAGGCCCGCTGCGAGTCAGGTGTGGCCCTCG
>CAZHAC010000503.1:0-1665 GCA_964529765.1 uncultured Actinomycetes bacterium
CCTGGGCTTTCTACCGCGTCATGTTTGCCCACGGCAGCTTCACCCAGTACACGGCGCGGATCATGATGCCCCGCTTCGTGGTCGCCTTCGTGGTCATCCACTTCTCGCTGTCCCTGCTCCAGGGGGCAGTCGACTTGAGCAACAAACTGAGCCAGGCGGTGGTCGCCGTGTCGCTGCAGTCCGACCTCCGTTCGATGGTCGACCAGTGGGGCCGCGAAATGAGCCTCGAGGCTGGGCTTGGGCCGCTGGTGGCGCTGTCGCTTCTGGTCGGATTCCTGCTCCTGAGTTTCGTCTACACCGTCCGCTACGCCCTGCTGGTGGTGCTCGCGATCCTGGCCCCCCTGGCGGCCCTGCTGCTCGTGCTGCCGGAGACCAAGCGCTACGCCCACGAGTGGGGATCGCTCTTCGTGACGACGCTCCTGATGCAGCCCCTCCAACTCTTCGTCCTCGGCGTTGGCCTGAGCCTCGAGAAATATGGAAGCTCGCCTCTGCGTCACGCCTTCGCCCTGGCCGCCCTCTGGATGTGCTTCAAGGTGCCTGGCGCTCTGCGGACGGCGAGCGCTGTCGGCAGCCACGCCGAATCGTTCGTCCACCGGCACGCGGCCCAGCTCGCCCGGGCCGCCACCAAGGCAGCCGTCAAGGCGGCCATATGAAGCGCGCGCTGCTGGTAGCCGGCGTCAGTGCCCTGGCGCTTCTGGCGGGAATCCGAATGCCTGCTCCGGCTCCCGAGTCCCCGCCTGCGCTCGGCGCCGACGGCCTGCCGGCTTCGCACTCACTCGTCCTGCCTGTGCTAGCGCCCGTCCTCACACAGGGCTACGGCTGCACCGACTTCGAATTCGAGCCGGTTGCTCCCCTCTGCCCGGGCGGCCACTTCCACGCGGGCGTCGACCTCGCGGCTCCTTACGGCACGCCGGTCCGAGCCGCGGCCGCCGGATCCGTCCTCACCGCAGCCTGGAACGCGTCCGGCTACGGACTCTGCGTCGTCATCGACCACGGCCAAGGTCTCACCACCCTCTACGCGCACCTGCTCGAGACCGCGGTCGTGGCCGGCGACGCCGTGAGCGCCGGCCAGCCCATCGCCCAGGTCGGCTCGACCGGCAACTCGACCGGTCCCCATCTCCACTTCGAGGTCAGGTCGAAAGGCCACCCGGCCGACCCCGAACCGCTGCTGGCGGCCATTCGTACGCGAGGAGGAAACCAATGATCAACAAAGTCATCCTGGTCGGCCGGCTGACGGCTGATCCACAGCTCAGAGCCACGCCTCAGGGCCTGCACATCGCCAACCTGCGGCTGGTCACCAGCAGCTACCTGGGCAAGGACGACGAGGGCAACCGCAAGGAGGCCTCCGAGTTCCACGACCTGGTGCTGTTTGGCCGTCAGGCCGAGGTGGCCGGCGACTTCCTGCGCAAGGGGAAGCTTATCTACGCGGAGGGGCGCCTTCAGACACGCAACTACGAGGTCGACGGCCAGAAGAAGTACCGCACGGAGATCGTCGTCGACACGTTCCAGATCCTGAGCCCGAAGCCTGCGGAGTCAGAGGCGGCCTGAACGGCCGCCTCCCCGCGGCCCCGCGTCGACCCCTCAGGCAGCGGGCATCCGGACGTCGATGCTGACCTCGATTTCGTCGCGGATCTTGAGCGCGCCCATCATCGTGCTGAACGGCTT
>CAZHAC010000504.1:0-1664 GCA_964529765.1 uncultured Actinomycetes bacterium
AGTTCCAGGGTGACGGCATGCTGGTCGCCTTCGGCGCCCCCGAGCCGATGGAGGATTCGGCCCGGAGAGCGGTGGATGCGGCGAGAGCGATGGTCGAGGAGATCCAGAAGATGAACGCCGAGCGCTCGCTCATGGGCGAGGCACCCATCGACGTCGGCTTTGGGCTCGACACGGGCTTTGTGGTGGCCGGCAACGTCGGCTCCGAGCGGCGCCTCGACTACACGTTGATCGGTGTTCCCGTCAACAACGCCAGCTTCCTTTCCAAGCAGCGGCCACCGGCCGTCCTGATGTCGCAAAACACATTCCGGGCCCTGGGCGGCGCCCAGGCGCGGCCGCGTGAGCCCATCGTCCTCAAGGGAGCCACCAAACAGGTCCCTATATATGCTCTAAGCGCGGAGGGAAACTAAGCCCACGGCGCGGCCGGGGTCGAGGACATAGACTGACCCCAAACTGCCATGCTCGGCTCTCGCGCCCGGCATCTGTCGGCGGTCGTGATGACCCTGCTGGTGGGCTGCGTACTGAGCGTCGGATGCGGAAGCGCCAGCTCTAGCTCGCCCAGCCAGGTCTCAGAGCACGTGCGGATCATGCGAGGCGCCCAGGGATCGGTGACCGTGCTGATGCCGGTCACCATCAACGGCCAGGGACCGTTCACCTTCGCCCTCGACACCGGCGCGGCCACCTCGCTCGTCGACACGGCGATTTCCTCGCAGGTGGGACTTTCCGCAATCGGGCCCGAGCAGACGATCAGCGGGGTGGGCGGCGTGGAGACGGCGACTCCCGTCCGCATCGCGACCTGGAACAGTGGTCGCATAACTCTGCCCCCTGTCACCGCCTCTGCCGCCTCGCTGCCGACCACGCGCCGGGGCGGCGGGCTCCAGGGGCTGGTGGGCTCTGACGCCTGGAACCGCATAGGCGGCTTCACGCTCGACTACCGCTCCGGCACGCTCACCGTGACACAGGGCGCGGGGGGAACGAGTCCCCCCGCGTAAAAGCGCTGTGCTCCCGGACTCTAGTTACAGCCCCAGGCCGAAGCGCCGCCCTGGCTGTATTTCCAGGCTGCGGCTTTGGCGTTGGCGGTCGGGTCGTAGATGTCCTGGTTCCCGTACGGCGTGTTCTTAAAGGTCGACATCAGGAACTGGAAGAGGCCGTAGTAAGGGCCGGCCGGGTTGTAGGCGCGTGGGTTGTAGCCCGACTCGCACCTTGCGACCCGCTCACCCCAGTCGATGGCCGCCTGCCCGTACGGCGCGAAAGCGTCGTGAATGATCTGCTGGACGGACCCCGGCGAGTACGCGGCGGGCGCGGGCGCGGGCGGCGCCTGCACCGCGGGCAGGACGGCGGCTCGAGCTTGCTGCGCCGCCGCGGCATCGGCGGCCGCCTTTTTGGCGGCTTCGTCTTCCTGCTGCTTCTTCACCGCCGCGGCGGCGTCTGCCGCCTGCTGCTGGACGTTGGCTTCGGCGGCGATGTCAAAACGCTCGCCGGCGCTGAACTCCGCCACCCTGACCGCGCCCGGTGGAAGCGATTGCGTGACGGCCACGGGATGCGGTTTGGCTCCTGGCGAAACCATGGCGATGGCGCCGATGGTGACCGCCACGATGACGTGGACCAACCGGAACATGCACACTCCTCCGGCGCATGGGCGGCAAACCCCCGCAAGGAGGAGTCGA
>CAZHAC010000505.1:0-1663 GCA_964529765.1 uncultured Actinomycetes bacterium
TAGTCCAGGGTGGTCGCATGGTCCGGGTACTGGCCAGGCGCCGTGCCATAGTGCTCGCGCACCTCATCATGAGTGCCGAAGAACACCGGCTCCGGATCGATCGGCAGGTACGCGCGCCGGATCGGACCGCGATCGCGAACGATTCGCACACGTGACACGTAGGTCGGCATCTCTTCCATTCCGCCTACTATGCACGGCGTTTCGCGGCCGGACGCGACGAGGCCGATCTTCCAACCATCCACAGCGTCGGCAACTCTGGCTACCTGCGTCGCAGCTACGTGGCATCGATCGTGGCTGAGGTTGCGGGAACTCGGGAGAGAACAACCAAACCTCCCGCCGCACCTCTATCCGTCTCACGTGAGAAGCGCTACCGCCGTGCGCCTGAGTTCGCCTGGCGGCACGTCTCAGGCATTGACGCTTAGGCCAGGCGTCAGCAGGCGGTGTCGGTGTTGAACGTAACTCCGCCGGACGTCACCTGCGCGCCCTGGAGAACCCAGATCGGCACACCGAAGGCGCTCTGGCCGCACTGGAAACCATAGCCGGAGTAGACCCAGCTACCGTCGATGCCGCTGACGCTGCTGCCACCGACAATCGCACTCCACGAGGACGGCGTCGAGTAGACGCCCGCCGCAAATCCGAGCGCGTGCACCTTGTCAATGGCGCCCTGGATCGTCGCCGCGTTGTAGGCCGTGCTCGAGCTCGACCAGGAGTTGCCGGTCTCGACGTCCAGCCACCACATCGCCGCAGTGACAGCACCGGCATGCGAGGCGGCGTAAGAGGCCTCGCTGCACCCGATCTCATAGGCCTGGGCTGCTTTACCGGTATACGCGACCGGCGCGGTCGCGCAATCGCTGCTCACGTCGTGGCCGTAGGCGCCCGCGTAGCCGGTGTTGAAGTACAGGGAGACCTGGCGGGGAGAGGCCGCCGCCACCTCCGAGGCGAGGCAGGAGTTGGTCGTGAAGGGGCGACCGCCCGTGGCGTTGATGATGGCGAAGTTGGCGGACGCGGCGGGTGGGGTCGCGCCGCACTGGCCGGACGCTGCGTCGTAGCCCGTCCATCCCGACACGTAAGGGTCGCCAGCGGCTGCCGCGTTGAGAACCGAACCTGCCAACATCGCCATCACCGATACGACCACCGCCGCTGCTCGCTTCATGGACGAGCAGGGTAGCAGTGTGAAGGTCGCCTTAAAAAAGCCGCGGGCGAGACGGCCGCGGCGCCCGTCGCAAGATTGCCGCGATCAGCCCTCTCTCCAGAACAGGGGCGCAAGGGCGGAGAAGTGCGGCATATGTCGCATATGATGTAGGTATGCCCTACCGTCGTTCGCCGCTCGAAGAGAGGCTTCTGCCGCGGCTGCGCGACCGCCAGGAGGCACATGGCCGAGAACTCTCGGCTGACCTGGATGCAAGCCCAGGAGCGATAGCCAAGGCCCTGGACCGAATGGAGAGGCGTGGTCTGGTTTCCTCTCGGTGGGTGGGCCGCACTCGCCTGTACCGACCTGCGGACCAGGACCGAGGTCTCATTGAGGATGCTCGTCGCCGGCTCGCGGACACTTCTGGCGTTCGCGTGATTGCCGTTCTCCCATTCGGCTCCCGGGCCAAAGGCGAAGGGGGAGCGGACAGCGACCTTGATCTGCTCGTGGTGGTGCCCGACGAGGAGGCAACTG
>CAZHAC010000506.1:0-1658 GCA_964529765.1 uncultured Actinomycetes bacterium
AACCGGCAGGACAAGCCGAAGGTGGCGGTCGTGCTGGTCATGGAGACGATGGAGGACCAGCGCGCGGACCAGGTTGCGCTCGGGGCCGCCGAGGCCGTGATCGACAAGCTGGGGCCCGACGACCAGGTGGGCGTCACTGACGGGCGGAATGAGTGGGTTGTGCCACTCCAGCACGTGACCGACAAGAAGGCGATCGACGGCCAGCTCGAGCGCGCGCAGCTGGGTGATCCGCCGTCCTACGGACCGGAGATCCGCCTGGCCGGGGACGCCCTCATGAAAACGCAGGCCGAGCTCAAGCACATCGTCGTGCTGGGCGACGGCGACGCCGATCCCTCCTCGGGATCGACCCAGATCAAACCCATGGTCGACGACTTGCGTTCTAAGGCGATCACGACCTCCTCCGTGGCCATCGACGTCCACGGCTCGGCGCCCGACATGGCCTACATGCAGGACATCGCCAACTGGGGAGGCGGCCGCTTCTACCAGTCGAACAGCCCTTCGCAAGTGCCCGACCTGTTCTTGAAGGAGACCCAAACCTCGCTCCGGCCGTGGTTCGAGCAGACTCCGTTCTTCCCTCGGGTGACCGCTGCCGGCAATTTGCTGAATGGGGTCCCGCTGGACGCCTTCCCGCAGCTCGGCGGCTACGTCGTCTCGACCCCGAAGCCGGCCTCCGAGGTGTATTTCCAGTCGACCAAGCAGGACCCGGTGCTCGCCGCCTGGTCGTATGGGCTCGGGCGCTCCGTCGCCTGGACCTCGGACTCGACCGGGTTGTGGTCGGGCGACCTGCTGCGGTCGCCGGTGTCGGCCTCGCTGTTCGCGCACATGGTGCTGTGGGCGCTGCCGTCGGCAACCGCCGACAAGCTGAGCGTCTCGTCGGCGCCGTCAGGGGACGGGTTCGATCTCACCGTCACCGGGCCGGCGGAGAGCGGCGGCACGCTGAGCGTGGGAGTCCTGTCGCCTACGCTGGCAGCTTCCTCAGTGGACCTGGTCGGTGTGGGGCCGGGCAAGTGGCAGGGGCACGTGACCGGTCGCGACGTCGGCACGTACCTGGTGCATGCGTCGTTGTCGCGCGCAGGGACGGTCAGCGCGGCGGCGGACGCGGCGGTGTCGGTGCCCTACTCGCCCGAGTACCTGACTTTGGGCCGCGACGACGCGCTGCTGCGGCAGCTGGCTCGCGAGGGGTCGGGGGTGATCTTGAGCTCGGCGGGAGCGGCCTTCTCGCAGGCCCCGCTGCCGGTGCCGATCGCGACCGAGGTGTTCTGGCTCCTACTGGCTTTGTTCGCGCTCCTCTGGCCGCTCGACATCGGGCTGCGGCGGCTCACGTTGGGGTGGCGCCAGCTGGGCGGGCTGGTGCGCGAGATGGTCATGCTGCGGCGGCCGGCCGCGGTCGAGATCGGCGTGCCCCCCGAGCTGGCCCGGCTGCGCTCGCGGGTGTCGGCGGTGCGGCGGCACCGGGCTCCTGAGGTGGTGGATGCGGAGCCGGCTGCGCCGGCGCCTTCGGCAGGGCCGCCAGCGGTGGGTCCCGAAGCTCCGGCCCCGCCCGAGGAGGCGGCCTCGCCTCCGGCGCCGCCGGAGACCGGGGAACCTACGGAAGAGGAATCGCTCTCCGCCCGCTTGCTCGAGGCGAGGAGGCGGCGTGGACGCGGTTGATTGCTCGC
>CAZHAC010000507.1:0-1653 GCA_964529765.1 uncultured Actinomycetes bacterium
ACTTAGCTCTGATCCACCGATGAAGTTGGTGGATGCGCAGCGAGGCTGACGCGATGATGCCCTCCGAGCTGGAAAGATCGAAGTTCTCTACGCTTTGATCGTCCAGTTCGAGAGGGCACCGTCGAGGTGAGGTTACAACACGCCGCCGCGAGTACGCGTGCATCGTTTGATGATCCGAATCTGGTTTCGTGTGTCGGCTTGGAACCGGTGATGAGGTTGGCGCAGTCCTGCGACCTGCACGGCATCGTTTCCGAGCGGCTGCATGTGCCCTCAGACAAGGGATCGAACGCGGCGGGGAAGATCGCTACGATCGTGGCGGGCATGCTGAGCGGAGCGGATTACATCGATGAGCTGGACGTGGTCCGCCACGGCGGCATGCGGATGTTGTTCGCCGGGGTGTACGCCCCATCGACCCTGGGATCGTTCCTGCGCGCGTTCAGCCACGGACACGTCCGTCAACTCCAGGCGGTGTCGCGGGAGTTCCTGATCCAACTGGCCCGCCGCACCCCGTTGCTGCCCGGCGCCGAAGCGGTCACCTTCATCGACGTCGACTCGTTGCTGCGTCGGGTGTACGGCAAGAAGAAACAGGGTGCGGCGTTCGGCCATGCCAAGGTCGGCGGCTACCAGGTCCTGCTGCGCGGCCTGAATCCCCTCGTCGCCACGATCAGCACCCCGGACGCGGCGCCGGTGATCGCTGCCACCCAGCTGCGGGCTGGCAACGCCGGCTCTGCCCGCGGCGCGGCGTCGCTGGTCGCCGAGGCCATCGTCACCACCAGGGCTGTCCTGGCCGCCCAATCCGCGACGGCCAGCGACGAGATCGTGGTACGGGCCGATTCGGCGTTCTACTCCAGGAAGGTGATCGCCGCGTGCCGACGGGCCGCAGTACGGTTCTCGGTCACTATGCGCACCGACGCGAAGGTTCGTCGAACGATTGACGCGATCCCCGCCGACGCGTGGGTGGAGATCGAGTACCCGCAACCGGTCTGGGACGACGACCAGCAACGCTTCATCTCCCGCGCCCAGATCGCCGAAACCGAATACACCGCGTTCGAAGGCACCCCCGAGGCGGTCACCGCCCGGCTGATCGCACGCCGTATCCCCGACCTCAACAAGACCCAGGTCGACGCCCAGGGCGAACTGTTCACCGTCTGGCGTTACCACGCCGCGTTCACCGACAGCCCGTTCGCTCTCGTCCAGGCCGAGGTCCAGCACCGCGCACACGCTGTCATCGAGCAGGTCTTCGCCGAACTCATCGACGGACCCCTCGCGCACCTGCCCTCAGGACGGTTCAACGCGAACAACGCCTGGCTCACCTGTGTCGCGATCGCCCACAACCTGACCAGAGCAGCGGCTATCCTCGCCGGGCGCCGCTACGCCACCGCCCGAGCCGCCACGATCCGACGGCACCTCATCAATCTCGCCGGCCGAGTCGCCCACCACGCCCGAGGCATCACCATCCACCTACCCGAGCACTGGCCCTGGCAGCACCCCTGGCTACAGCTGTTCGCGGCAGTGCATCCGCCACCGACCTGACAGTCCACATGCGACGCCCGGCGGCCGTGCGGCCAATTCAGAAACCACCCATCGTTCCCGAGAACACCGGCACCAGGCCGGCCAACTCAACATGCCCATACTCCCGACCAAGATCACACA
>CAZHAC010000508.1:0-1652 GCA_964529765.1 uncultured Actinomycetes bacterium
CGAATGCTGATCACGGCGTTATCATAATTGATGTCATCTGAAATGGGGGTCGGCACGCTCGTGCTGGACGCCGTAAGGAGCCTGCTGGCCCGCGTACCGCCGGAGCGGCTGCTGGTGGCAAGCGACTTCGACGGGACTCTGGCGCCGATCGTTCAACACCCGCTCGACGCCCGTGCTTTGCCCGGCGCTCGAGAAGCCCTGGAGCGGCTTAGTGAGTCCGTCTTGAGGGTGGCGATCATCACGGGCCGGTCGGAGGCCATGCTCCGCCAGGTCTTCCCGGTCGACGGGGTCCTGGTGCTGGGTGACTACGGCCGCCCCGACCCGACCGAGCCCGAGCTGCGCGCTCTTAAGGAGTTCAACCGGCACGCCACCGAACTCATCGCTCGCCGGCCCGGCCTCCGGCTGGAGGCCAAGCCGGGATCGACCTCGATCCACTACCGGGACCGCCCGGCCTCAGGCGAGGGACTGCTCGAGGAGGTGCGCCCGGTGGCCGAGCGCTTCGGGCTCGACGTTCGCCGCGGACGGATGGTCGTCGAGATCGTGCCCGGGGGCTGGGACAAGTCCCGCGCACTCAAGCGGCTCATAGAAGAGGAACGCGCGGGCGGCGCCGTCTACTGCGGGGACGACGAGGGCGACCGCCGCTGCTTCGAGTTGCTGTCGGCCTCTGAGCTGCCTCACCTGGCGGTGGGCGTCCGCAGCGAGGAGGCGGCGCCCGACCTATTCGAAGCCTGCGACCTCGTCGTCAAGAGCCCCCAGGAGGCTGTCCAATTCCTCAGCCGGCTGGCAGACGAGACTGATCGCCGTCGTGGACGAGATCGCGCAGATCCCGGATCTGGAGGCTGAGCCAGCGATTGATGTCGTTGGCCCGGATCTGGCTGCGCAGCGCCTCGGCCAGCCCGCGCCGCGTCTGCTCCGGCGCCGTCAGGGCGACGTGGAGCGCCTCCGCCGTGGCATCGACGTCGAACGGGTTGATGGTGACCGCGCGTTCGCCGAGCTCTTCGTGGGCACCGGCGTTCTCCGAAAGCACGAGGACGCCGTTCTTGCGGTTGAGGAGAGCGCCCTCCTTGGCGACCAGGTTCATGCCGTCGTAGATCGGGTTGACCAGCATGACGTCGTACTCGACGTAGGCCGCGACAGCCCGCCTCAAGTTCTCCCCGAATTCGATCCGGATCGGGTCCCAGCCGGGCCGTCTGAACTCCCGGTTGATGCGTTCCGCGGTCGCGCGAACGGAGGCGACGTAGTCACGGTAAGCCGTTATGTCCTGCCGCGACGGCTGCAGAAAGGCCCAGAACACGACGCGGCTATGGAGCTCTGGATGGTCGCGCAGCAGCCGCTCGTAGGCCAGGAAACCGCGGACGATGTTCTTGGCGGGATCGGTCCGGTCGACGCGCACGATCAGCTTTTCGGGCCGCCAGCTCCGGATGGCCTCGATCTCTGCCGCTACCCCCGGCGACGCCGCCAGCTCTTCCATCGCCTGGACGTCGATCGAGATCGGGTAGGCGCGAACCCAGACCACGCGACCCTCATAGATGGCGGCGCGTTCGCGGTGGTCGACGCGGAGGCCGATCAGCTCTTCACAGCCGACCAGGAATTGACGGACGTCGCCGTGAGTCTGGAAGCCGACCACGTCGTTGGCCAGGAGCCCGTGCCAG
>CAZHAC010000509.1:0-1644 GCA_964529765.1 uncultured Actinomycetes bacterium
CCCTGGAAGGGCGCCCGGGTGGCGATCGAGAAGCGGACTTCGCTGCCGGCGCCCGAGGTCGACACGCTCCTCATCAAGGACATCGAGAAGGCGAAGGCGATCGTCGTCATCGCCAGCGACACCGCCGACGACGTGCCGATCATCAACCTGCGGATCAAGAAGGCCGTCAGCAAGCGAGGCGCCAAGCTCGTGATCGTCCACCCCGACGAACTCGACCTCGACCGCTGGCCGAGGGGCGTCAACCACGTCCGCTACAACCCGGGCATGGCAGCGGATGCGGTGCGCGGGCTCAAGTCCCATGACTTTCTGCAGGAAGGGCCGGTGGCAGTCCTGTACGGCGACGGCAAGGGGACTGAGGACGGGGCGGCCATCGCGGTTGCCGCCGCCGAGCTTGCACAGGCCGTCGGCGGCCAGGTCATGCCTCTGTACCGGGGCACGAACGAGCGCGGCCTGCTCGAGCTCGGCCTGGTCGGTGTCGATGACGACCTCTCCGGCTGCGACGCGGTGATCCTCTGGGGACCCGGCGAAGCGCCCAGCAGCGCCAAGTTCGTCGCCGCTTGGGACTGCCTCAAGCGCGAGCGCCAACTCGACGTCTTCCTGCCCGACGCCACCTTCGCGGAGACCCAGGGCAGCTACATGAACGTCGAGGGCCGGGTGCAGTTCCTGCGCCCGGTGCTGGCGGTCCGACCGCCTCTTCGCGAGGGCTGGGAAGTGCTCGCCGAACTCGCGCAGCGGGCCGGGCTGGACGCCGACTACGTCGGCATCTTCCAGCTCCAGAGGGAGGCCGCCGGCTCTCACCCGGCGCTGGCGCCGCTCGCCGATCCACCGGCTCCGACCCCGCCGCCCACGACCGTGCTTTACGGACCCGCCCGCCCGTGATCTATATGGCCACGCCCGACCCGTTCGGCTGGTACGCCAGCCCGGTTGGCTACTGGGTGATCCTCGTCGTCGCCATGCTGCTCCTGGTCTTCGTGCTGCTCACAGCCGCCGCATACACGGTCTTCTGGGAGCGCGTCTACCTGGGCTGGGTTCAGCGCCGCCCCGGACCCAACCGGGTCGGGCCGCGCGGCCTGCTTCAGATGGCGGCCGACGGCGTCAAGCTGGCCTTCAAAGAGAGCTTTCTGCCCGCGGACGTCGACAAGGTCACGTACATCGCCGCGCCGGCGATCGCGGTCGCCTCGGCCTTCCTGGCCTGGGCCGTGATCCCGGTCGGGATCTGGTACGGAATCACCTACTGGGTCGCCAACATCAACATAGGCGTCCTTCTGATCCTTGCGGTGATGTCGGTGAACGTCTACGCGATCATGCTCGGCGGCTGGTCCTCGAACTCCAAGTACTCGCTGCTCGGCGGTCTCCGATCAGCCGCCCAGCTCGTCAGCTACGAGCTCGCGATGTCGCTGGCACTGGTCCCGATCTTCATGATCGCCGGCAGCCTGCGCCTGCAGGACATCGTCAACGCCGTGCACTGGGGCGGCTTCCTGGCGCCCCTGATCATCGTGGCGCCGATCAGCTTCCTGATCTACATCGTGGCCGCGGTTGCCGAGACCAACCGGGCCCCGTTCGACCTCCCAGAGGCGGAGCAGGAGCTGGTCGGTGGCTTCCTGACCGAGTACTCGGGGCTCAAGTTCACGATGTTCTACCTGG
>CAZHAC010000510.1:0-1636 GCA_964529765.1 uncultured Actinomycetes bacterium
CAGATCTACCTTCAGGAGAACCCGCTGCTCAAGCGGCCCCTCGAGCCGAGCGACACCAAGCCCCGGCTGCTCGGCCACTGGGGCACGAGCCCCGGCCTGAACCTGATCTACGTGACCGCCAACCGGCTGGTCCGCCGGCATGACGCCGATGTCATCTACCTGGCCGGCCCAGGCCATGGCGGCCCGGCGATCGTCGCCAACGTCTACCTGGAGGGCACCTACTCCGAGGTCTACCCCCATATCTCAGAAGACGAGGCAGGCCTCCGCCGGCTGTTCCGCCAGTTCTCGACACCCGGCGGCATTCCCAGCCATGTCAGCGTTCCCACACCGGGATCGATTCACGAGGGTGGGGAGCTCGGGTACGTCCTCTACCACGCCTTTGGCGCCGTCTTCGACCATCCGGACCTGCTGGCTCTGGCGGTCGTCGGCGACGGCGAGGCGGAGACCGGGCCTCTGGAAGGTTCTTGGAAGGGCATTCAATTCCTGGACCCCGCGCGCGACGGCGCGGTCCTACCGATCCTGCACCTCAACGGATACAAGATCGCTGGGCCCACCGTGCTCGGCCGCTCGCCGGACAAGCGGGTCGAAGAGCTCCTCAGAGGGCATGGGTATCAGGCGCGCTTCGTCGAAGGAAACGATCCGCGCCACGTGTTCCAGGACCTCGCCGGCGCCATGGAGCAGGCCTACGCCGAGATCCTTTCGATCCAGGCGGAAGCGCGGCAAGGCCACCGCGACCTGGAACGTCCATGGCCGGCGATCGTGCTCCGGACACCCAAGGGATGGACCGGGCCCCACGAGGTGGATGGGCAGCTGGTGGAGGGGACGTTCCGATCGCACCAGGTCCCGCTGGCCGAGGTCCGCACCAACCCCGACCATCTCCGGCAGCTCGAGCAATGGCTTCGCAGCTACCAGCCGGACCAGCTCTTCGATGAGCGAGGGCGGCTCCGCCCGGAGTTGAGGCCGCTGGCACCGCAAGGGGTGCGGCGCCTGGGCAGCAACCCGTACGCCAACGGTGGTCGCTTGCTCAAGCCGCTCGACGTACCTGACTTCCGTCGCTACGCGGTCGCCGTGGACTCGCCGGGTCGCACGCACGCGGAGTCGACACGGCGGCTCGGGGAGATGCTCCGCGACGTCTACCTGCGCAACCCGACCAACTTTCGCCTCTTCTCGCCCGACGAGGCGAAGTCAAACCGTCTGGACGCCATCTTCGATGCCACCGACCGCGTGCTCGAGGCACCGGTCCTCACGAGTGACGATCACATCTCCCCGTCAGGGCGGGTGATGGAGGTCCTGAGCGAGCACGCCTGTGAGGGCTGGCTTGAGGGCTATCTGCTCACCGGCCGCCACGGTCTTTTCGCGACGTACGAAGCGTTCGCGATGATCTCCGCCTCGATGACGGTCCAGCATGCCAAATGGCTCGAGGAGGCCCAGAAGCTCGAGTGGCGGGCGCCGATCGCGTCCCTGAACATCCTGCTCACATCCACCACCTGGCGCAACGATCACAACGGGTTCAGCCATCAGGGCCCGGGCCTGATCGACACAGTACTGAGCAAGAAGGGGACCGTGGCCCGGATCTATCTCCCACCGGACGCCAACTGCCTCCTCTCCGTCGCCGACCACTGCCTGCGCAGCCGCG
>CAZHAC010000511.1:0-1632 GCA_964529765.1 uncultured Actinomycetes bacterium
TCTTCACTCCCGGTCCTGCCGCACCACCGCTCGAAGAGGTCGCCGCCGCCCTCGATCCCGCCGATCTGGTCACCGTCGCCCAGGCTCTCGAACCGGCTCGCGGCGAGCGACTGCTCCGGCTCGGCCAGCGCCCCGTCGCACCCGCCGGGCGTGAGGCGGCCAGAGCGCGCCTGGTCCGTGGCCTCTTCTGGACGCTCGTTTATGAGCTCCAGCCGGACCGTTGGGCTGAGCTGGCCGCTCTCGAGCTGCTGCCCGAGCCGCTGATCCGCGACCTTCCCGCCGGAGAGCTGGTGGTCGAGGCGGGCTCCGGCAGCGGCCGCCTGACCCGGCACCTCGCCCGCCTCTACCGGCAGGTGATCGCCGTCGACCTCTCGCTCCCGCTCTGCCGCCGTCTCCGGCGGGAGCTGCCGGGCAACGTGATGGCCGTCGCCGGCGCCTCCCAGCACCTGCCGGTCACCACTGGCGTCGCTGATGTGGCGGCGGTCTGCGCCGCCCTCTCCCCCGATCCCCCGCTCGGTGGCCTCGACGCTCTGGCGGAACTCGAACGGGTGACTAAACCTGGCGGCTGGATCGCTCTCATCAGCCCGGAAGCACCCGATTGGTTCGAGGAGCGGGGCTTCGAATGCCGCTCGTATCCAGAGCCGCCGATCGCCGCTCCCACGCGCGTCGTCGAATTCTTCGGCCCGCTGCACCCACCCAAGACGCTGCTCGTGCGCCACCGATGAGCCCGGACGAAGCCGCCGCCTACCTCGCCGAGATCGCCTATCACCTGCGCCACCGCCAGGATCAGCACCGGGCGCGCGCTTTCTCGCGCGCCGCAGCCGTACTCCTGCGCGACCGCCCGGACCTCGAGAAGCTTCAGCGAGCGGGCCGCCTGGAGTCGATCGAAGGGGTTGGCGCCGGCATCGCCAAGGTCCTGGCCGAGCTCGTCGAGAAGGAGCGCAGCGAGTACCTGGACCGGCTCCGCGAAGAATCGGGATCGGCCGAGAGCTTCGAGCCCACGCTGACATCGCTCGTCGAGCAGGGCTACCAGGGCGATCTCCACTGCCACACCGATTGGTCGGACGGCGGCGCCTCCGTCCTCGGGATGGCCCTGGCCGCGAGGGCCCGCGGCTATCGCTACCTCGCCATCACCGATCACTCGCCCCGCATCACGGTCGTCAACGGGCTGGGCCCCGAGCGGCTTGCCGCTCAGCGGAAGGTGATCGAGGAAGCGCAGCGCGAGCTGGGCACCGATTTCACGATCCTCCAGGGCGTCGAGGTCGACATCCTGCTCGACGGCTCGCTCGATCTCCCGGACGAAACCCTGGCCGAGCTCGATGTCGTCATCGCTTCGCCCCACCTGCAGCTGCGAATGGAGCGCTCACAGATGACTGAACGGATGCTGCGCGCGGTTGAGAACCCGCATGTCGACATCGTCGGCCACCCCACCGGACGCCGGCCGGGCAGCCGCGCCGGCGCCGAGTACGACTTCGAACTGGTATTCAGAACCGCCGCCGATCGGGGGGTGCGCGTCGAGATCGACTGCGACCCGGCGCGCATGGACCTCTCGCCCGAGCTGGCCCGGGTGGCGCTCGGATGTGGCTGCCAGTTCAGCCTGGACTCAGACGCCCATTCCACCGACCAGTTCGT
>CAZHAC010000512.1:0-1630 GCA_964529765.1 uncultured Actinomycetes bacterium
GACGACCTCGTCCCGCCAGCGATGGGTGTGGCCGTGGATGCAGATGTCGAGGCGCGGCGCCCACTCGTCGAGGGGGCGAGGCGGCCGGTGGACCATTCCGACCAGCAGCTCCTCGATCCGGCGGTCGACACGCTCGGGGTAGGCAGGGTCGTCGGGAGCGTTCCCGTTGACCACGATCAGCGGCTTGCCAAGCTCCTTCAGGCCTTCGAGGACGCGGTAGTCCTGCCAGTCGCCGGCGTGCCAGATCTCGTCGACGTCCTGGAAGCGCTCGGCCGCCTCCGCCAGCAGCTGGTCGACCTTGTAGCGGCCCTGCGTGTCGCCGATCAAGCCCAGGACCCTCACCCGCGCCACCGGGCGGCGCTGGCCTGGTACTCGTTCGGCGTGCCACAGCCGAGGATGACGCTTGTCACAGTCCGGATATGGTCGCTCTGTGCCATCGGTCGACGCTGAGCTTAAGGAACTCCAGGATGCATGCCGGGCCTGCCGGCGCTGTGTGGAGGACGGAACGCTGCCGGCGGCCCACCCCGTCTTCGACGGCGGCCCGCCGGCGATCTTCTACCTGGTCGGGCAGGCTCCGGGGCCGGTCGAGAATGAGCTGGGCCGGCCGTTCATGGGGCGCGCCGGGCGAGAGCTTGGGCGCTGGATGCTCCGGGCCGGGTTTAAGTCCGAGGAGGAGTTCCGGCGGCTCACGTACATGGGCGCCCTGGCCCGCTGCTTCCCGGGTCGCAACGCCGCCGGCACCGGCGACCGGCCGCCGCCGCCCCAGGCGATCCGCAACTGCACGCCCTGGCGGGAGGCCGAGCTCGAGCTGCTCCGGCCGCGGCTGCTCATCCTGGTCGGCGGGATGGCGATCGAGCGCTTTCTCGGCCCGGGCCCGCTGGAGGCGCGAGTCGGTCTTCTGTTCCCGGGTTCGCCGCCGATGCTGCCGCTGCCGCACCCGTCAGGGATGAGCCGCTGGCTGAACGCGCCGGCCAACCGCGAGCGCCTCGATCGCGCACTGGCCATACTTTCCGAGCAGAGGGAGCGGTGGACTACGGCGGGATCCTGAAGCAGGCGCTGACGATCTCGTGGCGGCACCGGTGGCTCTGGCTGCTCGCTCTGCTGGCCGGGGAGACTTCCGCGGGCTGGAGTTACTACAACTACCAGGGCCCGTCGGGCACGAGAGGTCGGATCGGGTCGCAGGGCACGCCGCCCGACTTCTCGCCCGTCGCGACCTGGATTGGGGATCACCTGGGGCTGCTCGTGGCCGGCTTGGCCTTGCTGCTCCTGCTGTTCGTTGTGCTTCTGATCCTCTCCGTGATCGCTGAGGGGGCGGCCGTGCGCGGCGCGGCGGCGCTCGACGAGGGCCGGAGCGCCGACTTGGGCTGGTCCTGGCGGCAGGGCCTGGAGGTGTTCTGGCCGATGCTGGGCCTGCGGCTGCTGGCCTTCGTCATCGTGTTCGTGCTCATCCTGTTCGCGGCGGCCGTGGTCGGGCTGTTCGTATTCGCGGTCGCCTCGGCGCACGCGGTCGGATTGGCGGTGCTGTTGGGCTGGCAAGGGCTGGGACTTCTGGTCTTGCTCTTCGTGCCGCTGGCCCTGGCCGGTCCCACCGTGATCAAGCTGGCGTCGCGGTCGGTCGCGCTCGCGCAGG
>CAZHAC010000513.1:0-1626 GCA_964529765.1 uncultured Actinomycetes bacterium
GCGCCGGGTCCGCCTGGGCTTCGCCGGCGCCGCCTCGGGCTCAGCCTCGGCCACGGACTCGGGCTGGCTGGTGCGCCGGGACCGCCGCGACTTTGCCGCCACCGTCTCTGGCTCGGTCGCGACCGGCGCTGCTGCTTCTGGCTCTGGCGCCGCCGCGGCTGCCTGGGCCCGGCGCGCACGCCGCCGTCGCGACTTGGCGGACGGCTGCTGCTGCTCGGCCGCCGGCTTCGGTTCCTGGGTTGCCGCCTCAGCAGCCGCGCCCTCCCCCTGCGCCAGCACAGCCTGGTCCGCCTGCTGCTCAGCCGGTTGCGCTTCTTGCCCAGGCTGCCCCTGGCCGCCTCTCCCTCGCCTGCGTCCGTGCCTTCGCGAACCCCGCCTCGGCCTCGACAGGCGCTGAACCTGCGAGCGAATGCCGACACGCTGGCAGGCGGTGACCACCGCGCCCACACCTGCCACCAACCCCTCTTCCTTTGCGTGCTCGAAGAGGGGGCCGAAGAGCTCGGGTGCGCCGCCGATTACCGTCTTCGAGTCGCCGACGATCACGAGCAGCTTCTTGGCCCGCGAGATGGAGACGTTTACGCGGTTGGGGTCGTTGAGGAAGCCGATCGCAGCGCGATCGTTGGAGCGCACCAGCGAAAGGATGACGGCGTCCGACTCGCGGCCCTCGAAGGCGTCGACCGACTCGATGTCGTCTGGCGGCACGATGCCCTTGAGCGCCTGCACCAGGCGGTTGACCTGCGACGAGTACATGGCGATGACGGCCAGCTTGGCCTTGCGGACGCGCTTGCGGATGATCGACGTGATGTCCTTGCAGAGCGCCACCTCGAACTCGTTGGCGACCGACCTCTGGGCGTCGCGGTACTCGTCCTGGGCGCCGGTGTCGACCCAGACGACCTCGCGGTCGAAGGGCCAGGGCAGCGGCATCCGCTGATGCGGCGATTCGTGGATCAGCTTGCCCTCGTAGAAGAGGTCGGACACGATCCGCCCAATCGGCTCCCGCATCCGGTATTGACGCGGCAGCATGATGCGCGACTGCGAGGGGGCCTTGTCCCACATGTACCCGTAGAAGCTGCCGTCGCGGACCTGGATGTCGAGGTCGCTCTTGATCTCGTACGTCATCGCCGCCTCCTCCATCACGGGCGGCAGCTGATTGAGGTCGCCGATCATCACCCAGCGCTTGGCCAGCGGCATCAGCGCGAGGGCCTCGTTGGCCCGGACCTTGTTGGCCTCGTCCAGGATCAGCCAGTCGAATACCCGGAAGCGCAGGCGGGAGTCGATCGCGAGCCGGTTGACAGTTCCGGCGACGAGGTTGAACGGCTCCAGATCGTCGCCCTCGACCAGAGTGTGGCGAAGCCGGCGCGGGACTTTGCCCGGTTCGGCGACGCGCGCCTGGCGCACGTGGCTGAACCCGAGCAGCCGCTCCTGTCCAGTGTCGACCGCGTCATTGGAGTGCGAGCTGAGCAGGATCGAGTGGTCCGAGTGGCGGCCGAGGATACGCCGGATCGACTCCACGATCGCGGTCGTCTTGCCGGTGCCGGGCGGACCCTGGATCAGGTACAGCTGGCCCGGACGCATGCCCATGACGCGCGCCACCGCCTCCGCCTGCTCCTCGTTGGGATCGGGCAG
>CAZHAC010000514.1:0-1617 GCA_964529765.1 uncultured Actinomycetes bacterium
CAAGAAGTACGACCTGGAGGCCTGGGCGCCGGGCATCGAGCAGTGGCTCGAGGTGTCCTCCTGCTCGGTGTTCAACGACTTCCAGGCCCGCCGGGCCAACCTGCGCTACCGTCCTGCGCCCGGCGAATCGCCACGGCACGTACACACGATCAACGGCAGCGGGCTCGCGCTCCTCCGAACGTGGACGTGCGTGGTCGAGAACTACCAGACGGTCGACGGGACGATCGTCGTGCCCGAGGTCCTGCGCCCCTACATGGGCGGCCGCACGGAGATCACTCCGCTCTAGGTTCTAGGCACAGGCTCCCGCGATCTGGATGTAGGGGCCCTTCTGCATCGGCGCCTGGGTCGCCGCGCTGGTGGCCGGTTTGGGCATGGGAGCGGCACCAGGCGGTGGTGTGGGAGCGGGGAAGAGCTGCTCGGGCACGTCCGCGACCTTGGTCAGCTTCCCAGAGCGGAGCAGCCAGATCTGACCGGGCGTGGACAACCAGGTTCCGTGGCTGTCGGAGGACATCGGTCCAGCGCTGAAGCTGTTCTCGGGGAAGGAGATTGGCGCGGCCTGGTTCTTGGCGGTCAGGACGAAGAATTTAGGGGGCGGTGGCGTCCAGCCAGGCGGTGGCGGGGTGCCCGCCATCTTCCACTTCATCATCTCGCTGGGGTCGCTCTGGCTGATGATCGGCCGGCCCTGTTCGTCGAGGCCGACCACTGCGACCGTGTTGCCTTCCGGGACGGTGTACCAGCTGCTCAGCGTGCCGGTAGCGAGGTCCATCCTCGTGATCGTGTCGGGTCCGCCGACCATAGAGGGCTTGACGGGCGCGCCTTCAGCACCGACGGGCTGGGGGATCCTGTTCGCGGTCATTGTCCAGATTCCGCCGCTGCCGATGTACCCAAACCCACTGAATGAGTAGACGGGCGGTTTGCCAGGCTCGGGCGCCGGTGGCGGCGGATTGGGGCCAACCCGATGGGCGTTACCGCCTGAGGCGTCGGCCGCCCACACCTCCGGCGATGACGTGGGCGCACCGAAGGTCGTGAACGCTCCCTGGAGGACGAAGTAGACGGTGCTGCCCGACCAGCCAAGGACATTGGCATTGCCCTGCCCCTTCCACGCGGTCCTGTCCTTGCCGCTGGTGATTTCGCGAATGCGAAGGTCAGCCGAGGGTGGTTCGCCGGGGACGCCGGTTGTCGAGGTCGAGAACGCGTAGTACCGGCCATCGGGAGACACCCACTGTCGTTGAACAGGAACCCATTTCTGCAGCGACGCGTCGAAGCTGACCATGCCCAGGCCCTTACCCCCAGGCGCCAGGGGAACCGACTTATCGACCGTGACGGCACCGTCGGGGAGGCTGATCATTGCCGCGGTCCAGCCGTAAGCGGTTACGGGAAGCGAACACTTGACGTTGAAACCGGGCGCGACCTGGACATTGCCTATCACGCTGCCCGTGACGCGGTGAGGCTGGGATGCGTAGTAGCGATAGGCGACCAAACCAAACACCACGGCCAGAGTGAGGACGATGACGGCGATTGCGACCGCCGTCTGCCACGGGGAGCGCCGCTGCTCCAGGTCTGGGGTCTCTTCCATCTTCAAGGCCCTCCTGCGCCTGGGAGAGTAACGGCAGTCGA
>CAZHAC010000515.1:0-1616 GCA_964529765.1 uncultured Actinomycetes bacterium
GGCTGGTCGGCGCAGTCGTCGCCTCGCAGACAGGCCGGCTTGGACTCGATGGCGCTGGGCGCGCCGGCCTGGCCATCAGTCTGGCTTTGCTCGGCGCCAGCATCCCGGCCATCACCTTCTTCCCAAGCGCGGCCTGGGCAATCGCCATGGCCGTGGCGCAGGGAATCGCGGACGGCGTCTGCGGCCCGCTCCTCAACAGCTTCATCAGCTACCTCCCGCGCGAGAACGTGCGCGTCACCGTCGTCAGCGCGTCGGGATTCCTACGCAACATCGGCAAAGCCGCGGCACCGGCTGCAATGGGTCCGCTCGTGCTCCTGGTTGGCTATCCGGGCGCGTTCCTGGCACTCGGGTTGAGTGCGCTCGCGGCACCGCTGTACCTTCTCCCGCTCTACCGCTCCAGGCGCTGAGCGATCAATTCGGCGAGGACACGAGCCTCCGTCTCGAGCGATGAGATGGTGACGAAGTCGTCACCGGTCAGGGTTGTTCGGACACCGCACCCGTACTGGACTGTCGGGATACCCCGCGAGTTCGGACCCCCTGCGTCGAAGGTGCCGGTCCCATAGAAGGTCTCGGGCATGCTGCCGGTCACGGCCGCGTGTGCGCGCTCGAAGGAGCGCACCCAGGGGTCGTCGGGGTCGACCAGCGCGGGCAGCATGGTGACCCCACGCCGGACGCTGACCCGGTAGGGCGAAAGGTCGCCGATCGACTGCTTCACCTCCTCGGTAGCCGCCTCCGGATCGTCACCAGGCAGCAGCCGCCGATCCACGGTGAGGTTCGCGACCGCCGGCAGCGTGTGCGGCGCGAGGGGATGAAACCCCATCTTGTAGATCACTGCCTGCCGCTCCCCCAGGGCAGGGTGGCTGTCCGTCCAGCGCAGCGCCCGAAGCCGGTTGACCACATCCACGGCGCCCTCGATCGCGCTCAGCGCCAGGTCCGGACGGCTGGAGTGACCAGAGCGTCCCTCGACCGTCACCTCGATGTCGGCGCGTCCGCGGTTGCCCAGTGACAGGCGTAGCCCGGTCGGCTGCTGGATGATGGCGAACTGCGGACGGCCTCCACGCGCGGCGATCGCGTCGAGGATCGCGTAGGAGCAGTCGTGCGAGCTGCGCCCTTCGTTGTTCACGGCCCACCACAAGCGTCCGCGCAGCTGATCGGCTCTGGGCAGCAACCGCTCGAGGACCGCGAGCATGGTGGCCTGGTGCGCTTTGGTCTGGGAGACGCCGAGCGCGAACAGGGCCGGCTCGTCGAAGCCGAAGGCAGCCGCACTTTCAAGGCGCGGTTGGTACGGCCGGTCCATCAGGTTGTGGTGCTGTGCCACCGTGTAGTTCTGGATCAGCATCTCGGGGCCGCCGGGCGATCCCACCTCGACGACGAGGTTGTTGGAGCCGGCATCGTGGACGCGTGCGCCGAGCGCCTCCAGGCGGGGCCGGACGTGCTCCTGAACGTAGGCGACCAGCCGCGGATGATCCGGTGCCATCAGCGTGTCGAAGCCCGGATCGATGTGCGTCGGGACCACCGCGAGCGCGCGGAGCGTCTCAATCAGGCGCTCGTACGGGAACATAGACTCTCCTCCTCATGCCCGGGAAGTCGGTTGCCAGCACGCAGGGCCTTCTCGC
>CAZHAC010000516.1:0-1609 GCA_964529765.1 uncultured Actinomycetes bacterium
GGCGGTCCTGGTCGGCCTCCGTGACCGGTACCTGGCGCGATGACCCTGAGCGCCGGCGTCAAGGTGCGGTTGGGCACGCTCGACGTCGACGTCGAGCTCGAGGTGTCCGACGGCGAGGTGGTGGCCGTGCTCGGCCCGAACGGTGCCGGGAAGACGACGCTGCTGCGCGCGCTGGCCGGCCTCCAGCCGCTTGACTCTGGAAGCGTGGTGCTCGACGGCCGTGTCCTGGACGATCCGGCGAGCGGGCGCTGGGTGCCTCCCGAGCAGCGCTCGACGGGCGTCGTCTTTCAGGACTACCTCCTCTTCCCGCACCTGACCGCGCTCGAGAACGTCGCTTTCGGTCCCAGCGCCCGCGGCCGAAGAGACGCCGCCGCCGTGGCGAGGCGGTGGCTGGACCGGGTGGGACTGACAGCCCAGGCCGGCCTGCGCCCGCGCCAGCTCTCCGGCGGCCAGGCCCAGCGCGTCGCCCTCGCTCGCGCGCTCGCGCTGGAGCCTCGCCTCCTGCTGCTCGACGAGCCGCTGTCGGCGCTCGACGCCGGCGCGCGGATCGAGGTGCGCCGCGAGCTGCGCCGGCATCTGTCCGAGGTCCGGGCGGTTCGACTGCTGGTGACGCACGACCCGGTCGACGCGCTCGCGCTTGCCGACCGCCTGGTCATCGTGGAGCAGGGCCGGGTGACGCAGACCGGCAGCGCAGCTGAGGTCACGGCGCGACCGCGTTCCCGCTACGTGGCCGAGCTGGTGGGAGTCAACCTCTGGCGGGGCCAGGCACGGGGCCGCCAGGTGGAGGTCGGCGGCGCTCAGCTGACGGTCGCCGAGGAGTCATCGGGGGAGGTCTTCGCGACCGTCCACCCGCGCGCTGTGGCGCTCTTTCACAATCATCCCGAGGGAACGCCACGCAACGTCTGGCGCGCCCGGCCGGTGGATATCGACCTCCACGCCGACCGCGCCCGCGTTCGCCTGGACGGGCCGCTGCCGGTGGTGGCCGAGGTGACGCCCGCGTCGGTCCGCGAGCTCAACCTGGCCGCCGGCGGCGAGGTCTGGGTCGCCATCAAGGCAACCGAGATCGACGTCTACCCAGCCTGAGGAGAAGTCCTCCCCCCGCTCGCGGGGCAATGCCGTTGACTTAAGCCCCATCGAGCAGGATTTCGATGGGTGGTCGAAGGGCTGATCGAGGCGAGCCCAGCAAGGCTCGACTGCGGTATCGAGAGACTCGAACGTATGCGGCCCGGGGGCCGCACGAGGCCGTCGGGTAACCAGGTTGGAGAGCCTGGTCAGCTCACCGATCGCGAGATCCAGCGGGATCTCAGAGGCCGCCCGGTAGGCGAGCTGGCGAACGAGGGTGTGCACGATAAAGGTCGCCCAGAGTTCTTGGCGCGCTCACCTGGTAAGCACCAAGGGCGACATCGAGCAGAGCCCGGGTGCCGCCGGCTCGCATACATCGGGTAGGTAGGCCGTGGGCAGTGACGCAGGCAGCAGCGAAGCCTGTAAAGCTCAGGAATACGACTCGAACGTACGTTTGGTATAATGCCAGCATGGGGGAAGGGGGAAACGCCCTCCAACTGCTCAACCAGGCGGCGACTGCGCTGCTCGCCGAGTACGGCGTTGCCGG
>CAZHAC010000517.1:0-1608 GCA_964529765.1 uncultured Actinomycetes bacterium
ATGACAAACGCAACGCGGAATCCGGTCGTCCATTTCGAGGTCTTGGGGCGCGACACGAGCGCTCTCCGGAAGTTCTACTCCGGCGCCTTCGGCTGGGACCTGGCACCCAGCGACGGGCCAATGGAGTACAGCATGGTGCACCTGAAGGATGCCGGCGGCATTGACGGCGGGATCGGGAAAGCCCCGCAGGGCCCTGGCCACGTCACCTTCTACGTCGGGGTAGACGACCTCCAGGCCGCGCTCGACCAGGTCGAAGCGCTGGGCGGCAAAACTGTCCAGCCGCCTACGCCAATTCCGGACGGCGTCAGCTTCGCCCTCTTCGCTGACCCCGAAGGACACGTGGTCGGCCTCGTCAAGGAGTAACAGGCGAGGGAGGGGGAATCTATGTGGATTCCCCCTCCTCAGGCTTTAGCCGGCTCCCACGTGACCCGTTCCGGTCGGACGCCGAGGGCGAACCAGCGGGTCATCGCCCGGCGCAGAGGGCCGAAGCCGAACAGCACCGGCAGCAGCCGGGGCACGCGCAGGCTCCGTTGCGCGAGGACCCGTGTCAGCACGCCGCGCTGTATCAACGCCTGGCCTGCCTGTGTCGCCCGCGTTGGGAACTCGCGCCGGCGCTGTACAGCCGCCAGGTCGGCATCCGTCACGGGCGCCTTCTCCAGCAGCCGTGGGCCGAGAAGGTTGGCCGTGGCGACGGCGTCCTGGACGGCCAGATTGATTCCGACTCCCCCGATCGGGCTCATGGCATGAGCGGCGTCGCCGATCAGCAACAGGCCGGGGCGCCACCAGCGGCGAAGACGGTCCGAGCGGACGGTCAGCAGCTTGACGTCGTCCCAACTTTCGAGCTCGGATATCCGGCCGGCGAAGCGTGGCGCCAGCTCGAGGACCCTCTGCCGGAACAGCTCGATGCCCTCCGCGCGAAGCTGCTTTGCGGTCTCCTTCGGGATCACGTAGGCGACCTGCCAGAAACTGTCTCGGTTCAGGAAGACGGCGATGCGGCCGGGTGCGACCGCACCAAACACGGAGTCGCCATCCGCCTCAATTCGCGGCAGCCGGAACCAGAGCACGTCCATGGGTGGCGAGCCCGAAACCAGCTCGAGCCGAGCCGCTTCGCGGACCGCGGACTGGCGGCCGTCCGCCCCCACGGTGAGCGCGGCCCTCACGTTGCCCTCGCCCTCCGGTGACCGGTAGCGGACCCCGCTCACGCGGCCCTTCTCCTCCGTCAGGCCGGTGACCTCGGCCTGCATGATCAGGTGAAAGTTGGGGTGCCGGCGTCCTTCTTCGGCGAGCAGGTCGAGCAGGTCCCACTGGGGGACGAAGGCGATGTAGGGATGGCGGGCCCTCAGCCCATCGAGCGACAGCGGTGGGGTTCCGGGGAGTGGGGGGAGGATCTTGCGGACCTCGCTGTGCGGCAGGCGTGCGAACGCCTCGCCGAGGCCGATGTCGTCGAGCACGTCCATCGTCGAGGGGTGGACGGTGTCGCCCCGGAAGTCGCGGAGGAAGTCGGCGTGCTTCTCGAGCACGGCCACCTCGACGCCGCCCCGCGCCAGCAGCACACCGAGAACGAGCCCGGCAGGCCCGCCCCCGGCGATGCAGCACTCGACCTCGAGC
>CAZHAC010000518.1:0-1602 GCA_964529765.1 uncultured Actinomycetes bacterium
CGCAACACTATGCTCCCAACCGGTATCGGCGGCGGTCCGGCAGGACCGCTCCCAGGCGACCCTACGGGGCCGTCGCAGCCGCGTTCGCCTTGATCGCCCTGGCGGTCGCCGCGGGCCTCGTACTCGACGGCCAGCTGCACGGGGCGACGGGGGGCCGACTCCACCCACCGGCGCTGACGCTGCCGGGTGCCGGTGTTCCTGCGAACGGCAGCCAACTTGGGGTGCCAGGCCTCGCCGGCGGCGCCTGCTGGGCCCTGCCCCCGACCGCCGGTGATCTCGGCCGGACGGTGTTCGTCGACGCTGGCCACGGTGGACCGGACCCGGGCGCTGTCGGGGCCGGCGTCACCGAAAAGCAGGCCACGCTGGCGGTTGCGCTGGGACTGGCATCCATGCTTCGCGGCGCGGGCTGGCGGGTCGTGCTCTCACGGACCAGCGATTCCTCGGTCGCCAAGCTGGGCGGTTCCGACCTGGACAGCGGAGCCCTGACAGGGTCGGGGCTCCACCGCGACCTGGTGGAGCGCGTCCTCTGCGCTAACGCCGCCCACGCCGAGGCTTTGCTTTCGATTCACTTCAACGGCTACGACGACCCGACGGTCGGCGGAACGCAGACCTTCTATGACTCCGATCGCACCTTCTCCGCTCGTTCGCTTCGCCTCGCCCAATCGCTGCAGACGGCGCTCGTTCGCGAGCTCGGGCGCGACGACCGGGGCGTCACCTCGGACGGCCAGCTGGCGGCGGCGACGATAACCGACGAAGGAGCCGCCTACGGTCATCTGGTCGAGTTCGGACCGGCAGCGCCGGGATGGGTGGACGCGCCGTCGACCATGCCAGGGGCGCTCGTCGAACCGCTTTTTGTCAGCAACCCGGACGAGGCCGCGCTGGCCGGGTCAGGCGCCGGCCAGCAGCGAATAGCGCGAGCGCTGTTCAACGGCTTCCAGGCTTACGCCGGAGCCTAGTCTGTCTTCAAGACCTCGCGGCCGGCGTAGTAGCCGCAGTTCGGGCACACGGCGTGCGGGCGGCGCGGCCGCTTGCACTGCGGACAGGGCGGCAGCTGCACGAGCACGAGCGCCAGGTGCGAGCGGCGGCGTCCCTTCTTGGATTTCGAGAGCTTGACCTTCGGCAGTCCCATTAGCGAACGGAGAGTGTATCAGTGCGTGCGGTCAGGGTTGCCTGGCGACGGCCAGGCTCAGCTGAGCTCGCTGTGCTCCAGCTCGGTTTCCTGGTCGTCGGACACGGTGTTGCTCGACTGCAGCGCTTCCACGCCGCGCTTCACGGTCGCCAGGGTCCGGGAAAGGTGGGCTTCCAGCTGTTGGAGCTGCTCGAGGGCGTAGGCCTCGGCGTCGCGGATGATCTGGTCCGACTTCGACTGGGCGTCGCGCACGAGCTGTGCCGCCTGGCGCTCCGCGCGCCGCGTCACCTCGTGCTCGGTGATCGCGGACTCAGCTCGTTCGTTGGCCTTGGACATGATCCTGGCGGCTTCGGCGTGCGCCTCCGAGATGAGGCGCTGCTGCTCCTGCACCGTCCAGTTCGCTTGCTTGATCTCCTCGGGGAGGTTGAAGCGAAGCTGGTCGACCAGGTCCATGACCTCGTCCTCGTCGACCA
>CAZHAC010000519.1:0-1598 GCA_964529765.1 uncultured Actinomycetes bacterium
CGGATCGCCCGCGTCGTCTCGTAGCCGTCCATCTCCGGCATCATCACGTCCATCAGCACGGCGTCCACGCCACTTGTGCTCTTGAGCAGCTCGATCGCTTCCATCCCGGTCTCGGCGGCGATCACGTTGACGCCGCTCCTTTCCAGGAGCGCGGTCAGGGCGTAGATGTTGCGGATGTCGTCGTCGACGACCAACACCCGCTTACCGCTCAGCGAGCCGTCGCCCGCCGGCGCCAACGGCGGAGCCGGCTGCTGGCTCTTATCGGGTTCCGGTGCGACCTGGCGAAAGAAAACCTCCACCTGCTCCTGCAGCGCAGCCACCCCGTTGCCGGCATCCTTGGCGACCACTCCGCGGGTCGTCTTCTTGAGCCGGGATGCGTTCTTCCGCGAGAGATCCATCGCCGTGTAGACGACGATCGGGACCGTTCGCGCCACGGGGTCGTTCTGCACCCGGTCGATGAACTCGAAGCCCGTCATGTCGGGCAGCCCGAGGTCGAGCACGACGCAGTCGAAAGTGCGCCGGCGCAGCGAACGCAGCGCATCCTCGCCGGTCCCGACGGCGAGGATCTCAAGGCCCGGAGCCGAGAACTGGGAGACGATTTCCTGGCGCTGGACCGCGTCGTCCTCGATGACGAGGAGGCTCTTGCCTTTCGATCGCCGGCCCCGGATCCGGCCGAACAGATCGGCCAGCAGGTCCCTGGTCACCGGTTTGGTCAGGAAGGTCAGGCCTTCTTTGGTACCCCGGATCTGGTCCTCCTCGCGCACGGAGACGATGTGGACCGGAATTCCCGCCGTCTCCGGGTCGTGGATGAGCTGGTCATAGAGGGCCCACCCGTCGCGCCCCGGCAGCCCGATGTCGAGCGTGATCGCGTCCGGCTTGTACTGGCGCGCCAGCTCCATGGCGTCGTCTGCGTTCTGGGCGATCAGGCCCTTGAACTGGCCGCGGTGGGCAATGTCGATGACGACGTTGGCAAAGTTGCCGTCGTCCTCCACGATCAAAACCGTTCGGTCGGCGGCGGTGATGGTCTCACGGTCATCGCTGACCGCCACGTCGTGGACCGGGGCGGCCACCGGCAGCGGACGCTCTGACCGGAGAGCCTGCGACAGCCCCAGCTCGACCACCTTTGACCGGCTTGGCTGGGCCAGAGGAGCCAGGCCGGACGGCTTGTGGGAGCCTTGCTTGGCCCCCTCCTCCGGCTCCTCACCTGGCGCCTCGGCTGGTTCATCCCCTCGTTCATCCTCTTGGCCGGGTGCCTTCTGCGCGGGCGACACGAGCGGCAGGTAGACCGTGAACGTCGACCCCACGCCGGGCGCGCTCTCGAGCTTGATCTCCCCGCCCAGCAGGTGTGCGAGCTCGCGGCTGATCGAGAGTCCGAGCCCGGTGCCGCCGTACTTGCGGCTGGTCGTGCCGTCGGCCTGCTGGAAGGCCTCGAACACGTACTTCTGCTTGTCCAGTGGGATGCCGATCCCGGTGTCGGCGACCCGGAAGGCGATGACCGTCTCTGCTTCGTTCAGCGAGGTCTTGTCGCGCGACCATCCGCTCTCGACGGCGGCGATCGAGAGCTCGACGCGACCCTCCTCCGTGAACTTGACGGCGTT
>CAZHAC010000520.1:0-1598 GCA_964529765.1 uncultured Actinomycetes bacterium
CCCTCGATGGTGTCGTTCTCGTCGATGTACTCGACGATCGCCTTGACCTGCTCCTCCTGGTAGCCGAGCTTGCGGAGGGCGGCCGGGACGGTGTTGTTGACGATCTTGAGCAGGCCGCCACCGACTAGCTTCTTGTACTTGACGAGCGCCAGGTCGGGCTCGATGCCGGTGGTGTCGCAGTCCATCATCAGCCCGATCGTGCCCGTGGGCGCAAGCACCGTCGATTGGGCGTTGCGGTAGCCATGGCGCTTGCCCAGCTCGACCGCCTCGTCCCACGTCTCGCGGGCGGTGTTGATCAAACCGGCGGCGTCGCCGGCCGTCGTGTCCATCAGGTCGTAGGCGGCTGCCCGGTGCTTGTTCATCACCCGGAGCATCGGGTCGCGGTTGACCTCGAACTCAGCGAACGGACCCTTCACGTCCGCCATCCGTGCCGACTGGGCGTACGCCTGGCCGGTCATGATCGCGGTGATCGCGCCCGCCACGCGGCGGCCTTCGTCGGAGTCGTAGGCGAGGCCCATCGACATCAACAGCGCGCCCAGGTTGGCGTATCCGAGCCCGAGCGGGCGCAGCCGCTCCGAGTTCCGGGCGATCGACGGCGTGGGGTAGGAGGCGTTGCTGACGATGATCTCCTGCCCGGTGAAGCAGACGTCGACCGCACTGCGGAAGCGCTTGCTGTCGAATTCGCCGTTCTCGTCCTGGAACTTGAGCAGGTTCAGCGAGAGCAGGTTGCACGCCGTGTCGTCGAGGAAGACGAACTCCGAGCAAGGGTTGGTGGCGTTGATGCGCCCGGTGTTCGGAACGCAGTTCCAGTCCTGGATGATGCTGTCGAACTGGAGTCCCGGGTCACCACAGATCCAGGCCGCATCCGCGATCTCGCTCCAGAGCTTTCGCGCCTTGAAGGTCTCGACCGGCCGGCCGTCGACCACCGCCTTGGTCGACCAGTCGCGGTCCTCCTCGACCGCCCGCATGAACTCATCGCTGACCCGAACCGAGTGGTTCGCGTTCTGGAACTGCACTGAGTCGTAGGCACCGCCGGGCACGTTGAAGCCCACGTCGTAGCCGGCCTCGATCAGCGCCCAGGCCTTCTTCTCCTCCTCGGCCTTGCAGCTCACGAACTCTTCGATGTCGGGGTGCTCGGCGTTGAGGATGACCATCTTGGCCGCGCGCCGGGTGGTGCCGCCCGACTTGATGGAGCCCGCGAAGGAGTCGTACCCACGCATGAAGGAGACGGGGCCCGAGGCGGTGCCGCCGCCCGACAAGTGCTCCTTCGAGGAGCGGAGGACCGAGAGGTTGGTCCCCGTGCCGGAGCCGAACTTGAAGAGCATGCCTTCGGTCTTGACCAGCTCGAGGATCGACTCCATGGAGTCCTGCACCGAGTTGATGAAGCAGGCTGAGCCCTGCTGAGCGCGGCCGGGCACACCCAGGTTGAACCAGACCGGGCTGTTGAAGGAGGCGTGCTGGGTGGCCAGCAGCCAGCGCAGGTCCTCTGCCCAGTTGTCGGCGTCCTCAGCGGTCGCGAAGTAGCCGCCCTCGACGCCCCAGCCCTTCAAGGTCTCGACGACGCGATCGATCAGCTGCTTGACGCTGTGCTCGCGGTT
>CAZHAC010000521.1:0-1597 GCA_964529765.1 uncultured Actinomycetes bacterium
ATGCTGAAGTCGAGCTGGAGTACGAACTGGGCGAGGCTGATCAGGGCGAGCGCCAGGTTCAGATGAATGCCTGCGACGCCGCCTGGAGCATGCCGGCGCGCACTGGTGGCCGGCACCGCCATCGCTACCCGACCAGGCGGCCTACGGCTGAGCCGGCTTCCGCCGGCACGTCGCCGGCCAGCCCACGGACGGCGGCGCTGACGTCAAGGCGGCCAAGGCCGGCATCGACCAGGCGCTGCCAGCGGTCGGCGATGCTGATGGCGACCGGCAGGGAGTCCGGGCCGGAGGCCGCGCTAGCCAGGTGCAGGTCTTTGAGGGCCCACTCGAGCGGGAACTCCGCCGAGTGGTCCCCCCGCGCCATCTTGTTCATCTTTGTCAGCGCAAACGTGGAGGCGAGCGGACCGCCGGTGACGGTGTCGTTCAGTGCCGCGTAGGGAATGCCGAGCCGGGTCGCGAGCGCATAGGCTTCAGCCGCGGCTTCGGCCTCGAAGGCGAGCCACACGTTGAGCACCAGCTTCATGCGGCTGCCGGTCCCGGCCGGCCCAAGCCAGACGGTGCGCTGCCCGAGGGCGTCGAACACAGGCTCGAGCGTCGCCCGGGCGCGATCGGGACCGGAGGCGAGGATCAGCAGCTTGCCGGTACGCGCCGGCCCTTTCGTGCCCGAAACTGGCGCGTCGACAAACGCCACGTCCGTTCGCCGCTTGGCAACCTCGGCGTTCATCCGCCCGGTCGCTTCGACGCCGACCGTGCCCATCTGCGCCCAAACGCTATCCGGCGGGCAGGAATCGATCGCGCCCTGCCCCAACATGACGTCCTCCGCCGCCTCGCCGGTCGGCAGCATCGTGATCACGACGGCCGCGTCGCGCACGGCCGCGTGGGGTGTGGGGTGAACAGCAGCCCCCCGGGCGGCCAGAGGGGCGGTTTGATCAGGCGAACGGTCCCACGCGTTGACCGGGAATCGCTCGTCGAGCAGGCGCTCGGCCATACCCGAGCCCATGATCCCTGTGCCCAGCACGGTGACGCGCGGCCGCGCAGATTCCGATCCCGTGTTGATGGTCATGAGAGCAGGGTCCGGCGTCCGGGCGGCGGTTCGAATCAGGCGAGTGACCGGGAAGTTGACAGGATGGTCAGTGGGCGTGCGAGTGCCGCGGCGCGTGCTCGGAACCGGCCAGGTAGCGTTCTGGGCCGGCGAGGAAGGCGGCGCGGCAGCCCCCTGCGCAGAAGTAGTAGGTCCGGCCCTGGTATTCGGCTCGTTCGCCGGCCGTCGCAGGGTCGACCGCCATCCCGCAGACCGGGTCACGGACGAGCTGGTCTTTCTGCTCTGGCGGGACGGCCATAGCTCTGAGCATCTCGACTCCGCCGGTGGTCAGGAAGCGGTATCCGAGGACGGCCAGCAGTACCAGGCTCGCGAGGTCGAGGAAGGTCGTGTAGTTCCACTCTGGGCGGCTGATCAGCACGCTGACCTGGTGGTGCTGGGGCGCAATGCCGAGGGCCTGGAATGCGAGCGAGATGAGCAGGCCCGCCACCGCCATCGCGACGTATGAGACGGCGAGCAGGTAGAGCGACATCCGGGCGCCGTAGTACTTCCGGTAGATGT
>CAZHAC010000522.1:0-1594 GCA_964529765.1 uncultured Actinomycetes bacterium
GAGAGGATCGGTATGAGGAGGCGTCGATGACCGAGATCCTCGAGCTGATTGACGTCAACCAGCTCCGCCGAGAGGTACGCGACAAATACCGCGAGGTTGTCGAAGAGCCCCACGGCGACTACCACTTCCACACGGGCCGGGCCCATGCGGTGCGCCTCGGCTATCCGGAGCACCCCTTGGACCAGCTGCCCGAGGAGGCCTGTGAAGCCTACGCGGGCGTCGCCAATCCCTTCTATTGGGGCGGTCCTGAGCCGGGTGAGCGGGTCGTCGACCTGGGATCCGGCGCCGGCATGGATTCCTTCCTCGCGGCACTCTGGGTGGGACCGGAAGGTCACGTCGTCGGGGTCGACATGACGCCCGAGATGATCGACTTAAGTCGCGGACTGGCCGAGCGGCTGGGCTTGGCCAATCTTGACTTCAGGGAGGGCTTCATCGAGCAGGCGCCCGTCGAAGACGGCTGGGCCGACGTCGTCATCTCCAACGGCGTCATCAACCTCTGTCCCGACAAGCTCGGGGTCTACAAGCAGATCAACCGGATTCTCAAGTCCGGTGGGCGAATGACGGTCGCCGACATCTGCGTGGAGAAACCGGTGCCGCAGGCGGCGCTGAGTGACATCGATCTCTGGACCGGTTGAATTGCCGGCGCCCTGCCGTGCGCAGGGTGGGAGGCGGTGATCAGGGGCGCCGGCCTCGATGAGATCGAGCTCGCCAACCCGGTCGACACCTTCGCTGGTGCCGGCGGCGAGAAGAGCGCCCGTGAATACGGCACCTACGGCTACTCGATTCGAGCCCGAAAACCGGTCGCTTAAAGACACTCAAGCCTCGCCCTGATTCGCCAGCCGTCCAATCGGTCTCTGCCGATATAATCGGCGCAGACAGATGATTGCGTCGGAGCAACAGCGTTCGACGGCCCTGGCGGCCAAGCTTTTCCGCGGCTTCGGCGATCCGACGCGCCTGGCCATCCTCCAGGAGCTCGCCGGCGGCGAGCTGCGGGTCACCGATCTCCAGGCCAGGGTCGGCGGATCGCAAGCCAACATCTCCGGCCACCTGGCCTGTCTTAAAGACTGCGGTCTCGTCTTGGACCGACCCGAAGGACGCCAGTCGTTCTACCGCATCGCCGGCCCTGAGGTCGTCGGCTTGCTGCGGGCCGCGGAGGTACTGCTCGCCCTCAACGGAGAGCAGGTCGCGCTCTGTCAGAACTACCGCCTGGAACCAGAGTGATCCAGAGCGCGGCCCGCACACGCGCAGCCCAGATCGGAGTCAGGCTCGAGCTGCTGACCGTGGCGTGGATGCTGGTCGAGGCGGCCCTCGCGATCGGCGCCGGGATCGCGGCTCGCAGCGTCCTCTTGACCGCGTTCGGGGCCGACAGCGTCGTCGAGCTGGTCAGCGGCCTGGTGCTCCTCTGGCGCCTCGATATCGAGCGTCGAGCCGCCAGCGCCGAGCGCCTCGACCGGGTCGAAGGAAGAGCTGGCTGGATTTCCGCCGTGCTGCTGGTCCTGCTTTGCGTCTACGTCCTGGCCTTTACGGCGGCCGGATTGGTGATGCACATCGAACCTCAGGGCTCGCCTCTCGGCCTCGCGGTATCGGCGATCGC
>CAZHAC010000523.1:0-1593 GCA_964529765.1 uncultured Actinomycetes bacterium
GCTCGCGTCCGCGGCCTGACCTGGATGGGTCGGGCCCTCGCCCGCGCCAGTCTTCTCCAGAGCCGCAGCGATCTCTTCCAGCTCGTCGGTGGTGAGCTCGAGGGCCGCGGCGTCGATCCAACCGTCGACCTGCTCTGGAGTGCGGGCACCGACGATCGCGCCCGTCACCCCCGGCCAGGCGAGCGTCCAGGCGATCGCAACCGAGCCCAGGGAAACGCCCCGGCGCTCCGCGATCGGCCGCAGCTCTTCGACCAGAGCCAGATTGCGCTCGAGCCGCGGCGTTTGGAACTCGGGATTGCGCCCGCGCCAGTCGTCCTGAGGCAGCGCCGCAACGCGCTCGGCGGAGAAGCGGCCGGTCAGCAGGCCGGACTGCATCGGGCTGTAAACGATCACCCCGGTTCCGTGCCTCCGCGCCCACGGGATCACATCGGCACCCGCACTTCGGTTGATGAGCGAGAAGGGCGGCTGCAGCGAGTCGACGTGGCGGATCCGTTCACACCTCTCGAGGAGCGCGACGTCGAAGTTGGAGACGCCGATCGCCCTGAGCTTGCCCTCCTCGAGCAAGCGCACGGCCTCTCCCCAGGAATCTTCGACTGGAGTCCCCAGCTCGTCGGGCCAGTGGAACTGGTAGAGGTCGATGCGCTCGACCCCGAGGCGGCGGAGGGAATCCTCAACGCTCTGGCGAATGTAAGCCGGCTGTAGGTTGCGCTCAGGTTCGGCCATCCGGTTATCCGGGTCCCAGCGCATGCCGCCCTTTGTGAAGATGAACGGCCGCTCCTCCGGCGGTAGCTCATGCACTGCCCGACCGACCACTTCCTCCGAGTGGCCGTACCCGTAGACGGCGGCTGTATCGACCCAGTTGATGCCGCGGCCGATGGCATGCTGAATCGAGGTCACCGAGTCGCGGTCGTCCTGCGGACCCCAGCCGTAAGACCAGCCGCCCCCGCCGATGGCCCACGCGCCGAAGCCGACGGTTGTGATTTCCATGTCGCTTCGCCCCAACCGCCTGACCGGCAGGTTGTTCGTCGTATTCGCCATGCTCTGCCTCCGATTTCGAAAGCCGGTAACCAGGTTCGATTTTGTATCGGCAGACGGTTGCGATCGTTTGCGCCGCCCCTGCCGCACCAGGGGCCGGGCTGCCCAAAGCCGGCTCGCCCGCCGATTTACGATTGACCCGCGAATAAGGGGCGGGAATCCGAGGTGGTCATCTTTTGAGCCAGGTTGTCCTCGCGCGCGCGACCATGGGAATGTCCCTGGGCTTTCACATCGTCTTCGCCGTCCTGGGGGTTGGCCTGCCGGCACTCATGGCCATCGCCGAAGGCCTCTGGCTCTGGAAGCGGGACGAGGCCTGGCTGACGCTGGCCAAGCGCTGGTCACGTGCCTTCGCGATCATCTTCGCGGTCGGCGCCGTCTCGGGAACGGCGCTCTCATTCGAGCTGGGACTGCTGTGGCCGCGCTTCATGGCGCTCTCCGGGAGCGCAATCGGACTGCCCTTCACGGCTGAAGGCTTTGCCTTCTTCCTGGAGGCGATCTTCTTGGGTCTCTACCTCTACGGCTGGGATCGGCTCTCGCCGGTGCAGCACTGGCTCTGCT
>CAZHAC010000524.1:0-1591 GCA_964529765.1 uncultured Actinomycetes bacterium
GTCCCGAGCGTTCTCGCCGCCGACTTCACTCGCCTCGGGGACGAGGTGCGCGCGGTGGAGGAGGCCGGAGCCGACCGCATCCAGATCGACATCATGGACGGCCATTTCGTGCCCAACCTGAGTATGGGGCCGGGGATCGTGGCCGCCATTCGCAAGGTCACCCGTTTGCCGCTGGAAGTGCACCTAATGGTCGAAAGGCCGGAGCTCTATCTGGAATCCTTTGCGGCCGCCGGCGCCGACCTGATCCAGGTTCAGGTGGAGTCGACCTACCAGCTCTACCGTGTCCTCCAGCGCATCCGGGAACTCGGCCGGCGCGCGGGTGTGGCCATCAGCCCGGCCACTCCCGTTTTGGCGCTCACGGAGATCCTGCCCTACGTCGAGGAGGTCAACGTGATGACCGTCGAGCCGGGCTTCGGCGGCCAGAGCTTCATCCCCTCGTCGCCTGACAAGATTCGGAGGGTGCGCGAGCTGGCAGGGGCCATTGACATCGAGGTCGACGGCGGCATCGACGCGGAGACGGCGAGGCGGGCGGTGGCGGCGGGGGCGAACGTCCTCGTCGCCGGCAGTTCCGTGTACAGCCATCCGGAGGGTGCCGCAGCGGGCGTCAGGGCGCTCCGCGATGCGGTTGGCTGACCAGACCGCGCGCAAGGCGGCGGCGGCGCGGGCCGCGGTCGAGCTGGTCGAGGATGGAATGCTGCTTGGCCTTGGCAGCGGAACCACGGCAACGCTGTTCGTCAAGTTTCTGATCGAACGGGCGCGGGCCGGCCTTCGGCTCACCGCGGTGCCGACCTCGAACGCCATCGCGCAGCTGGCGGTCGCGGGTGGCATCGAGGTCGTGAGCGAGATCGATCGCGGTGTCGACCTCGATGTCGACGGTGCCGACGAGATCGACCCCCAACTGAACCTGTTGAAAGGACGGGGAGGAGCGCTGGTCCGCGAGAAGCTGGTCGCCGCTGCGGCGCGGCGGTTCGTGGTCATCGCCGACTCCAGCAAGCTGGTGGCCCGGCTGGGTGACGGGCCGCTTCCGGTCGAGGTCCTGCCCTTCCTCTGGCAAGAGACGGGGCGCCGCCTCGAACTGCTAGGACTCGAGTGGACCGTCCGGGGCGGGGAGGCGGCGCCCTTTGTCACGGACAACGGCAACTTCGTGCTCGACTGCACGGTCCCGGGCGGAATCGCCGACCCGTCAGCCTTGGGAGCGCAGATCAAGTCGCTGACCGGCGTCATCGATCACGGGATATTCGCCGGCCTCGCGCGTACCGCTTTCATCGGCGAGGACACCGGCGTCCGGATCCTTGGGCGGCCATAGGGCCCAGGACCTTTCCGTCGCCGGCGTCGGCAGCCGAGAGCGGTTGATGAGGCATGGCGGCCCCTCCGTCACCGCTTCGCCCTGACACCTCCGTGACGAGCGGGGAGGTGACCTCGGGTGCGCCGAGGCGCTGGGTAGACTAGCGAGCGCAGCGGACGGGTCGCCTAGTCCGGCCGAGGGCGCGGCACTGGAAATGCCGTAGGCCCGCAAGGGCCTCGTGGGTTCAAATCCCACCCCGTCCGCCACCTTCGCGCAGCGGCTCAGCCGATGGTCGTCCGCTGTCCA
>CAZHAC010000525.1:0-1590 GCA_964529765.1 uncultured Actinomycetes bacterium
CAGGGCGTCATCGAGTAGGAGGACAGATGTCGATCAAGGAAGGCTGGCAAGGCCGCTTCTATGAGGACTTCGAGGTCGGGGACATCTATGAGCACCCGCTCGGCCGGACGGTGACCGAGACCGACAACAGCTGGTTCACCTTGCTGACGCAGAACACCGCGCCCATTCACTTCGACCGCCACTATGCGGCGCAGACCGAGTTCGGCCGGCCGCTCGTGAACTCCTGTTTCACGCTCGCACTGGTGACCGGCCAGAGCGTGATCGACATCTCCCAGAACGTGTTTGCGAACCTGGGCTGGGACGAGGTCAGAATGCCGAGTCCGGTCTACGAGGGCGACACGATCTACTCGCGCTCGGAAGTTCTCGACAAGCGGGAGTCGATGTCGCGCCCGAACGTGGGCCTGGTGACGGTCCGGACCACCGGCTACAACCAGGACGGGAGGGTAGTGATCACCTTCCACCGGACAGCGATGATCTACAAGCGCGGCCAGGCGCCGAACATCCCTCGCGCGCGAGTATCGGAGTGATGCCCGCCGGCCTTCAGAGCTCTCTGAGCCAGCTCGAGGAGGCGGTCGCCGGGTTGCGCTCCTACATCGAAGACCTGGGGGGCAGGGACGTCGACGCCAACCAGGTGGCCGCCAATGAGCTGGCCTGGGCCGTCGCCCGCGCCGACGCTGCCGTCGCCACCGCAGAGTGGGCGGACGCCACCGGCGATCCGCTGGCGTGGGACATCGCCGAAGCGGCGATCGCCGAGGCGACGAGCTCGATCGCGGGCCGCTCAGCGGTCCAGGCCACCGAGCAGGCGCGGCTGCTCGAGCGAATCGCCACCGCCTACCACCCGCTCGAGGATTTGGGCGCCGACGAGGAGCAGCGTCTGCTCCGTACGACCTTCCGCGACTTCGCCCGCCAGGAGATCAAGCCGCGCGCGGCCGCCATTCACCGCCAGAACCTTGACATCCCCGAGGACATCCTGCGCGGGCTGGGCGAGCTGGGCGCCTTCGGGCTTTCCATCCCGGAGGCTTACGGCGGCTCGGCCGGGAGCCGGGACGACTTCATCACCATGCTTATCGTCACCGAGGAGCTCTCGCGAGCCTCGCTGGCAGCTGGGGGAAGCCTGGTCACCCGCCCCGAGATCCTCGTCCGGGCCCTGCTCCGGGGCGCCACCGAGGAGCAGAAGCGCCGCTGGCTGCCAGCAATCGCGAGCGGCGACAAGCTGGTCTCGGTCGCGGCCACCGAGCCGGACCACGGCTCGGACGTCGCCGGCATCGCCTGCCGGGCGGAGCGCGCAGGCGACGGTTGGGTCGTTAACGGGACCAAGCTCTGGTCGACGTTTGCGGGCCGCGCCGAGGTGATGATGCTGCTGGCCCGCACCGCCGACGCCGGTCATCGCGGCCTTTCCGTGTTCGTGGTCGAGAAGCCCGCTTTCCCGGGCCATCAATTCACATACGAGCAGGCCACGGGCGGCCGGTTGGCGGGCCGGGCGATCCCGACCATCGGCTACCGCGGTATGCACACTTTCGAGCTCTCGTTCGACCACTTCCGGCTTCCCTACGACGCCCTGGTCGGAGGCGAGGAGTGGCTGAACCGCGG
>CAZHAC010000526.1:0-1588 GCA_964529765.1 uncultured Actinomycetes bacterium
ATCCTGATGCCCCAGATCATGTTCGCCGCCGGCGCGCTCGCCTGGCGCGGCGTCAGGTCGCCGGCGCTTGGGCGCCTGGCGGCCGTGCTCCTCCTCGGGGGGGCGACCGCAACCGACTGGTGGTTCGCCGGACCGAGGGGGGAGTGGGTGGTCAACCCGTTGCTCGGGGCCGTGCTGATCGTGCTCGTGCTCGGCCCGGCGGCGCTGACAGCGTCGCCCCGGTTCGCTCAGCACCGCCAGGTGGCCCAGGGCCTGGCGGGCGCTGCGATGGGCCTCATTGCGTTAGGCAACATCGCCGAGAGCCTGATGCTGCCGGCGATCTTCGGCCACATGTAAGAGCGTCCGCTCCCTACTCGCTGGCGAGGTGTCGCCGCGCAGCGGCGATCGAGGGGTCCGAGGGTCTGCCTCAGGCGGAGTGTTCTTCCCCGATGCCCATACGGCGCGCCATCCGGCGCAGCTCGCGGTCGCTGCGATCGAGGCGGTGGAGGATCTGGAGCAGCACCTCGTCCTGAACCTCCATGTGGTGCATGAGCATGCGCATCTCCTCCTCCTGCTTGACGTCGACCTCGTACTGGTGCTGGGCGCGCACACGATCGCGCTCCATGAGGCGGCCGATCGCCATCAGCACGATCGCGGCGGCGAACACCGCCTCGACGCTCATGACCAGGTTGAGCAGCTGGAAGGGGTAGGGATCCCAGTGATTGACGCGTGCGATCACGTTCAGCGCCAACCAGGCGCCGGTCAGCAGCACCTGAAGGACGACGAAGGTCCAGGAGCCGACCAGCCGGCTGAAGTCTTCGGCAATCCGCTGCGGTCGCGTCGTCCGCCGGTCGGCTTCGCGATTCAGGTCGCGGACCGGCGGATGTTCATGCTGATGGCGGATCAGCTGCCGCTGGATGTCCTCGATCTCGCGGGCGGCGCTCATGAGGCACATAGCTTGCGGCATCAGGCGCCGGGTTGCCTACGAAAAGTAAGCCAAGCCCGTCAATGCCGCTCCAGCTGCCAGGCCACCCAGTCCAGGACCTGCTGTAGCGGCGGCTCGTCGGCCTCCGCGGTGTCCACCCGCAGCACCGGCACTCCAAGACCAGGTGGCTCGAATTCGCCCTCTTCGAGCTTTTCCGGCAGCTGTCGCGCCCGCTCCAAGTCCATATGCCCCGGATCGCGCCGGCCACAGGCCGCCCTTTCCCGGTAGCGCTCGACCAGGACCTGCTTCGGCGCCTGGCAGTGCACCGTCACCGCCCGGCTGCGTTCGACGAGCGGGCGCAGCTCGCGCGGTGCCCGCGTCACGTGAAATGCGCTCTCCAGGACCGCGCCCTGCCCGGCATCCAGAAGGGACGCGGCGACGTCTACCAGTACCTGTTCCGATGCCTGGCTGAGCCGGTCCGTCTCCTCGACGGTCTGCGGCTCCAGGACTTTCATGATCGACTCCTTGACCGAGTCTCGGGAAAGGAGCGGCAGCCGCAGACCTTTACTCAGTTCCCGGGTCAAGCTCGACTTACCAGAGGCCGGTGGCCCGCTGACAATCAGCAGCGGTGGCTTTTGCTTAGTCATGGCGAACACCTTATGCAGCGCAGCCGGCTGGCTAGGC
>CAZHAC010000527.1:0-1587 GCA_964529765.1 uncultured Actinomycetes bacterium
GCTCGAAATCGCGGTTCCAGCTACGAACACGTCAACTCGGAACGCTCAGGTGCGTCTGCTCCGCGCTGAGTTCCCAGAGCCGGCGCGCCGCAGCATCGTCTTGCGCTTCCGTCGAGGGTTCGATGCGACGGCAGTCCATGAAATACCCGCCTGACTGTCCGTCCGGATCGGGTGAGTCAGCGAGCCAGACGAGCGTCTCCGCCCCTTTCTCAGGACTTCGCGCGAACGGCCGCGTCAGATTCATCAGGAGCGCGAGCAGAGGGCCGTTATTGCGGTTGAAACCGGTTGCGACCAGGCCTGGATGGAAGGCGAACGCCTCCACACCGCTTCCAGCCAGGCGGCGCGCCAGTTCTCGCGTGAAGAGGATGTTTGCCAGCTTGGTCTGGCCATAACGCCGCAGTCCAAACGGTCCATGGCCCTTTTTGCCGGCGACGTCGTCAAACCGGCTGCGAGCGCCGCGATGGGCGTCGGAGCTGGTCGTGATAACCCGGGCGGGAGCGCTTTCACGCAAGCGGTCGAGCAGCAGCATCGTGAGCAGGAACGGCGCCAGGTGATTGACAGCCCATGTCAGCTCGATTCCGTCGGCAGTGATCTGTGGGCTGGCATTCACGGCGCCCGCGTTGTTGACCAATACGTCGACTCGTGGATAGCGGGAGAGCACTTCCGCGGCCACTTCGCGCACCGAAGCCTGCAAGGCAAGATCACCCAGGATGACGTCCGGCCCGCCGCCCATGGAGCGAGCGGCAGCCTCGGCGCGGGCCTGGCTGCGAGCGACGATGGTGACGTCGGCGCCTCGCCGGACCAGCTCCTGGGCGGCGGCCAGGCCGATGCCACCGGTGGCGCCCGTCATCACAACCCGCTTGCCGGCGACACCGGTCCAGGCCATACCGCTTCAGTATCCCGCTCGGGTCGGTGGGCCCGTGGGGTGATTTCGCTCGTAGCGTGAAGCCAATGAGTGACGGCGTGCAGGTCAAGCGACCGGGGGAGGGCTAGGCATGGCCGGCAAGCGGGAAGTCCAGGTCTTTCCGAAGGGTCAGCACTGGCTCGTGGAGGCCACGTTCGACGACACTCACCTGGTGTTCGAAACCCAGGACGAGGCGGAGAACGTCGGCCGGGAGCTCGCGGAGGTGGAGGCGGCCGAAGTGCAGATGTACAACCATCCGCCTGGCGTCGACCCCACAAAGGTTCCGCCTGGACCATCCTGAAGACGGCGCGCCAGCAATTTGGCGCGCCGCTTCAAGAACGGTAGGACGGCTGAGGGCTGCCGGGGCATCCCTCGCGGATGGTCAGTAAATGAAACCGACGAGGGGCACCTGTCCCCGGCGCACGGTGCGATGGTCGACCGCGTTCCAGCCGGCCGTGTAGTTCATCTCGCCGACTGTCCAGGAACCATCCGGGTTCACGGACTCGACGTATGAGACGTGGCCGATGGGAGGCTCACTGCTCACCATTACGGCGCCGACCCGAGGCACCTGGCCCTCGCTGAATCCGTAGGCCCGGGCATTCGCCCACCAATCGATGGCGTTGCCGAACCACGGAATTGGGCGGCGGTTGGCGACATACCAGGTGCAGTAACCGAAGGCGAAA
>CAZHAC010000528.1:0-1583 GCA_964529765.1 uncultured Actinomycetes bacterium
ATCGCGTGGCACGAAGGCTGCGGCTTCTGCTTCCCGAAGACGTACGGGTTGCCGAAGAGCGCCACCCAAAATTCGCCGTCGGCGGCCTGGGTCCAGGCCGCGCAGTGCTCGCCGCGGACGGCGTCCTGCCGGCTGCAATAGGCGGTCAGCAGAGCCCGGATACGCCGCTGGTGCCCGGGCGGCATCAGCCGGAGCCGCCGCCGCTGCCCGTGGAGCATCGGGTTTCTTTCGATCTCGAGCTGCATGGTGACGCTGCCCCAGAGCCTCTGCTGCTCAGGACCCTGGGCGCCAAATGTGACCTCGATGGCCTCGTTCAGCTGCGCCAGCTCGGAAACAGGTGTGTTCAGAGCGTCGGTGTCGGCGGGGTCGTAAAGGACGTAGGGCAGGCCGGAGGTCGCGATCAGGTCCTTCCAGCGGTCGCCCGCGACATGCATAGCGGCGTAGAACGCGTTCGAGAAATGAGAGTCCACGATCGTGTGCGCGGCCGGCTCCAGCGGGCCGATCCCACGCTCTTCGAGGACCTCAGTGGGCGTCCTCTCGGACTCGTCTACCACCCGCGCCGGGCGAGCTACGCCGGGGGGCGTGGCCGCGGGCGGCGTCGGGGTGACCGGCGGCCATGCCGCGACGCCTGCCGCGGGCGGCGTGCTCAGAGCCGACATCCGCGCCGCCCAGAGCTCGATTCCGGTCAGCGGAGCGTCGTTGGGCGTTGCCCCCGCGGTTGGGGTCCCGGGTTGGCTCGGCAGCCGCGGTTGGGAGGCGGGCAGCGGCGGCGCGTCAGCGGCGGCCGGCGAGCGGAGCAGGTCAACAAGCCGCTCCACGAACTCGCGGGCCGAAGCGATGCGCTGCTTGGGATCCTTGGCCATCGCGGACGCGAAGAGCTGGTCCACGGCTTCCGGCAGCTCACGGTTGCGCTCGTGGAGCGAGGGGATCGGAGCCTGCACCGTCGCCGCCACCAGGGCCCGCCGGTCGCCAGTGTAGGGCGCGCTCCCCGCGAGCAGCAGGAACGCGATCACGGCCAGCGAGTAGACGTCCGCACGCTGGTCGACGTCATCACCCATCGCCTGCTCGGGGGCCATGTAGCCAGGGGTCCCGAGGGCGACCCCGGTCATCGTCAACGACTCCTGGTCATTGCCTCGGGCGAGCCCAAAGTCGGCCAGCAGGGCGCGGCCGTCCGGGTGCAGGAGGATGTTCGCCGGCTTGAGGTCGCGGTGTGTGATCCCCACCGCGTGCGCGTGATGGAGTGCGTCGGCGACCTGGGTGAGGTACTTGAGCGCCGTCTCGCGGTCGATCGATCCGCGATCGATCCGCTCCTGGAGCGTGCCCGCTCGAACCAGTGGCGACACGATGTAGGTGACGTCGCCGAAGCTACCGAAGTCGTAGACCGGCAGGATGTTCGGGTGGTCGAGCTTGGCGAGCGTGCGCGCTTCGTTGGCGAAGCGGAGGAGGAATCCAGGCTCATCGGCGAGTGCGCGGTTGAGAATCTTGAGCGCGACCTCCCGTCCGAGCATCGGCTGATAGGCGCGGTAGACGCGCGCCATGCCACCTTCGCCCAGCTCGTCCCGGATCTGGTACTCGCCAACCGT
>CAZHAC010000529.1:0-1576 GCA_964529765.1 uncultured Actinomycetes bacterium
CGGAAGCCCAGGCCGTCGAGGTCGCTGAAGCGGTCGCGATCGCTGTCCGCGGTCGAGAGCACCGAAACCACGGCGAAGGCGCCGAAGTTCATGAAGAGATACGCGAAGACGTAGAAGAGGACGGCCGCCACGCCCGGCCCGCCCGCGATCACCCCGATCAGCAAATAGCCCGCGTGAGCGATCCCGGAGTACGCGAGCATGCGCTTGACCGAGCTCTGGACGATAGCGACCAGGTTGCCGATCACCATCGAGGCGACGGAGACGAATGCCAGCAGGGGCTGCCAGTCGCCTGCCACGTGCCCGAGCCCGTACTCGAAGACGCGGATGATCATCGCGACCGCGGCGGCCTTCGTCCCGACCGACATGAACGCGGTCACCGGCAGAGGCGCGCCCTCATAGACGTCCGGCGTCCACTGGTGGAACGGGGCGGCCGAGATCTTGAAGGCGAAGCCGACGCCCATCAGGATGACCCCGAGCACGATCAGCGGGTTGGTGGCGTTCTCGGCGGTCACGCGCTGAGCGATCTGGCCCAGCAGCGTCGTCCCGGTGGCGCCGTAGACGAGGGCCATACCGTAGAGGACAAAGGCGCTCGCGAAGCCACCGATGATGAGGTACTTGGCTGCTGACTCCTGGGAGGCGGTTTCGGACCGGTTGAAGCCGCAAGCGACGTAGAGCGCGATCGAAAGCGTCTCCAGCCCGAGGAACACGCTCACCAGCGACGTCGCCGCGGCGAGCACCATCATGCCGGCCACCGCTGCCAGCGTCAGCACGTGGAGCTCCGCCTCCAGCATCTGCCGCCGCCGGACATATGAAGACGCGACGACCACGGTGAGGATCCCGAGGAGGGCGAAGAGCATCTCGAAGAAGAGCGAGAAGCTGTCGCCGGAGGCCATGCCGAAGTAGGCGTTCGGGCTGCCCCAGCCGTTCAGGTAGCGGAAGCCGGCGATCAGGAAGGAGGCCAGCAGGCCGACGATGGAGACACCCGCGGCCACTGGGCCGCGAACCCGCGCGGGGGTCACGAGGTCGAGCACGAGGACCACGATCAACGTGACGACGACGGCGACGATCGGCGAGATGTCGGCCAGGTCGCCGATCGCCCAGGAGGTCGGGTAGTTGAGGATCATTCCCGACGGCATCACGACCACCCCGGCAGGTTCATGCCCTGCCCCAGAGCCGTCATGGCGCGTGTGAGCAGCGCCGGGTCGAGCCCGAGCACGAACATCAGGATCACCAGCGGCGCGATCAGCAGCAGCTCACCGCGAGCGATGTCATTGCGTTCGAGTACAACCGCCGGCGCGTGTGCCTGCTGGGTGTGGGAGTACATCGCCCCCTGGAAGAGGCGGAGCATGTAGACGGGAGCCAGCAGCAGCCCAATGGCGCCGACAGCGGCGAACCAGGGCGAGAACTGCCAGGCGCCGAGAAGGGTCATGAACTCGCCGACGAAGCTGTTCAGGCCAGGCAGCCCGAGTGCGGCCATGGTGACGATCAGGAACACTCCAGCCATCACGGGCATCGAGGGCGCCAGGTCGCGGAGCACGGCTCGGTCGCGGGAGCCCGCTCGCGCGTAGATCCAGGC
>CAZHAC010000530.1:0-1569 GCA_964529765.1 uncultured Actinomycetes bacterium
CTGCCCCTCGCCGCCTACCAGGTGAGCGGCGAGTTCGCCATGCTCGAGGCGGCCTCGCAGCGGGGCTGGATCGATCGCCGCCGGGCCGTGCTCGAAGCGCTGACCGCGATCGCGCGCGCGGGAGCCGACATTTTGATCAGCTACTACGCGGTCGAGGCCGCCTGCTGGCTGGCGCAAGAGGAGGGGAAGGAGGACCGGGTTGTCTGAGCCGGAGACGCCGAATCGATTCGTCCAGGCGCTCGCGCTCGGGCTCGATCCCGCCTGGCGCCGCCTGCCGGCGGACCAGCGCGCGGACGACGCCGAGTGCTTCGCCGCTGCCCTCGAGCAGCCCGACGTGATGACGTACACCTACTCGATGGTCGGCCTGCAGCCGCAGACAGACCTGCTGCTCTGGCGGCTGGCGCCGTCACTGGACGCGCTCGAGGAGGCGGCTGCGGTCGCTCTCAACACCGGCCTCGGCCGCTGGCTGACCGTCCGCGAGAGCCTGCTCGGGATCATCCAGGGCTCTCAGTACGTCAAGCGCCCGACGCCCCAGGAGCAGTCGCTCTTCAGCGGCGAGCGCTCACGCTACCTGGTCGTCTACCCCTTCACGAAGTCCACCGAGTGGTACCTGATGGGCAGGGAAGCGCGCCAGGGCGTCATGAACGAGCACATGCGGATCGGGCACGACTACCCGCAGGTGCGGCAATTGCTCGCCAATTCCTTCGGGATCGACGACATGGACTTCCTGGTCGCCTACGAGACCGACGACCTGCCCGCGTTCGGCGAGCTCGTCCGGGCGCTGAGGGGCACCGAAAGCCGTCGTTCGACCGTTCGCGACACGCCAATCCTGTGCGGCGTTCATCGCTCGACCTCTGAGCTGCTGAGGCTGCTCGGAGCGTGAGCACACCGGCCACCGACCTCTTTCCAGGCGGCGTCAACAGCCCGGTTCGTGCCTATCGGGCGGTGGGCGGGGAGCCGCCCCGGATAGTCCGGGGCGCCGGCTCGCATGTGTGGGATCGCGAGGGACGCGAGTACGTCGATTGGATCGGCGCCTTCGGTCCGCTTATCGCGGGCCACGCCCATCCCCTGGTCGTCGAGGCTGTCCAGGCGGCGCTCGCCGCGGGCGGGCCATTCGCCGTCACCACGGAGGCGGAGATCCGGCTGGCCGAGATGGTCCGGACGCGCATGCCTTCGATCGAGATGCTGCGCTTCGTCAACTCGGGTACCGAGGCCGCGATGAGTGCGCTTAGAGTTGCTCGGGCGGCCGCCGGCCGCGACCTGGTCATCAAGTTCGCCGGCGGCTACCACGGCCATGCCGACCACCTGTTGGTAAAAGGCGGCTCGGGCGTGGCGACGCTTTCGCTGCCCGGCAGTGCCGGCGTGCCAGAAGCAGTTGCTGCTCAAACGCTGGTCGCCACCTACAACGACCTCGACTCGGTGGCAGCGCTCTTCGACGCCCACCCGGCGCAGGTCGCGGCCGTGATCGTTGAGCCGGTGGCCGCCAACGTCGGCGTGGTGGCGCCCGCGCCCGCATTCCTGGACGGTCTTCGCCGGCTCTGCGACGAGCACGGCGCGCTGCTCGTCTTC
>CAZHAC010000531.1:0-1556 GCA_964529765.1 uncultured Actinomycetes bacterium
ACCTGGAGGACGACGTTCTCGGCACCGGTCAGGAAGGGCAGGAGGTCGTGAGACTGAAACAGGAAACCGAACTCCCGCCGGCGCAGACGGGCGCGCTCCTTTTCCGGCAGCGCCGAGATTGCCTGCCCACCCACCAGCACCAGGCCGCGGGTCGGTACCTCGAGCCCGCCGATCAAGGCGAGCAGCGTCGATTTGCCGCAGCCGCTCGGACCGACGACGGCAACGCTGCTGCCGGGCGCGATCTCGAGGTCGATGCCGTCGACGGCGCGGACCAGGCCGCTGGCGGTGCGGTAGTGCTTGACCACCCCGTCGAGCCGGACTCCACCCAACTCCGTCACGCGGGTTGCACCACCCCGTCCACCAACCGCAGCCGCTGCTGGGCCATTGCGGCGACGACCGGGTTGTGGGTCACGATCAGGACTGTCAGCCGCAGCTTCTCGCGCGCCCAGCCGATCACGTCCAGGACCTGCGCCGCCGTATTCGAGTCCAGCTCCCCGGTGAGCTCGTCCCCAATCAGAAGCCTCGGCTCGTTCGCGAGCGCGACCGCTATCGCCACCCGCTGCGCCTCGCCGCCGGAGAGCTGGCGAGGCAGGTGCCGCAGCCGCTTGCTCAGGCCAAGCTCGCCCAGCAGATCCCGGGCTCGCGCGCCGGCGTTCTGTCCGCCGGCCAGCTTTATGGCGAGCGAGACGTTCTCGGAAGCGGTCAGGAACGGGATCAGGTTGTCGCGCTGAAAGACGATCCCGACCTGGCGCGCGCGCAGGCGGGCGCGTTCGCTCTCATCGAGCCGGGTGATGTCCACGCCATCGAGCAGCACCTGCCCTGCGCTCGGCAGGGCCAGCCCGGCGATGAGCAAGGTCAGCGTCGACTTCCCGCTGCCGGAGGGGCCGACCAGGCTGGTCACCTGGCCCGCCCGCAATTCGAGGCTGGCCCCGCGCAGCGCAACCGTCTCCGCGGTTCCTTCGCGATAGATCTTGAAGAGGTCGCGGGCCTGCACGAAGGGCTCGTCGCCGGCCCTGGGGGGCGGCAGCGTGGGCGCCGCAGGGACCCCCGCGGCAGTATCCGCGCTGTTTGCGCTCGCCATCCCCAGCGCGCCCGCGGACCCGACTCCCGGAGCTCTCATGACGATGGGTGTGCGACCGCGACAAGGTTTGATTCTTCGGGGTCACCCTGGACGTTGAGCGATCGGATCAAGCCGACGCCGGGCGCGTAGTACTTGTGCTCGATCACCCCCGGATCCAGCGGTGTCGTCTCTTCGATCAGAGTCGCGTCGGTAAAGCACTTGTAAGGGACGCAGACCGACTGGTTGAGCGCGACCACCCGGCCCATGTCCTCGGCGAGGTTCTTTGCGAACTCCTGCCGGTACTTAGGCTGTCCGAGCTGGGGATTCGCCCACATCGTGATGCCGGCTTTGGCTCCCTTGCTTCCCGCCACCCAGGTGTCGGCATGGTCGGTGAGCACGCCGTTGACGTAGTGGGTGGTGACTTCGCCGAAGTACCAAACATTGCCCTTCACGTCCTGGGCGTAGTAGTCCTCGGTCTCCTCGACCAGCTGCCCGG
>CAZHAC010000532.1:0-1555 GCA_964529765.1 uncultured Actinomycetes bacterium
CCGCCGGTGGCGCGGGAGCGCGAGGCGTCGGTGCGGTAGAAGCGGTCGAAGATCCGCTCCAACTCCTCCGGCGACATGCCGACGCCAGTGTCCTCCACTGATACCTCCACGTGCTGCGGGCCGTCCGGGCCCACCCCCAGCGCGACCAATCCACCTTCGGGCGTGTAAGCGATCGCGTTGCGCACGAGGTTCATGAGCACCTGACCCAGCCGGTCGGAGTCCGCCAGTGCGGGCGGCAGTCCGTCGCTGAACCGAGTCACCAGCTTGACCTTGCGGTCGCGCTCGGCGATCGGGGCCAGGGCGCGCGCGACGTGCTCGGCGACCGCGCGCACATCGGTCGGCCGGACGTCGATCCGGAGCTCGCCGGCGTCGGCGCGGGCGACCGCGAGCAGGTCGTCGACGAGCGCCGAGAGCCGCTCGGTCTCGCGATGGACGATCTCCAGGTAGTGCCGCGTGTCGGCCGTGGTCGGTTTGCCGGCGGGATCGAGCAGCGCCTCGACGTGGCCGCGGATGGACGCGATCGGCGTCCGCAGCTCGTGCGAGGCGTTGACGATCAGCTCCTGGCGTGACTGCTCGGAACGCTCGGCGCGCGCGTGCTCGGTGGCGGCCTCGGCGCGGGCCGCGTCCAGCTCGATCTCGGCCTGGCTGTACCCGCTGAGGCTGGTTACGACCGCACCGTGAACCCGCACCAGCGCCTTGGACACGTGGAGCACGGCGGCCGCCAGCAGGATTCCGAGCAGGCCGGTCACCACCTGCACGCCGGCCGCCGGGAAGGCTAAGCCGAGCCACTCGAGGGCGGCGCCGATGCCGAAGGCGGCGTTGGGATCGCCGGGCCGGAACGAAGCGATGTCCGCCGCCGCGATCAGCGGCGAAAGGATCAGTGCGACGGCGCCGGCGGCGCCGGCGAGGACGACCCCGGGCAGCACCAGCCCGGCCACCATGTCGATGTGGTAGAGCGCGACGGCCTTCCAGGTGATGCGGTTGGTGAGGGCGTTGCGAAGCCGGCTCCACAGGCCAGGCGCCGGCGGCCCGGATGTCATCGGGCGCAGCTCGAAGCCGAACCACCATCTGCCCAGCTCGCGGTCGAAGATGGCGTTGACCCGGGCGACCCAGACGAACAGGAGCAGGAGGACGGCGCCAAACCCGGTGAGCAGCGTCGCCAGCCCGAATCCGACCAGGAACGCGTACGGCATCAACAGGAAGACCGCCATCGGCAACCGCATCAGGACGTAGAGGAGCGCCAGGTAAGCGCGGGGCTCGAAGAGCGGCCGGACGGCGGTCGCGAGCGTGGTCACGGAAGCGGAGTCTAGGGAGCGCCTGTGGCCGATCTGTGCCGAGAGTGTGGCGGTCGAGGCGCGGCCTTCTGTCGAGCGTTACCTATCGGGTCGCGCCCGCGTTGTAGAACGCGAGACTCCCGTCCTCCCTCGCTTGGGCGCCGACCAGCTACCCCCTGTCGGCGCCCTCCCTACGTGGGATTCGGCGCCGGGTTAGTCGGAAAGCTGTTCGGTGCGGTCGCGCGACCGCGAAGCGGAGCGCGGGCGGTAAGGTAGCCGGA
>CAZHAC010000533.1:0-1549 GCA_964529765.1 uncultured Actinomycetes bacterium
CGACCGCGGACAGCGATCGCGACCGCTTCAGCGACCTCGACGGCCTGGGCTTCCGGAGTCCCACGCTTGGGGTCCTGATGAGCGTCTTCATGCTCTCGCTCGCCGGCTTCCCACCGATGGTCGGTTTCTTCGGCAAGCTGTTCCTCTTCACAGCGGGTGTCCAGGCGGGCTGGACGTGGTTGGTCGTGATCGCGGTGCTGGCCAGCGCGGTCTCGGTCTACTACTACCTGCGCGTGCTCGTGCACGTGTGGACGCCCGTGCCAGAGGCGCGGCGCGTCCTCCTCCCCTCCGGGATCCGTGGGGTCGAGGTCGCCGTCGTCCTCTCGGCGATCTTCGCGATCGCTCTCGGCATCGTCTCCGGCCCGCTTCTCCAGATGGGCGTGAACGGGGCGGCGCCGGTGCTGCTCGCCGGCCGCTAAGGCAGCCGGCCGGCGGCGCCGCCGCTGTTCCTGCTTCTTGCGCAGGCCTGGGATCCGGCCGCGAGGCGCACCCCTGCTTAACCCACCCTCCGCCAAACCCCCCGCCCGGGGGACGCTGCGATCGTAGGCGACCTGTCAATAATTCATTTACACCGAGCTGGACCTCGAATGCGGCTTGGGACGGGCTTTCGGAAGTCGGTGACTAAAAGCCCGCGCCTTACCTGGTGGCCACCCAGCAGCCGGCGGTCGTCGTCATGCGGAACGCCCCTTCGCGGGCGATCGCCTCCTCGACCCGCCGCCGCAGCGACTCCGTCAGCTCATCGTCCAGGTCGATCGACCAGGCATAGCGTAGAAACGGCTCGACCGTGTCCACGACGACCTCGTTCGGGCGCAGCTCAAGCCGCACGTCATTGAACACGCTGCGGACGAGCTCGTCGTGCGCCGTGCTGAAGGGCGAGTCGCGACCGATCTCCGGTGCCTCCCGCATGTAGCCCGCGGCGTTGGTTGTAATCACAACGCGTCCACCAAGCGCACTCACGCGGCTCAGCTCCTCGAGCGCGGAGCGCCGGTCGGCTACGTGGTAGAGGACGTGGTTGCACATCACGCGATCAAAAGCGCCCGCGGCGAACGGAAGCTGTACGAGATCACCGCAGATCCCGCCCGCCTCGCGTGCCATACCAGGTGAGCGGTCGACTCCGACCACACGAGCGCCCCGGCGGCGAAGGAGCGGATGGTATTGCGAGCCAGGGCCGCAGCCCGCATCCAGGACCAGCCGGCCGCGTACGTCCCCAAGCTTGTCGAGCACCCAGTCGTGAAACGAACCCGCGGTCGTTGAGTACCGCTGATGGAGCTCCATACGCGCCCGCAGCCGAGAGGAGTCGCGGTACTGACCTCGGTCCTGAAAAAACTCCTCAGCGTCCGGCCGCATAGCCCTGCATGCCGCGCGGGTTAGCCGCACCCAGCAGCAGCCTCCGTTCTCGGTCGCGCGCTACGGCCGAGATGCGGCCCAGCGACCAGGGCCCGGAAACCGTCACCTCGTGACCCCGCCGCCGCAGGTCCGTCAACACACCCTCCGGCATCCGCCCCTCCACGATCAGCGAGCCCGGCGAGGCCTGGTGCGGGTAGAACGA
>CAZHAC010000534.1:0-1545 GCA_964529765.1 uncultured Actinomycetes bacterium
CGGACCGCCAGGAGTGGGTGCCGGCGGGCCAGCTGCGGGTGGGCGAGCACGTCCAACTCGCAGATGGGCGGGTGGTCGAGGTCGACTCGACCCGGGCCTGGAGCGAACGGACCACGGTCTACAACCTCTCGGTGGCTGCCCTCCACACCTACTTCGCCGGCGAGCTGGCGATTCTCGTTCACAACTGCGGAGCGACGGCGCCAGGCCGGCGTGGAACCGCCGCCACCCAGGACCACTTGGACCAGGTCAGGGACGAATTCCTGGCGGCAAATCCCGAATACACCCACGTCGCGGGCGGCAGGGATGCGGTCACCGGTGAGCGGCTACCGGAGGAGTATCTGCCGAGTCTGACCGGGCAACGGGCCGGTTCCTCATATCCCGACCTAACATTTGAAGGCCCAGCCGGCGATCGAATTCGGATAAACACCGTCGATACCAGGGCCGATGGTTCTATGACGCGGCGAGAGCTAGCGAACTTCAATAGGATCTACGAGCAGACCGGTGAGCCGATCATCGCGATCCCGAAGCCTTAGCGACTCGTGCAGAAGCAAGTACAGATTTTCCTAGACCCGACCGACGAGATTGCTCTCACGCACTCGCTTCGCGAAGCGATCCCTTCGATTCGGTTCATCGATGGGACCAGATGGCCGACGCCGACACCGCCTAGCCGACCGAGCATCGGCGAGTGCTCAGACCGTCGAGTGTTTGCATGGGACCCTATTGCATGCCCGGCCTTGCCGGCACTCGAAAGGCCGGATGGAAGCTGGGATGGTCCCGCGGTCGGACCAGTCGCCGAGCTCACCCGGAGCATTACAGGCGACGGAGTTCTTCGCTCCGGGAGGCTCGCTATCAGCTACTCCGGGGACAATCCGGCGATCAAGAGGTTCCTCGAGGCCGTCTGGCGCGTCGTCCAGCAATTCACCGCTCCAGCGCTCGAGTCGCTTGACGGGCGGCCGGCACCCGAATACCGGATCGGTCCCTCGGCCCTCCGGGTGGCGTCCGAACCCGGAGCGTCCCGACTACGGGACCGTAGCGTCGAGAAGTATTTCCGTCCGCGCTCGCGGCGGTAGCCCCGGGTCGTACATACCACGGGCGAGCCTCTCGCCCGCTGCGCGAAGCTGCCCCCGCGTCTGATGGCTTTGAAAAGTGATCGAGAGGGGTGACACGCCATGCCCAGTCCATCAGGCAAGGAGCTGATCCAAAATCTTCAGGGAGCATGGCGTAAACCGGCGATATTCGCGGTGCCGCTGACGAAGCTGTCTTTTGTCGTGACCGTGCGCGGCGCTGCGAACATGCGAGAGCGCGAGCTCACTCGGGCGTTGCAGCGCGTACTCGACGAGAAGGTCTGGGTGACTACGGAGAGCAACGCCTGGGCGCCAGACGCGCGCCCAGTAGAGACGCACGGCGTACGCCGCAGCAACGCACAGACGCGATCGCCTATGACGTAGGCGACCTTCCTGCCCGAGCGGTAGGAGACGCCGGCCAGGCGGTCGAGGGCACCGGACCTCGATGACGGTCTCCGGGATGCCGCATGGACCGCCGGGC
>CAZHAC010000535.1:0-1544 GCA_964529765.1 uncultured Actinomycetes bacterium
TCGCTGCCGGCGAGTACCTCTACCGCGCGGGTGACGTCAACAACTTCTTCGTCCTCCTGTCGGGAGCGGTCGAGACCACCATCAAAGGCGACGGTGAGGAGCGGGTCATCGGCCGCGTCACCGCCGGTGAATTCACCGGCGAACTGAATCTCATGACCGGTCAGCGGTCGCTCGCCTCGTCTCGCGTCGTCGAGCAAGGCGAAGTCATCGAGATGTCGAGAGAGGCGCTGCTCTCGCTGATCCGGATAATCCCCTTCCTCGGCGACAGGATTCTCGCCGCCTTTCTCGCCCGGCGCTCGATGCTGCTCAGCAAGGCCAGCGCGGCCATCCGCGTGATCGGCTCCCGGTTCTCGAGCGGCTCCCAACAAGTCCGGGAGTTCCTGGCCCGCAACCGCCTGCCACACGAGTGGTTGGACCCTGACCGCGACCCGGCCGTCGAGCTCGTTCTCCGCGCGTTTGGCATCTCGCCGGGAGAGCTGCCGGTCGTTATCGTCTCCGGCACCGTCCTCCGCGACCCGACCCCAAGCACACTGGCCAGCCACCTCGGGCTGACGATCGGCAGCCTCCCCGACCGTCCCTTCGACCTCGTCGTGATCGGCGGGGGACCCGCCGGCCTGGCCGCAGCCGTCTACGGCGCGTCCGAGGGACTTGGGACCATCGTCATCGAGAAGATCGCCCCCGGCGGCCAGGCCGGAACCAGCTCGCGGATCGAGAACTACTTCGGCTTTCCGATGGGAATCTCCGGTCAAGACCTCATCCAGCGAGCCGTCGTCCAGGCGGAGAGGTTCGGTGCCAGCCTCATGAGCCCATCCACCGCCGCCTCTCTACGTGAGGAAGCCGGACATTTCGTCGTCGGTCTGGAGGACGGCAGCCAGGTTGTCGGTCGCGCGGCGGTCATCGCCAGCGGCGCCCGCTACCGCCGGCTCCAGGTTGAGCGATTGGAGGACTTCGAAGGCAACGGCGTCTACTACGCGGCCACCGAGATGGAAGCGCGCCAATGCACCGGGTCACCCGTCGTGATCGTAGGCGGAGGCAACGCCGCCGGCCAGGCTGCGATTTTCCTGGCTAAGAAGGTCGGCTCCGTGACCCTGGTCATCCGCCACTCGGAGCTGGAGCAGGACATGTCGCGTTACCTGGTCGACCGGATCCAAGCCTACAGCCGTTTTATCGAGGTACGAACCAACGCCGAAGTCGTCGGCCTCGAGGGTGACGGCGCGCTCACGTCGGTATTGATCAGCAGCGTTGAAGGCGATCTCCGGCTGCCATGCGCCGCCCTTTTCTCCTTCATCGGCGCCGAGCCGTCCGCGGACTGGCTGACCGTAGGCGCCGCCTTCGATCCCGATGGATTCGTCCTCACCGACGCAGCGTTGGGCCCGGGGCATCTCGACGAGTACCGCGACGTCCTGGGCCGGCAGCCGCTCCCCTTCGAGACCAGCCGTCCGGGCCTGTTCGCCGTCGGCGACATTCGATCGGGTTCGAGCAAGCGAGTCGCGGCCGCGGTCGGCGAGGGCTCGGCGTCGATTCGTTCTGTCCACGAATACCTC
>CAZHAC010000536.1:0-1541 GCA_964529765.1 uncultured Actinomycetes bacterium
ACGATTCCGTGGAGCGTCGCCCACAGAAGGCCGGCCAGCTGAGTTGCGACTTCAACCGCGTCCTCCCGTTCGGGGTCGAGACATGCCTGAACGCTCCTGCCTAGACCCTCGAAGACCCGCCGTCCGGCCTCGCTGTGGATGGGGGCGTCAATTCGGGTATCGAACATGACGCGGTAATGACCCGGATGGTCCAGTGCGAAATGGCAGTAGGCACGACAGCCGGCGATGAGAGCCCGGAGCGGGTCATCGACGTCGCGCCGAGCGTCTGCGATCGCGGACGCCAATTCCGGAAAGCGACGCTCCATGACCGCGACGGTCAGTTGCTCGACGTCACCGAAGTGTGAGTAAACGGAAGGGGCAGCGATACCGACCCTCCTCGCCACACCGCGCAGAGTCAGGTCACGCATGTCGCCCGACTCGGCGAGCAAGTCACTGGCGGCGTCGATCAGCTCGTCCCGAAGACGCTCACCCTGTCCACGAGGGCTTCGCGGCCGGCGGACCCCAGCGCTGCCACTACCGCGTCGGATCACCTTAAATGCTCCTCCTTGACTGGGCTACGCATGTAAGCTTACAGTCGTTACCCTAACTCTATACGGGTGGAGGCCTGCAAGATGATCGACCTCGGAACCAAACCTCGTGGTGAAGCCGCCGCTACGGTACGCCGTCCACCGAAGGACGCTATAACGGCACATCGCAGCGAGGCGGGGCTGGACGGCGCCAGGCTCGACCCCCTAACGCTGCTCCTGCTGGTTGGCAGCGCGCTAGGTGGTGTGCTCTTCACCACCACATACCTGATCGAAGGCGCAACCAGACCCGGCTACAACGCGTGGGTGCTGCCTATCAGCGCGCTCAGCCTCGGCGCAGGCGGCTGGATGCAGCAGGCGAATTTCGTTGCGTTCGGCATAGTCACCATCGCTTGTTCTGCCGTTGGCTGGCGCCGTGCGCTGAGGAACGGTCCGGGCGCGATCGCATATCCGATCCTCCGGGTCATCGAGGGGCTGACCCTCATCGTCGTCGGGATCTTCTCGCAGGACGCGATGCCAGGCTATCCGGCTGGTGCCGTTGCGTCGGGGCCGACGCTCCACGGTGAGATCCACCTCTTGGCTTCTTACGTGTCATTTAGCTCGCTCGCCGGTAGCCTCGTCCTCGCGTGGCGGCTTGCGTCGGAGCCCGCTTGGCGGGCCTGGGCATGGCCGGCGGTGCTAGTTGGGCTCATGCCCATAGTGTTCATCGCGGCCTTCGGGGCCACATATGGCCACGCGCCATCCGGTCTCTTCGAGCGGCTGGCATCGAGCGGCGGAACCCCTTTTGGGCTGGCTCTCCTCGGCCGCCTGCTCTGGCAGGCGCGGCTCGGGAGAGTCAAGGCTTCGATTTCGCCGTAGAGCGATGGAGCGTACCCGAAGGCGGCATAGAGGTCCCGCCGCGATGCGGCGGGGTCCTGGCGGTCAGCACACTCAGTAAAGATCCGTCGATGCGGTTCCGAGTGCCTCCTCAGTCGTGACCCGGCCAAGCACGGAGGAGGGCTAAACGCTCGGATCGAA
>CAZHAC010000537.1:0-1540 GCA_964529765.1 uncultured Actinomycetes bacterium
GGCGAGGTCGAGGTCTTTCGCATCCTTGTGGAAATAGGTCTGCGACGCCGCCTGGGCGCCGTACGCCTGGGCGCCATAGGGGGCCCGGTTCAGGTAGAGCTCGAGGATCTGGTCTTTGGTGTAGTGCTGGGTCAGCTGGTAGGCGAGGATCAGCTCCTTCGCCTTCCTTTCGTAGGTTTGGTCGGCGGTGCCGTTCGACTTCAGCAGGAACAACTGCTTGGCCAGCTGCTGGGTGATCGTGGAGCCGCCGCCGGTGATCGACTGCGTTCGGAAGTTGCTCATGGCGGAGCGGGCGATGCCCAGCACATCGAAGCCCTGGTTCTGATAGAAGGTCTTGTCCTCGACCGCCACGGTCGCCTTGACGAGCTTGGGCGAGATGTTGCTCAGCGGCGTGTAGATCCGGCGGTCGCCCTGGTCGGAGATGTCGGCCAGCAGCTTGCCAGTGCGGTCGGTTATGAAGACGTCGCCGCCCAGGGTGGCGGCGTCGAGCCCGGTGACTGAAGGCAGCGAGCCGACGAACGACTGCGCGTAGGCGTCGGCGGCCAGCCCCAGCACCATGAGCAGGCCAATGACCACGCCAAGTGTTCTGAGAACCGTGCTCCGGCGGTCGCGCTGCCCGATCGGGGACCACCTGGCGTGGAGCCTGGCCCTCGGGCTGTGCCCCGCCCTGGTCTTAAGGCGCTCGGGTGCCCTCATGCGTGCGAAATGCGGCCGGAATTGTAGATGGAGTGGGAACGCCGCTGCCAGCCGGCCGGTTACGGAAGCTTTTCGATCACCAGCAGGTGACTGAGCCCGAGCGCTTGCGCGGGAGTCGCCTCGGCCGCTTGCAGAACCCGCCGCAGAGCCTGGCCAGCCGCACCGAAGCGCATCGCCAGGTTGTCGTAGCCGCCGAAGATCCGGCGATAGGAGACGATCTCGACCGGCAGGCCCTCGAAAAGGCGCAGAAGCGAGCCGCGGGTGTACGTCCTTACATGCGGCGCCAGCCGGTCGCGGAGCGGGTTGGGCAGGTAGTTGACGAGCGGGATGTTGCCGAACTTATAGGTCCCCCGCCAGTACACCCCGTGCTGCTCGACCGGATACCACCGGTTCGGGCAGAAGATGAGCGCGCGCCCCCGCGCGCGGAGAACGCGCACGATCTCGGCGCAGGCCTCGCGGTCGTCGCGCACGTGCTCGATCACCTCGTTGGAGAGGACCAGGTCGAAGCTCGAGTCGGGAAAAGGGAGCCGCTCACCGGCGCCGACGACCAGGCGCTCCGGGCCGAGCCGCCCGGCCGCCTGGCATACGCGATCGAGCTCATAGTCCAGGCCCCACACCTCGCGGGCCAGCGGTCGCAGCTTCTCGACGTAGGCGCCAACCCCACAGCCGTCGTCGAGGACGCGCGCGCGGGCCAGGAAGGGCGCTGCTTCCTCGATCATCCGCAGGCGGCGGTCCTGTCCCGCACGCCAGACATAGCTCGGCTCGCCTCGCTGGGCGGCCTTCTCCGAAGGCACCCGCCGAGCTTAGGGCGTGCCGCCGGCCGGCAAGCTCTTCACGACCACTC
>CAZHAC010000538.1:0-1539 GCA_964529765.1 uncultured Actinomycetes bacterium
GCGTGAGGGGCTACTTGAGCAGGTACGTGTCGCCCAGCTCCGCCGACCCGCTGTAGCCCCCGAAGACCAGCACGCCGCCACTGGTATCCGTGGCCGCCGCCGCGTCGTAGCGAGACGAGGGCGAGCCACCCGTCCCGGCCGCGTATAGCTGCTGCCAGCGGTTCCCCGACCACGTCCAGGTGTCGCCGCAGACACCGCTTGGGCAGTTGCTCGTGGAAGCCTGCCCGCCGAACAGCATGAGCCCCGTCGCGGTGCCGCCGCCCGGCTTGTTGTAGTACCCCATGGCGGCCATTGCTCGGGCGGACGGTGATGTGAGTGCGTAGGAGTTCCAGGCGCTGTTGGACCAGGTCCAGGTGTCGCCGAGGAAGCCGCTTGAATTGCTGCCACCGAAGAGCACGCCCTGCCCGCTGGAATCGCGCCCGAACGACCCGAAGGCGCGGCAGGCCGGCAACGAGCTGGACGCGCAGTTGCTCGCGTTCAGCCTCGTCCAGTGCTTGGCGTTGAAGCTGTAGACCCAGGTGTCGTTGAGGTAGCTCGTCCCGTCGTAGCCACCGAAGAGGACGACCTCCCCTTTGTTGCCGTCGAAGATCATCATGGCGCCCGCGCGCGGTGTCGGCTGGTTGGAGCCAGGTAGCGGGTTGAGAGCCTGTGCCTGCGTCCAGGTCGCTGTCGCCGAGCTCCAGGTCCAGGTGTCGTTGAGGTCACCGACGCCGGCGGGGCAGGGCAAGAGCAGATGGCAGTCGCCGCCGAAAAGGACGATCGCACCATGGTTGCTGTCGTAGGCGACGGCGGCGTGCGTCCGCCCGAGCATGGTGGCCGGCGTTGCCGACTGCGACCACGCGCTCCCGTTCCATAGCCAGGTGTCGGCCTGGTCAGTCGCGCCATCGAAGCCGCCGAAGAGCACTACCCGCGTGCCGTCATTCGTCAGCGCCGAGCCCTCGCGCGCGGAAGGCGGCCCGGTGCTCGTCTTCTGCGTCCATGAGAGGTCATAGGTGAACTGGCTGCTGCCGACCGCCGAGGTCCCGCCGGGGGTCGTGACCGTGATGTTGATAGTGCCCGCCGGCTGCGCCGGGCTGGTCGCGGTCAGCGTGCAGTTGCCGCTGGTGTCGCAGGCCGGAGCGGTGAAGCTGGCCGCTTTGCTGCCGAATTTGACAGCGCTCGCGTTCTCGAAATAGGTCCCGCTGATCGTCACCGAGGTGCCGCCAGTCTCAGGGCCATTGGGCGGATAGACGCTCGAGATGCTCGGCACCGGCGGAGTGACGTTGATCGTCTGCGAGGCGGTCGTGGTCGCCGGCGTGGGGGTCTGCGAGTCGGTGACCGTGAGCACGGCGCTGAAGCTGCCCGGCACCTGGTAGGTGTGCGAGGTGGCGGGGTTGCTCAGGCCGCTGACTGCCGGCGAGCCGTCGCCGAAGCTCCAGGCGTATGTGTAGGGGCCGACGCCGCCGCTGGCGTTGCCGCTCAGGTTGACGGCCAGCGGTGCCAGCCCCGAGGCCGGCGTGGCCGTCGCTGCGGCGGTCAGCGGCGGGACGGTCACCGTGA
>CAZHAC010000539.1:0-1537 GCA_964529765.1 uncultured Actinomycetes bacterium
TCGCTGCCGGTGGCGTTCGTCGCGGTCGCCGTCGGCCTGCTCGCCGGCGGGCTGATCGGGCTCACCTGCGGCTACCGGGGCGGCGCCACCGACCTCCTCTTGATGCGGGTGATCGACGCCATCCTGGCCTTCCCCGCGCTGATCCTCGCGATCGCGCTCGTGGCCGCGCTCGGTCCCAGCCTGCGCAACGCGATGATCGCGATCGGCATCGTCCAGGTTCCCGTGTACGCCCGGCTGACCCGGGCCCAGGTCCTGCAGCTGAAGAACCTGGAGTTCATCACCGCCGCCCGCTCGATCGGCGCCGGACCGCTGCGCATCGTCGGGGGGCATTTGGTGCCCAACCTGCTCAACCCGCTGATCGTCCAGGTCTCGCTCTCGGCCGCCTTCGCCATGCTGGCTGAGGCGACGCTGTCCTTCCTGGGTCTGGGCGCCCAGCCACCGACACCCGACTGGGGCTTCATGATCAACAACGGTGCTCGCTTCCTCTCTCACGGCGACTGGTGGCTGGCGGTGATGCCAGGGCTGGCCATCTCGCTCGCCGTCTTCGGGTTCAACTGGCTGGGCGACGCTCTGCGGGATGCCCTCGACCCAAGGCTCAGATGAGCCGCCAGGAATTCCGGGTCAGGGCTGGCGAGCCCGCCGATCTGCACTCGATCGCGGAGCTGATTCGCGCGCTTGCGGACTACGAGCGCCTGCTCCACGCGGTCGAGTTCGACGAGCCCACCCTCGGCCATTTCCTGTTTGGCGACCGGCCCTATGCGGAGACCCTGCTGGCCGAGGACGAGGCGACCGGGGAGGCCTTCGGTATGGCGCTCTACTTTCACAACTTCTCGACCTTTCTCGGGCGGCCGGGGATCTACCTGGAAGACCTCTTCGTGAAGCCCGAACACAGGGGCCGCGGCGCCGGCCGGGCGCTGCTGGCGCGGCTGGCCGGAATCGCGGTCGAACGCGGCTGCGGCCGCCTCGAGTGGTCGGTTCTCGACTGGAACCAGCCGGCGATCGCCTTCTACGAAAAGCTCGGCGCGCGCCCGAACAGCGAGTGGACTACCTACCGCCTGGCGGGCGAGGCGCTCCACGCTCTCGCTACGATTTAGCTCCATGCAGCGCCAGATGGACATCACCGGCGGGCGGCGCGGCCCGGAGGCCCTGACCCCCGAGCGCCTCGTCCCCTGGGCGAAGAAGCAGCTGGAGCTGGCGGCCGAGATCATCGACAACCCGGGCGGCGGCCTGGTCTTCGCGACTCAGACGATCGGACAGGTCAAGTCCGGGCTGCAGGAGCTGGACGAAGACCGGCATCGCGACATCGTCGCGCTCCTCGATCGCGCGGAGTCCCACGCCGTCAAGCGCGAGTTTGCTGAGGCGCGTGGGCTGATCGCCGAGGCTGCTGCTAGCCTCGACTGATCCTGTCCACGAAGATCGCGAAGAGCTTTCGCGCCCAGTACTGGGTAGCGACCAGCTCCTCCGGGTGACACTGAACCGCAAGCACCGCGTCGGACTCCGATTCCAGCGCCTCGATCACGCCATCCTCGCTCCAACC
>CAZHAC010000540.1:0-1531 GCA_964529765.1 uncultured Actinomycetes bacterium
GCGCGATCAGGAGGCTGAAGAAGATCACGTCGGCATAGACCTGCTCCATGTTCACGGGCGAACCGAAGCGGACGGGCGTCAAATAGCCGACGTAGGCGACCAACGGCGCCAGCAGGGCGGCGACCACATATCCGATCGGGGAGACGAAGAAGGCCGCCAGCTCGCGCCGCGCGATGGCCAGCACGCTGAGCACGCCTGTGCGCCAGACGAGGTCGTACACACCTCCTGACGGGGCCTCCCTACCTGTGGCCTCGGGCTGCGGCAGGACTCGTGCCTGTTCGTCCGGTTCGGGCTCCGGCTCCGGCGCGACCTGCGCGGCCTGCTCCAGCTGCGCGGCCTGATCGGCCGGCAGCGCTGCCGCCATGGCCGGGCGCCGGCGCGCTGCGCGGGGCTTGGGAGCCGAGTCTCCGGCTGCCTTTGCCACGCGGTTGCGGCGAGGGCGCGGCGAAGGCTCAGACATCCAGCTCCTCCTCATCCTCTGGCTCCTTGACCGCCGGCAGGCCCTTGCGGCCTCGGCCGGACAGGCGAGCGGCCTTCGGCTTGGCCACCGTCGCGGCCGGCTCGGCGGCGGCCAGCTCGGGGTCGGCGCCCGTGAGCTCGAGGTAGATGTCCTCCAGGCTCAGGGTGCGTGACCGCAGCTGCCGCAGGCCGTGACCAGCGCCGACAATCGCCTTCGCGAGCTCGTCCTGCAGCCGCGTCCCCTGGCCGGAGACGGTGAGCTCCCAGGCCCCCTCCTCGCCGGGCTTCGCCAGCACGGTCTCCACACCGGGTACCGCCTGCACGACGCGGACCAGCTCCTCGTGGTCACCGGTGGCGACCAGCTCGACCTGGGCCGCCTTGCCGGTGCTCAGGCGGCGGCCCAGGTTGGCGGGCGCGTCGTCGGCCACCAGCCGGCCCTGGTTGATGATCAGCACCCGGTCGCAGGTCGCGCTGACGTCGCTCAGGATGTGGCTGCTCAGGATGACCGTGTGCTGCTTCCCGAGCTCGACGATCAGATCGCGCGTCTCGCGGGTCTGGGCCGGGTCGAGGCCGGCGGTCGGTTCGTCGAGGATCAGCACGTCAGGGTCGTGAACGACCGCCTGGGCGAGACCTACGCGCTGGCGAAGGCCGCCCGAAAGACGGCCGATCACGTCGTGGCGGCGCTCTTTGAGCCCGCAGGCCTCGATCGCGTAGTCGATCCTCTGACGCCGCGACCACGGCGGCACGCCCCGGATCTGGCAGGCGAAACGAAGGTAACCCTCGACCCGCATCTCGTTGTAGAGAGGCGCGCTCTGGGGCAGGTAGCCGACCCGGCGGCGGGCGTTGACCGGTTCCTGGAAGACATCGAAGCCGGCGATCGAGGCGCGGCCTTCACTGGCCGATATGTAACCGGTCAGAATGCGCATGGTCGTTGACTTCCCGGCCCCATTGGGGCCGAGAAACCCAAGCACCTGCCCGCGAGGAACGGAAAACGTTACGTCGGCGATGGCAAGGCGGTCGCCATAAAACTTGGTGAGACCCTGGACTTCGATCAAGACCGGCCGCCCATTCT
>CAZHAC010000541.1:0-1514 GCA_964529765.1 uncultured Actinomycetes bacterium
GACATGGACATCCACGTCCACATCCCGGCCGGCGCCCAGCCAAAAGAGGGGCCCTCCGCCGGGGTGACGGTGCTCTCGGCAATGGCGTCCATCCTCTCCCAGCAGCCCGTGCGCGAGGACCTCGCGATGACGGGCGAGATCACGCTCCGGGGAAAGGTGCTGCCGATCGGCGGCCTCAAGGAGAAGGTCCTGGCCGCCCACCGCGCGGGCATCCGCCGGGTCCTCTTCCCGTCCCGCAATGAAGCCGACCTCGACGACATCCCGGCCGAGCTGCGGGAGGAGATGGACCTCGTGATGGTCAGCTCCATCGACGAGGTGCTCCGAGAGGCGCTCCCCGGCCTGCGGCCGTCCCCGCTCGAACAGGGCGCGCCCGCCGGCGGTAGGTAACCGAGCGCCGCACTCGCTCCGGCTCGGGCCACCCGCATCGAGCGGCGCACTCTTTGTTAAGAATCGATTGACAGACGCGCTAACCTCGGGGCATTCCCCCCGGGGAGGGGGGGCTTTCCCGGAGGGTGGGTGACTAACCACAGGGGATCAGCGACGAACTGCGAGTTCCCTCTCGAGGATCCGCCGATGCGCCTCCAACTCGGCCGAGTCGTCCAGCGGCTCCAGCACGTCGACGCCGCGCCGCCGGAGCGCGGTCAGGATGACGTGGTCCGCAAGATGGGGGTTTTTCGGCAGCAGCGATCCATGCATATAGGTGCCGAAGATGGTTCCGTGGGCCAGCCCCTCGCCGCCGTCAGCACCGTTGTTGCCCGACCCGACCCGCACCCTTCCCAGCGGCTTCAGCCCCGGCCCCAGAAAGGTCCGCCCACTGTGGTTCTCGAAGCCAACAAGGGTGCTTGGGGAAAGCCCGAGCCCTTCTGACTCGACCACCACGTTGCCGATGTGGCGCTGGCTGCCTGCCTCCGTATACAGGTCGAGGAGCCCGATTCCGGGCAGCCGTTCACCGTCCGCCGTCTGGTAGTAGTGGCCGAGCATTTGATACCCGCCGCACACCGCCAGCATCGCCGCCCCTTCAGTGATCGCGCTGCCCAACGGCAGCGCTTTGCGCTCCAGCAGGTCGTCGTAGACGATCGCCTGCTCGCGGTCCTGCCCGCCCCCGAAGAAGAAGACGTCGACCTCCTCGATCCCCTCCTCACGCCCCTTTGGAAGCTCGACCACGCGCGCGTCCCAGCCGCGCCAGTGCATCCGCTGAGTGAGGGTCAGGATGTTGCCGCGGTCGCCGTAGATGTTCATCAGGTCGGGATACAGCCAGCCGACGGTGAACCGGCGCCTCTCGGTCACGTCGCCCAGTATGGCCGGACCCAGCCGCGCCTGGCCAGAATCGCGCGCAGGTCGAGCATCGCCGTGTACGTGCAGAGCAGGTATGCGTGGCCGCCCTCGGGGGTGAGCTCGATGAGCCGGTCGAGGGCTCGCTCGAGGTCGCTCTCGGGTGCCTGCGCCCGCACCTCGCCGTACTTCAGGCGCACCGCCATGTCCTGGGCCCGATCGCCGGTCGGGATCACTTCCGA
>CAZHAC010000542.1:0-1512 GCA_964529765.1 uncultured Actinomycetes bacterium
AAGTGATGGCGGACGAGCGTGCCGCTGGCATCGAGCAGCTGGTTGAAGAGATCGAGCAGCTCGCGCTCGGCCGCCTGGGGGTCGCGTCCTTCGGCCTGGATGCGCTCACGGACGTGGCGGTCGAAGAGTTCGACGGCGCGTCGTGACGTACGCTCGACGGCCTCCGCGTGCTCGCGCCCGAGCTCCATGAGCGCCGGCAGTGGCACGCCCGCCTCGAGCAGCTTCATCCCCGCCGCCAGGACCTCGAGGTCCTCGGCGGGGTAGCGGGGTTCGCCGGCATCCTGCACGACCGGGAGCAGCAATCCGGTCTGCTCGAGCGTGTTGAGTAAGGGGATGGCAACGCCGCTGCGCTGGGCGAGCTCCTCGACCGTCAGCGTTTCCGGGGCTTCCGGGTGCGTGATCGCCGCCACCAGGGCTTCGTCGGAGGTCTCCAGCTCGCCGTCCAGGAACCGGCGGATGACCGTCAGGGTGAACCCGCGCTGCTGGAGTTCCTTGATCCTGCGCAGACGGTCGAGATGGTCGTTGGAGTACCAGGTGACGCGCCCCTCGCGGCGCGGGGGGAAGAGGAGGCCCTTGCCCTGGTAGAAGCGGATCGTGTCAACGGCGACCCCGGCCGAGCGGGCCAATTCCTCGATCCGATACTCCATGAGTATTCACTCTAACGGTTCTGGATCGGTCCTAAGCAGCGACTTCGCGCTAGCAGGCGGGTGGAGTCGAAGGACGGTCGCCCAGGGTCACCTGCAGCGTCGTCGTCCCGCCGCCCCGCTGGACCAGGAAGGGCACGCTGTCGCCCGGGTTATGAAGCTGGAGGACGCCTCCGAGCGTGTTGCCGTTGTTGAGGTCGACGTTGTCGACCTTCTCGACCACGTCGCCTGACTTGAGCCCCGCCTTGTCAGCCGGCGTGCCGGGCAGCGCCTTCTGGACCACGATCCCGTAGCCGTCGACCGCCTGCCCATTGAGGAGCGCGGTCTGGAGGTCGCGGTAGCAGACGCCGAGGTAGGGATGGCCAGGAGTCGTGCCCGCCATCAGTGCCTCCGCGATGCGCTTGGCGACCAGGCTCGGAATCGCGTAGCCGATGCTGTTGGCCTGGGTCTCCCCGGCCGCGTTGACGCCGATCACCAAGCCCTGCGCGTCGGCCAGCGGGCCACCCGAATTACCGGGATTGATGGGGGCGTCGGTCTGGAGCACGTCGGGCAAGCTCTCGGTTGGGGTGCCCGGTCCGCCACCCACGGACTGGAGGCTGCGATGCACCGCCGAGATGATTCCCTGGGTCACGGAGCCGGTCTGGCCCTCGGGGTTGCCGATGGCGACCACAGGCTGGCCGACGCGGACCTTGGTGGAGTCGCCGAACTGGGCGAGGGGGAGGGAGGCGTCGGGGAGCCTGAGGACAGCGATGTCCTCGAGGGGGTCGGTGCCCTGGATCTGGGCGTTGAAGTGCTTGCCGTCGGGCATCACCACCATCACCTTCTGGGCCCCGGCGACGACGTGGTTGTTGGTCAGCATCATGCTGTC
>CAZHAC010000543.1:0-1510 GCA_964529765.1 uncultured Actinomycetes bacterium
TCGTCAGCCACAGCGTGATCGGGCGGAAGAAGCTGTCGTCGTATTCCTTTGGACGGGGCGGCGCGACTGCGGTGGCCATGGGACTAACTCCTACCGGGTTGGACTCGGGCTCGGGCTCGCGGCGGCCGCGGGTGAGGGCGAGGCCGCCGGTGAAGGTGCCGAAGAGGGCGACGGGGAAGCTTTGGCGGGCTGCTTCTGCTGCTGGACCCAGGCGTCATAGTCGGATTGGCTGACGACCTTGACCAGGATTCCCATCTGAGCGTGACCGGGGCCGCACAGCTCAGCGCACTCGCCGCGGTACTCGCCGATCTTCTGAGGCTGGATCCACGTGTAGTTGGTGTAGCCGGGCACGGCGTCGGTCTTGCCCATCAGGTAGGGCACCCACCAGGAGTGAATGACGTCGTCGCCGTCCAGCGATATTCGAACCAGCTTTCCGACCGGGACCACCATCGCCGTGCTGGCCGGCTGATTAACCATGTTGATGTCCACCCCGTCCTCAACGTAGTGCACTTTCCAGCCATAGCGGTAGCCGTGGATCTGCACATTCATCTGGTCGTTGGGCGCCGCCTTGGCCGCGAAGGTCGTGGGGTCGAAATCGCTCTTCAGCACGACGAAGGACAGCGCCGCGATCCCGAGGATGATCAGCAAGGGGATCGCGGTCCATGTGATCTCGAGCACGTTGTTCCCGTGCCACTGTGGAGGGACGTAGTCAGGCGGCTGCTTGCTGCGCCGGAACCTGATCACGATCGTGAGAAGCAGACCCTCGACGAGCAGAAAGATGAGGACCGCGGGGATCGAGATCAGCGCGTAGAGCTGGAAGATCCGCTGGCCGTTTGGCGAGTCGGCATTCGGCACCCAGGGCTGGAGGCCCGAGCCCCCCTGTTCGGCGAACGCGGGGGCGGCTACGAGCAGCGCACAGAGTATTGCCAGCGCGATCGCGACCGCGAAACGGCGCGTTCGAGCAAAAGGCCAGAACACGCGGTGAAGTATAGGCAGGGCTCTGAAGCGCAAGGGATTGGCGCCCCGCGCCGGTGGGTCGGTGCAACTTAGAATCGGCGACAGTGGTCACCCGCTCCAAGCCTCGGTACGTCGACGTGGCCAACCCGGCCCTGGCGATCGACTGCCCCAACTGCGGCCTGCGCACCGCGCGCTTCATGGAGTTCTGCAACGCCTGCGGCTTCGCGCTCTGGCCGAACGGCGAGGTCGCCACGGCCGCCTTCCTGGCCTGGCGCGACTACGATCCCCAGCGGGCTTCCGTCCGCCGCTACGACCTGGCGATCCCCGTACGCGCCGAGCCGCCCGTGATCGACTACACCGAGCGCGCGCACCGGCTCGGCATCCATATCTTTCCGGGCAGCAACTATCCGTTCCCGATCGCGGGGGGCATGGGCATCCTGTTCATCGCCCTGGCGCTGGCGACCGCTCCGTTGACCGTGCGCTTGGCGATCGGGGCCGTCGGCGCCCTCGTCCTGCTCTACGGCGTGATCGGTTGGGTCATCCTCGAGGACAC
>CAZHAC010000544.1:0-1510 GCA_964529765.1 uncultured Actinomycetes bacterium
CCAGCGCCTGCCGAGCCAGCGGCTCCGGGCCGACGATGGTGTCGACGATCGCCAGTGGGCGGCCGCCCATTGCGGCTACGTCGTTCAGATTGGTCAGGACAGCGGCGAAGCCGGCGCTGTGGGGATCCGCCGCCACGAAGGGAGGGAAGATCGCCTCGGCGGTGACGAGCAGAAAGCTGCCGTCGAGCGCGATCGCGGCGGCGTCGTCGCCCGGTCCCCGGAGACCATCGCTGGCGCCGAGCACGTCCGTCACCAGCCTCAGCTGCGACTTGGCGCGGACGGAAGGGTTCCCGCCAAACCGCTGCGCGATCAGCTCGAGCTCATTCTCGCCCGGCACGGCACCCGCCTCCTTGCGATGCTAGCTGCGCAGCTCCGCATCGCCAATCTGGGCCGGCCCCTCGGCCACGGCGAACTCGAGCTCCGGGCCGGCTTTGAGAGTGTTCGACACCCAGCAGTAGGGGATCGCCTCGCCCACCAGGCTCTCCAGGTGCGGCCGGGCAAGGCTCGCCGCCACCTCCACGCGAACCTTCCGGATACGCATCCCCGCGTACTCTCCGGTCGCCGTCACCGCAAGGTCGCCTGGCAGTTCCACCTGCCGCTTGCGCCCGGCATAGGCCACCGCCATGGCGAAGCAGGCGGCGAGGGACGCGAGCAGCAGCTCAGTGGGCGCGGGGCCGGTGTCAGCGCCGCCTTCCTCGGGTGGTTCGTCGGCCCGGAGCTCGAACCGGTTTCGAACCAGCACCCGGCAGCTGTAGCCGCCCTCCCAGTAGGCGGTGACCGGCATCATGGCTGACGATAGCTCGCCGTCTCAAAGAAGACGGCGTCGCGGACGGCTGCCTGAACGCGTCGGCGTCGTCAACGTGGGGCTCGAGGCGTTCGGTGCCGCCGTCCGGGCCCAGGGCGGCGAGGCGGTCGACGTCGACTGGCGAATACCGGCGGGCGGGGATCCGCGGCTGGTGTCCGCGCTGGCTCGCCTGTGGGGACGGGCCGCGCCTGGTATCGAGAAGGCGAACCGCGAGGTTCTGCGCCGGCTGGACGAGAGCTCGCCGCTTCTGCTCGGCATCGCGCCGGCCCTCCAGGCGGTCCCCGGAATGGACGCTCGCACCGTCCTGCACTGCGGGCCGCCATTGCCCTGGGAAGCGTTCTGCGGCCCGCTTCGCCATTCTGTGCAGGCAACCGTGATGGCGGAGGGCTGGGCCGCCTCGCCGGCGGAGGCGGATTCACTGGCCACCGCCGGGGCCTTCGCCCTGGAGCCCGCCAACGACCACGCCACCGTCGTCGCCATGGCGGGCACGATCGGGCCGAGCACGCCCGTCTTCGAGGTCACCAACCCCCAGGGCCTCAACACGAGCTTCGCGCCGCTCAACCAGGGTCCGGGTGCGGTCGCCTGGTTTGGCGTCGACTCGGCGGAGGCGGTGGCGCACCTGGTGTGGATGCGGGAGGCGCTGGCACCGGTGCTCGACAACGCGCTCCGAGCGCACGGGCCGGTCGATCTCGTCTCACTCGCCGC
>CAZHAC010000545.1:0-1507 GCA_964529765.1 uncultured Actinomycetes bacterium
TGAAGCGGCTCGGCGACCACCCGTCGCCAGAGGGACCGCTGCTCGCGGTGCGGGTCGCCAACCTCGAGGAGAAGGAAGTGCTGCTCATGGATCCCCCCGACGGGTTCTTCGACATCGAGCACTTCCGCGGCTACCCGGCAGTTCTCGTCAAGCTCAGCGTGGTGGGCAGGCCGACCCTCAAGGCGGCGATCGACGAGGCATGGCACGTTTGTGCCCCTCCCCAACTGGCCGCGACCAGACCATCTCGTCGGTATCGGCGTGGCGACTAAGCGGCCGGAGCTCATCGTCGCCGACGCCAGGGCCTGGCGTGCCTGGCTGTCAGGGCATCGCGACTCGGATGGCGTCAGGCTCGTGCTTGCCAAGTCGGGGACCGTAGAGCCCACCAGCCTGACCCACCGTGAAGCTCTCGAGGAAGCGCTCTGCTTCGGCTGGATCGACGGCCAGGCGGGGGCCCGTGACGAGAAGACCTGGCGAGTCCTCTTCACCCCCAGGCGCCCACGCAGCCTGTGGTCGAAACGCAACGTAGAGCTGGCCGCGCGGCTCCTGGCTGAGGGCCGCATGGATCCCGCGGGCATCGCCGAAATAGAGAGAGCTCAGGCTGATGGGAGGCATAAGGACGCTTACGCTGGGTCCGCGACGATCGAGGTCCCGGCGGACCTTGCCGCCGCCCTCGAAGCAAGTCCGAAAGCACTGGTGATGTTCCAGAAGCTCAACCGGCAGAACCGATACGCGATCCTCTACCGGGTCAGCACCGTAAGGCGCGAAGAGACCAGGGCGCGGCGAATAGCGCAGTTCGTGGACATGCTCGCGCGCGGCGAAACGCCCTATCCCCAGCAGGAGAATTAGTGACGAGTCGGGATGACCAAATCGAGAAATGGTTATCGCGCGCATCAATCACTTCCTTTCGTACACCTGGTCCTCGCACCGCCGGCACGATGAGTGTTTTCGCCAGGCATATGGGCGTAGGCGGCTGCGGCAGTCGCGCGCTCTGACCACCCTGTCCGTTTTCTGGTCGCTCGCCCGATTCGAGCCGCCGGCCCGACCTGGACACTGTTGCTGTGTGGGGCCCAACCGTGCCCGGTGGCACGCGGTGAAAGGTGAAAACCATGAAGCTCACAGTCAGCGGCGGTACCGGACTGATCGGCTCGCAGGTGGTCCAGAAGTTGACCGCAGCCGGACACGAGGCCATCCCCGCTGCACCATCCACGGGCGTCGACCTCATCACGGGGAAGGGTCTGGACCAAGCGCTGGAAGGCGCCGAGGTCGTGATCAACCTGGCGAACTCGCCGACATTCGACGAGGCCTCCCTGGACTTCTTCCGCACCTCCATGACCAACCTGCTAGCCGCGGGGGAACGCGCCGGTGTCCGGCACCAGGTGATCCTCTCAATCGTCGGCGTGGACCAGGTGCCCGAGCTGGACTATTACCGTGCCAAGACCCTGCAGGAGGACCTGCTCCGCCAGGGGCCCACGCCGTACTCCATCGTGCGCGCCACCCAGTTCTTCGA
>CAZHAC010000546.1:0-1504 GCA_964529765.1 uncultured Actinomycetes bacterium
CAGCTGGTCGAGCGGACGGTGATGTACCAGATGTACGAGTCGCTGGTCACTATCGACCCCAGCCTGAAGATCAAGCCGGGGTTGGCAAAGTCCTGGCAGATCTCAGCCGACGGGCTCACCTACACCTTCAACCTGCAGTCGGGCGTGAAGTTCCATGACGGCACGGCGTTCGACGCCAGCGCCGTCAAGTTCAACCTGGACCGCATCCTGCAGGCGTCCGCCTCGCCGCGGAAGTCGGAGCTGGCCAGCCTGCAGTCGGTCGAGGTGCAGGGCGCGAGCACGGTCCTCCTGCATCTGAAGAAGCCGGACGCCACGCTGCTCGCGCAGCTGGTCGACCGAGCGGGCATGATCCTGTCCCCGACCGCCATCCAGAAGGGTGGAGCGGACTTCGGGCGCAACCCGGTCGGCGCCGGGACGGGTCCGTTCACGTTCGTCGAGTGGAAGCGCGACGACCACCTCCTGCTCAAGAAGAACCCGGACTACTGGGGCACCAAGGCCTACCTGGACACGATCACCTACAAGCCGATCACGGACGACGCGGCGCGGGCCGCCGGGCTTAAGACGGGTACGTTCGACGCCGTGCGGCTGCTCGCCGGCCAGGACACGGCGACAGCCAAGACTGATCCGAACCTCACTTACAAGAGCATCCCCGGGCTCGCCTTCGGCGGCTTCGAGGTGAACCACGCACGAGCGCCGTTCAACGACAAGGCGAAGGCCCAGGCGGTGGCCACCGCGATCGACCGGGCTCAGGTCAACAAGAACGTCTTCTTTGGCCTGCACGCCGTCTCCTACGGACCGATTCCCCCCTCCAGCTGGGCGTTCGACTCCAGCGAAAAGGTCTACGACAAGGCCGACCCGAACAAGGCCAAGGGCATCGCAACCGGATTCAGCTTCACGCTCAAGGTCGCCAACACGCCCGCCAGCATCCAGGAGGGAACGCTGATCAAGGACCAGCTGGCCAGGGCCGGGATCACCGCCACCGTCCAGCCCGAGGAGTTCGGCCAGATTCTGACCGACACCGAGGCCCACAACTTCGACGCCGCCCTGGTCGGCTGGAGCGGCCGCATCGACCCCGACGGAAACATCTACCAGTGGTTCCACACCGGCGGTGGGAACAACCAGGGCCAGTACAGCAACCCGGACGTCGACAAGGCGCTCGAGGACGCTCGCGTCACCACCGACCAGGCGAAGCGCAAGCAGCTCTACGACCAGGCGCAGAAGCAGCTGGTCACCGACGCCGCCTACATCTTCATCAACCACCAGCCGGCGGAGCAGATCAGCACCAACAAGGTGCACGGCTACGTGCTCTATCCGGACGGCATGCCACGCCTGGCAACGGTTTGGAAGAGTTAGTGGCCCACCGGTAAGCGGGCGCGGTGACCCAGTACATCGCGCGCCGCCTGGTGCTCATGCTCCCGGTGGCGTTCCTGGTCAGCGTGGTCGTCTTCCTGCTCGTCCACGTGTCGTCCGTCGATCCGGCGCTGGTCATCCTCGGCGAGGAGGC
>CAZHAC010000547.1:0-1504 GCA_964529765.1 uncultured Actinomycetes bacterium
GGCGCCATTCGAGCGAAATGAGCTGGAGGAGTTCGCGGCCGCCTTCGAAGAGCGGCACTGGGATCCCGAGCTGGGCGCGTACTTCGACTACGACGTCGTCGCCGGCCGGCGAATTCGGGTGCCAACTCCGGCAGGGATTGCGGCGACCATCAGCGGGCTGGTGCAGCCGGAGCGGGCTCGAGCCATGTGGGAGGCGTACATCGTCGAGGGCCGGAACCTGCGACCGGTCTGGACGCTTCCGCCCGGCCACCCGGCCTTCGATCCAATGCGCTACTGGCGAGGTCCGGTTTGGGCCCACCTCAACTGGCTGATCGCGCTCGGTCTCGCGACCACCGGCCTCGAGGCGGAGGCGTCGGCCCTCGAGCGGAGCACGGTTGAGCTCGTCGCCGCGGCGGGCTTCTACGAGCACTACAGTCCGCTCGACGGATCAGGGGCGGGAGCCGCCAGCTTTTCCTGGCCGGCCGCCATCGTCCTCGACATCCTCGGCCGGGACGAGGTAGCTACCGCCTAACGCTGTAATGGTCCTCGAAGCCCCCTCTGTCGCGGCGGGGTGGCGCCACCTCCCCGTCGACCGGGCCGCCGAGCGGGGAGGAAACCTTACCGTCGTCCTGGGAGGTTCGCGCGGTGCGCCAGCGCCCGACCGTCTCCTCCCACAGAGCCAGCTCGGCCGGAGACAGATCGCTCAGGCGATCTGACATCGTCAGCATCTGGCCGGCCGCCGCGCACCAGAGCGCCCAATCCCGTCGTTGCCGGGCATCGAGGGTCGAATCGCGTTCGCTGAGCATCACGAGGTCCGGGTCCGCGCACCAGAGCCGGCCGTGCGTGTAGCTGTTGAGGCGGGCGCCTCGCCAGGCGTTGCGCAGCGACGCCGCCATCTCGTCTTCGCAGCCCGGCGTCGGTTCGGGATCCCAGTAGCGCTTCACGTCACAGCTGGTGCGCATGATGTCGACGATCCCGACGGCTGCCGCGAGCGGCGACCCGCACCCGATCAGCAGGACGTCCTCGCCGGCTCCCTCCCGGATCGCCGACAGCGCCAGGCGGACTGCGCTCTCGGCGTCGAGTCGGTCGCCAGCAAGCGGCTGACCGGCCTGCGAGCGATCAGCGGCGATGTCGGCAGCGTAGGCGGCGAAATAGAGGAAATCCAGCTTCAACAGCCGCCAGCCGTCGGCGGTGAGACGTGACGCGGTGTCCGCCAGGTGCTCGCGCACGTCCGGTCGGGTGACGTCGAGCGCGTAAGTGTCGCCGCCCCAGTGGTCGTCGCGCCGAAACGGGACGACAGGCGCGCCACGCTGGTCGCGCAGGAGCCAGTCCGGGCGTCCCGAGGCGATCTCGGAGTGTCTCCCGATCGCGAACGGCGCCAGCCAGAGACCTGGCAGCAGCCCGGCCTCGGCGATGCGCGCGGCCAGGTCAGGCAGACCGCCCGGGAAGCGTAAGCGGTCGGCGGTCCAGTCGCCGACGGCGGGCTGGTAGCCGTCGTCGACCAGGAACGCCTCCAGCAATCCCG